>NZ_JBAVNZ010000037.1:0-10242 GCF_049691595.1 Bradyrhizobium sp.
GGCATACTCCGCGGCGAGCGCGATATGGTCGTCGCTATAGGCCATCTAAAGTCCAAGAACTCCCAAAATCCAAGAACTCCTGAAAACCACGGACTCCCAAATTCACGACTCCTAGAGTCCGAGACACTCGCGGATCTCCATCATGCTGCGGCGCAGCCACGTCTTCACCGTATTCACCGGCGTCTGAAATTTCGCGGCCAGCTGCTCGCGGCTCCAGCCGTTGTAGTAGGCCAGCAATACGAGCTTCTGCCGATCCGGCTCCAGACGGCCGACGCATTCCAGCAGCCGCCTCAGCTCTTCGGTCATCTCCCGGCGCGCCAGCGGATCCGGCGAGTCGGCGGCTACTTCCATCGCCGACGGCTCCTCCTCGATCGAGGTCTCGCGGCGCTTGCGCACCACATCGATGGCACGGTTGCGGGCGATCGACGCCATCCACGTGATCGGCGACGACAGGCCGGGATTGAATTGTCCGGCGCTGCTCCAGATCTTGATATAGGACTCCTGGATGACTTCCTCAGCGAGGTCCTGTCGCCGCAAGATACGGAGCACCACGCCAAAGAGTTTCGCGCGCGTGGCAGCGTAAAGGCGCTCGAAAGCGGCCTCATCCCCCTTCGCAACCGCGGCGATGAGCCAGACCAGCTCAGCTGGCGTCAGCATTCGGCGTCCCCAAAAACGGTCCCCCATCGCTTCGTAAACCGGGAGCAGTCCGGCGCAGTGGTACCATACCTTGCGCCGATCGGGTCCACCAAGTGGCCGATCCGTGGACACGACCAAGGAAAAACCCGGGCCTTGCAGCCCGGGTCTTATTTGCGGAGCAACAGGATCTTGTCAGGCGATCGCGCCGAGCCGGGCACGCATCAATCCGATCGAGTCCATATCGGCCTGTTCCCGCGCGCTCTCTTCGGCGCGCTCGCGGGCCTGGTCGCGCTCGTCCAGCAGCTCGACCTTCTTGAGTTCCTCGAAGGCTTCGCTGAGCAGGCTCCTGGCATCTTCAAGCTGGACGCGGAGCTCGTCGGCGGACCGGGTCAGGTTTTCCCGGCGCTGGATCGCCGCCTTGGCGTAGGTCGGGTAGGCGAAATGCGAGGGATCGTTGATACCCGCCCGCTCCTGCTCGGTCTGGATTTCGCGCTCGAGGTCAACCGACATGCGCTGGAAATCGGCGATCATGCCCTCGATTTGGGTAACCCGGCGGCGCTTTTCGTCGACCTGAAATTTCTTCAGGCGGATCAGCGTTTCACGTGACTTCATCGACTCATACTCCCCAGAAGTCCCAATCCGAACGCGGGACAGAGCCGGCTCCGCCAAGGGGCACCGCCGGCATCGTTAACGGTATGCGGCGGATGATGGCCTGACAAAGTTAGCGTTCCGTTTCCAAGGATGTCAGGATCTGCGCTAGTTGGCGGTACCCCTCACCCAGGCTGGCGGTCTCGTCCCTGGCCTGGCGCAAAAAGCCCTCCAGCGGCTCATGCAGCCGGATCGCCTCATCGACCTCCGGGCTGGAACCTGCCCGATAGGCGCCGAGCCGGATCAGCTCCTCCATGTCGGCATAGGTCGCCATCACCTGGCGCGCCTTGGTGAGAACGGGCAAATAGGCCGGATCGGCCGATTTCGGCATGGTGCGGGAGACCGATTTGAGGATGTTGATGGCGGGATACCGCCCGCGCTCGGCAATCGAGCGTTGCATCACGACGTGGCCGTCGAGAATGCCGCGCACCGCGTCGGCAATCGGCTCGTTATGGTCATCGCCATCCACCAGCACCGTGAAGATGCCGGTGATGGTGCCCACGCCGGTCCCCGGCCCCGCCCGCTCCAGCAGTTTTGGCAATTCGGTGAACACGGTTGGCGTGTAGCCCTTGGCGGTAGGCGGCTCGCCGGCCGACAGCCCGATCTCGCGCTGGGCCATTGCAAAGCGCGTCACCGAATCCATCAGGCACAGCACGTCCTTGTCTTCGTCGCGGAAATATTCGGCGATGGCGAGCGTCAGGTAGGCGGCTTGCCGCCGCATCAGCGCCGGCTCGTCGGAAGTCGCCACCACCACCACCGAGCGCGAAAGCCCCTCCTCGCCGAGATCGTCCTGCAGGAATTCCAGCACCTCGCGGCCGCGTTCGCCGACCAGGCCGATGACCGTGATGTCGGCGTCGACGTTGCGCGCCAGCATCGACAGCAGCACCGACTTGCCGACGCCGGAACCGGCGAAAATGCCGAGCCGCTGGCCGCGGCAGCAGGTCAGAAACGTATTCAGCGCGCGCACGCCGAGATCGAGCGGCGCACCGACCCGTTGTCGCGCATGCGCCGGCGGCGGGGAATTGCGATAGGGCATCGGCGACGGACCCTGCGTCAGCGGCCCCTTGCCGTCGATCGGTTCCCCCATCGCGTTGAGAACCCGGCCGAGCCAGGACGGCGAAGGCCGCACCTGGCTCGCGGCATTGGCGATCACCGCCCGGCAGCCGCGCCTGACGCCCTCAAGGCCCGCGAACGGCATCACCACGGCGTTGCTGCCGGAAAAGCCGATGACCTCGGCGGGAATGAAACGGTTGCCGCCGGTGTCGATCACGATGCGGGCGCCGACCGACATCGCATGGACCGGGCCTGCGATCTCGACCATCAGCCCGCGTACGCCGACCACGCGGCCATAAATATTGACGCCGTCGATATCGCCGATCTGTTCCGCGAGCGCCTTCATTGCGAAAACCTTAAGTTTCCACGCTTTTGGCGCCCGGGCTTAACTTCGTGTTTACCCGCATCGTTAATCATTACGTCACTGTCTTTGGTGACTGAGAGCGCTCGTCCATCAGAAGAAGGGCGAGTCAGGGGAGTCGGTTAGTTCCGCCTCTTAATGTGGAGCTTGAGCACGCACGGATAAGAAAAGCTGGTTTATCGCAATATCTTAGCGCGATTCGATAAAAATTGCACGGTTAGAGCTTGCGAACGGGAATCAGATTTTGTTAACCATGTGTCGTCAGGATCCGAATCAGTTGTTCAAAGGCGTTTTGAGTGCCGCAAGTGCGGCCGACCTGACGCCCGGAGCGGCGGACTATAGGGGACTGTCATGCGCGTTTTGCTGATTGAAGATGACAGCGCCGTCGCGCAGTCGATCGAACTGATGCTGAAATCCGAGAGTTTCAACGTCTATACCACGGACCTCGGGGAAGAAGGCGTCGATCTCGGTAAGCTCTACGACTATGACATCATCCTCCTCGACCTCAACCTGCCCGACATGTCCGGCTACGACGTGCTCAAGCAGCTGCGGGTGTCGAAGATCAAGACGCCGATCCTGATCCTTTCCGGTCTCGCCGGCATCGAGGACAAGGTCAAGGGCCTCGGCGTCGGCGCCGACGACTACATGACCAAGCCTTTCCACAAGGACGAACTGGTCGCCCGCATCCATGCGATCGTGCGCCGTTCCAAGGGCCACGCCCAGTCGGTGATCCAGACCGGCGATCTCGTGGTCAATCTCGACACCAAGACCGTCGAGGTCGGCGGCCAGCGCGTGCACCTGACCGGCAAGGAATACCAGATGCTGGAGCTGCTCTCGCTCCGCAAGGGCACCACGCTGACCAAGGAAATGTTCCTCAACCATCTCTATGGCGGCATGGACGAGCCGGAACTGAAGATCATCGACGTCTTCATCTGCAAGCTGCGCAAGAAGCTCGCCAACGCCTCCGAAGGCCGCAATTTCATCGAGACCGTGTGGGGCCGCGGCTACGTGCTGCGTGAGCCGCACGAGCACGAAGACCGCATTCCCGCCTGATCGACCAGTTCTACCGTGAGCCGGGGGCATCCGGCTCGCTCCTCCCGACTGGCCCCGCCGCGAATGGCGGGGTTTTTGTTTGGGGGATACGCTACGCCAGCGGCACCGCGGCAAGCGCGGCGATGATGTCGGCGCCTTTCGGCACGCCCAATCCGGTGCACGCGTTCCAGCCCGGCCCCGCGTCATAGCCGTTGCCGGCGATGCGGTTATTGCTCCGTTCGATTTGGCGGAACGGCCTGCTGGTTGGCATGGAGCGAGGAGCACGGTGACTCGCAGCCGCTGCGCGTCGGCCAGCACCCATGCGGCGTCGGCAACCTCCTCCGGTTCCGGCTCGGGCGGGGTCGCCCGCGGCGGCTTCGGCGCGTTTGCGCATGCGTTCACGTCGCATTTTTCCGGCGGCGGCTAAAACGATGCAGCCACGGCGCGCACGTTGCCGTGAACCGCGCACTTTTGCTTGCCTCGGCGCCTCGAGGTGATGGACAGTTGAGCTTCAGACAGCCAGAAAAGCGGGACGGCAACCATGAAACGCTCGCGCCGGGTCGTGCTGACATTGATGGGAAGCGCGGCGATCGGCGCCGTCTCGATGGGCGTTGCGCCGCGACGGGACTGCGGTCCCGGAAACACGATAGTGCCCGGCCCGGACGGAAAGCCCTACTGCCGCCCGACCTATGGCGGCTTCGGCGGCGCGCCGATCCGATTCCCCGGGCATGGCCATGGCCATCATGCGCATGGCGGCGGCTAGCGCTGTCGATGCAGCGCATCGTCTGCCCTGAGCGCTGCGACTGGCGCGCGACCGCCGAGAGCGCCGGATTCGATTTTCACACCATCGAGGGTGAGCGCTATTGGGACGAGCGCGCTTACTACGCGTTCACGCTGGAAGAGATTGAACGCCGGATCGAACTGCCCACCGGCGAGATCGACGCGATGTGCCTCGAACTTGTCGGTCACGCCGTCGACGATGAAGACACGCTGCGCCGATTGAAGATACCGGAAGCGTTCTGGCCACTGATCTCGGAGAGCTGGCACCGCGACGATGCCAGCCTCTATGGCAGGCTCGACCTCAGCTTCGACGGTCACGGTCCGGCAAAGCTGCTCGAATACAACGCGGATACGCCGACCTCGATTTTCGAGGCGGCGGTGTTCCAGTGGACCTGGCTCGAACAGGCGATCGAGCGCAACATGATCCCGAGACGATCGGACCAGTTCAATTCGATCCACGAGCGCCTGATCGACGCCTGGCAAAAGCTCGGCGCCGGCCGTCACCTTCATCTCGCCGGGATGACGGAAAATACCGAGGATGCCGGCACGCTGGCCTATCTCGAGGACACCGCGTCGCAGGCCGGCCTTGCAACCACGCTGATCGATATCGAAGACATCGGACTGCGTGACGACGGCGCCTTCGTCGACCTCGACGGTCGCGCGATCGAACTCGCGTTCAAGCTCTATCCCTGGGAATGGATGTTTCACGATGCGTTCGGCGCGCGGCTGGCGACGGCGCCAACGCGCTGGATCGAGCCGCCCTGGAAGGCTGTCCTTTCCAACAAGGGCATTCTTCCCCTGTTGTGGCAGATGTTTCCGGATCATCCCAATTTGCTGCCGGCCTATTTCGAGGACGATCCCAATGCCGCAAGGCTCGGCGCCTCCTTTGTGCGCAAGCCGCTGTATTCACGCGAAGGCGCCAACGTCGCGCTGGTCAGCGCGGGCATCACGCTGGTCGAGCAGGATGGCCCGTACGGCGCCGAAGGTTTCATTCGGCAGGCGTTGGCGCCGCTGCCGAATTTTGCCGGTCAATATCCGGTGCTGGGAAGCTGGCTGGTCGATCACACGCCGTGCGGCCTGTCGATCCGCGAGGACGAGAACCCGATCACGGGAAACACGTCGCGGTTCCTGCCGCACGCCATCCTGTAGACGATCTGTTTTGACGCGTTTTCTTCACGCGAACCGGTACCACCCGCTATCCAGGTGCGGGGCAGGCTTTCGCCCAGAAACGATGGATCAACGCGCCGATGCGACCGCCTGCATCGCGCTCGGCATCGTCGTCACGACACCCGCGCGCGCTGCCGGAACCGCATTCAGGCGATAGAACGGTCTCCCGCAAACAAGCGGACCAGTTTCGGCGCGATCTGGTTGAGCGGCAGCACGGCGGCGCAAATGCCGGCGTTCGCGGCCGCGCCCGGCATGCCCCATACCACGCTGGTGGCTTCGTCCTGGGCAATCACGCTTCCGCCGGCGGCGACGATGTCCTTGCCGCCGCGCATGCCGTCCGAACCCATGCCGGTGAGGATCACCGACATGATGCTGCCCTGCCAGACGTCGATCGCCGAGGTGAACAGCGGATCGACCGCGGGCTTGCAGAAGTTCACCGGCGGTCCGTCGTCGAGCGCGATGGCGGCTTCCGCGCCCTGGCGCACGACACGCATGTGGCAGCCGCCTGGCGCGAGATAGATCCGGCCGGCCTTGACGATTTCGCCGTCGACGGCCTCGTGGGCCGGGCGGCGGCTCGAACGCGCCAGATGCTCGGCGAGAATCGTCGTGAAAGTCGGCGGCATATGCTGCGTGATCAGCACGGGAAAGCGGTCGATCACCGGCCCGAGCCCGGTGACCAATGTCATCAGGGCTTGCGGGCCGCCGGTCGACGACCCGATCAGCAGCACACGCGGCGCCTGCATGCCGAGCGCCCGGAGTGTCAGCGGCGGTTGCGCGGCCTGCGGCAACGGCGCGCGGGCCGCGGCCTCATGCGGTTTGCCGACAGTCGGCGCCAAAGGCGAGTTCACCGGCGCAGGCGCGGCGGCGCGGCGAACCTTGGCGCCGAGGTGGCGGATCTTCTCGATCAGATCGCGGCGGAAGGTTTCGGCCGCGGCCGCTTCGCGGGTGCTCTCGGGCTTTGGAATGTAGTCGGATGCACCGAGTGACAGCGCCTTGAAGCTGATCTCCGCGTTGCGGCGGGTCAGCGTCGAAGCCATGATGATGATGAGGTTGCGCTTTTTCGCCAGCAGTCGCGGCAGCGCGGAGATGCCGTCGAGCTCCGGCATTTCGATATCGAGCACGGCGACATCGGGATCGATGCGCTCAAGCTGATTGACGGCATCGAGGCCGGTGCGCAAGGAGGCTGCGACCTCCATGTCCGGCTCGGCTGCGATCCAGCGCGCGATCATTCCGCGGATCACGACGGAATCGTCGACCACCATCACCCGCAGCGGCGCTTGCCGTGTCGAGGTCGGGGCCGGGGAACCTTTCAACGCAATACTCATCACTTCACCAACGGTCCGACGGAACGATTACAGGACTAACGCCGAGGGCCGTTCAGCCGCCGGATTGCGCGCGAAGATCAGATCAGGCCGACTTCCGCGAACTTCGCGGCGACGATGTCCTTGTCGAACGGCTTCATGATGTATTCGTTGGCGCCGGCATGCAGCGCGCGCGCGATGTGTGCGACGTCGTTCTCGGTGGTGCAGAACACCACCTTGGGCGCATCGCCGCCGGGCATGCGACGCAGATTGCCGAGGAATTCGTAGCCGTCCATGACCGGCATGTTCCAGTCGAGCAGCACCGCCTCGGGCAGGCCGCGCCGGCAGACCTCGAGCGCCTTCGCGCCGTCCTCGGCTTCGATGATCTGGAAATCGAGGCCTTCCAGGATACGGCGTGCGACCTTTCGAATGACGCTCGAGTCATCGACGACCAGACAAGTTTTCATTTTCAGCCTCTAATTCCGACCCATCCCGAAAAGGATGTTTCCGTTTGCAATCCAGCGACGCTGGCGCCGTGCCATTTTATGCCGCCTTCAGCTCGGGCGCGATTTCGAGGACGCGATCGACATCGAGGACGACCATGAGCTGGCCGTCGAGTCTGTGGACGCCGCCGGCGAGCTTGGCCATTCGGGGATCGAGGTTGACGGGGTTTTCCTCGCAGCCGTTGTCGGCGAGCTTGAGGACCTCGCCGATCTGGTCGATCAGAAGCCCGTAGGATTCGCCGCGCAGGTCGACGCCGACCGCCATTGGCGGCTTGCCGTCGGCGTTTTTGGGCAGCCCGAGCCGGGCGCGCATGTCGACGATGGTGACGATGCGGCCGCGCAGATTGAGCACGCCGGCGATCTCGCTGGAGGCCAGCGGCACCCGGGTCAGCCGTTCCGGCATGAACACGTCCTGCACCCGCGAGATCGGCAGCCCGAACAATTGCCCGCCGATCACCGCGGTGACGTATTCGGTGACGCTGCCATCGATGGTCTCGGTCTTGCTGGTCATGGTGGTCATTTCCTTATGCCGCCTGCCGGGTATCAGCCTGCCGGGTCTCGGCGGTCTGTTCCTTCAGCGCCGCGATCAGGCCGGGACGGTCGAACTTGGCGACGTAATCGTGGAAGCCGGCCTGCCGGCCGCGCTCGATCGCCGCCGGCGACACCAGCGAGGACAGCCCGATGATCGGAAGCCCGTTGAGATGCTGGTCGGCGCGGATGCTCTCGGCGAACTCGAAGCCGTTCATGTCGGGCATTTCGATGTCGGTCAGCACCACGTCGAAGGCCTGGCCGGAGCGCAGCGCAGTGAGGCCCTCCTGGGCGCCGGCGGCGACCCGCACCCGGTAGCCGGCGGCCTTGAGCACCGGCGCCAGCATGTTGCGGAAGAAGGCGCTGTCATCGACCAGCAGCACCGATTGCGACAGCGCCGAGGGCTTCATTTCCCTGCGGGAGAACCAGTCGGCGAACGCCATCGGCAGGAAGTGGCCGACGTCGATCACCTCGGTGGCCTGGCCCTTGATCACGGCGGAACCGAGAATGCCGGACTCCTGGCCGGCCACCTCGATATGCAGCCGCTCCTCGACGATGTCGATGATCTCGTCGACCACCAGCCCCATCGAGCGGCCGTCATCGGCGAACACCAGGATCGGCTGCGCGCCGGAGCTCTGGACGCTGACCCCGGCCATCTGCACCAGCGGCATCAGCTGCTCGCGGTACTGCACCATGTAGCGGCCGTTGGAGAGCTCGATCTTGTCGACGGCGATCTCCTCCAGGCGGGTGACGAGGCCGAGCGGCACCGCCTTGGGCTGACTGGTGCCGGCGCGGAACACCAACAGCGAGGTCAGCTGCTCGCCACTTCCGGCGTGGGAGGCGGCGTTCTCGTCTGAGATCTCATGGGAGGCCACGCCCGCGGCGCCCAGCGCCTTGGCGATGCCGTTGGGGTCGATGATCATGATCACGGCGCCGTCGCCCAGAATGGTGTTGCCGGAGAACATGTCGATGTGACGCAGTTTGGTCGACATCGGCTTGACCACGATCTCCTCGGTGTGGAACACGCCGTCGACCACGATGCCAAAGGTCTGGCTGCCGACCTGGGTGACCACGATAAAGCCGTTCTCGGGATCGGAGGAGGAGCCGTCGTCGATCCGGAGCAGTTTTTTCAGGTGCATCAGCGGCAGCAGCTTGTTGCGCAGCCGCAACACCGCGGTGTCCTTGATGCGCTCGATGCGGTGCTCGGAATTGGCCCGCGCCCGCACCAGCTCGACCACCGACAATTGCGGGATCGCAAACCGGTCGCCGCCGGCTTCCACGATCAGGGCCGAGACGATGGCCAGGGTCAGCGGGATCTTGATGGTGACCGAGGAGCCCTCGCCGGCCACCGACTTGATGTCGATGGTGCCGCCGATCTGGTCGATATTGGTGCGCACCACGTCCATGCCGACGCCGCGGCCGGAGACCGAGGTGACGGCGGCCGCGGTCGAGAACCCCGGCGCAAAGATGAACTTGTGGATCTGGGCTTCCGTCATCTTCTCAAGCTCGGCCTCGGTGACGAGACCGCTTCCGACCGCCTTGGCCTTGATCTTCTCGGTGTTGAGGCCCCGGCCGTTGTCGGCGATGCAGATGATGATGTGGCCGCCCTCGTGATAGGCCGACAGGCGGATGGTGCCCTGCTCTGGCTTGCCGCAGGCCGCCCGCTCGGCCGGCGTCTCCAGGCCATGGTCGGCGGAGTTGCGCACCATATGGGTGAGCGGGTCCTTGATCAGGTCGAGCACCTGGCGGTCGAGCTCGGTGTCGGCGCCGTGCATCTCCAGCTCGATCTGCTTGCCGAGTTCGCCGGAAAGGTCGCGCACGATCCGCGGCAGCTTCTGCCAGGCATTGCCGATCGGCTGCATCCGCGTCTTCATGACGCCTTCCTGCAGCTCGGCGGTGACGTTGGAGAGCCGCTGCAGCGGCACCTTGAACTCGGTGTCCTCGTTGCGGCGGGAGATTTCCAGAAGCTGGTTGCGGGTCAGGACCAGCTCGGAGACCATGGTCATCAGATGTTCCAGCGTGTCCACATTGACCCGGATCGACTGGTTGGCGACCTTGTCGGCTTCCGCGACGTCGCCATCGGCGGCCTTCCTGGCCGCCGGCTTCGGTTCCCTGGTTGGTTCCTTGTTTTGTTCCTTGTTTTGTTCCCTGGATGACGCCGCAGCCTTGGCAGCGGCGGCTTCCGGCTTCGCCGCCGCCGCGGCGGGCGGTTTTGCCGCGGCCGCCGCCGGCG
>NZ_JBAVNZ010000038.1:0-12757 GCF_049691595.1 Bradyrhizobium sp.
GCGCGTCGCCGGTGAAGGAGAAATACAGCCCCGCCGCCGTCAGCGCGCAGGACACGATTTCGATCGCGCTGCCGAGCTGCACGCCGTTCTGGCCGATCGCCCGCAGCAGCGAAATCACCGACAATGCGAGCGCCGCGGCCAGCGCCCAGCGCGACCAGTTTTTGCGCCGCCGCGCGGCCAGCCAGACGAAATAGACAAAGAGCACGATCAGGCAGGCTGTCAGCAATGTCTCTGTCGCAATCATGGCCTCCGTGATGCCAGCCGTCGGCGTGCGGTCCTGAAATGCCGCCGACAGCGCATCCAGCGTCAGCGACAGATACAGCAGCACTTCAAACCACAGCACGTTCCTGGGCACGGTCATCGGAACCCGATCATTGCATGATTATCCCACGATTATCCCAAGATCATTGCGCGACCATTGCTCGGTCATTCCTTGGGGAATTCCAGTCCCATTTCGCGGTAACGGTCGGGATCCTCGCCCCAGTTCTCGCGCACCTTGACGAACAGGAACAGATGCACCGGCACGCCGGCGATCCCGGCGATCTCCTTGCGCGCGTCGGCGCCGATCGACTTGATGGTGGCGCCGCCCTTGCCAAGCACGATCTTGCGCTGGCTTTCGCGCTCGACGAAGATCGTCTGCTCGATCCGGATCGATTTATCCTTGCGTTCGGTCCAGCTGTCGGTCTCGACGGTGGATTGATACGGCAATTCCTGGTGCAACTGGCGGAAAATTTTCTCCCGCGTGATCTCGGCCGCCAGATGCCGCATCGGCGCATCCGACATCTGGTCCTCGGGATAGTGGAACGGCCCTGCCGGGACCATGCCGGCAAGGGTCCGGCGCAGGTCGTCAACACCGTCACCTGACAGCGCCGAGATCATAAAGGTGTCTTCGAACTTCAGGCGGTCGTTGGCGGCTTTCGCCAGCGCCAGCAATTTCTCGCGCGGCACCAGGTCGACCTTGTTCAGCACCAGGATTTTGGGATGCGCGACGGTCGCGAGCTTCGTCAGGATCGAATCCGCCTCCTCGTCGATCCCGGCCTTGGCATCGAGCAGCACGCAGACGAGATCGGCGTCATGCGCCCCGCTCCAGGCGGTCGAGACCATGGCGCGGTCGAGCCGCCGCTTCGGCGCGAAGATGCCGGGCGTGTCGACCAGGATGATCTGCGCGTTATTCTCGATGACGATGCCGCGGATCAGCGCCCGCGTCGTCTGCACCTTGCGCGAGACGATGGTCACCTTGGCGCCGACCAGCGCGTTGACCAGCGTGGATTTGCCGACATTGGGCGCGCCGATCAGCGCGACGAAGCCGCAGCGCGTCGGGCCAGATGCGGCCTGCCGTTGCGACTCATCCGTCATTGCTGCCGCCAACACCCTCGCGCGCGATCATCACCGATGCCGCGACCTTTTCGGCGGCGCGCTTGCTGCCGCCGACGCCTTCGGCCGGCGCCAGCCCCGGCAGATCGACGGCGACGCGGAACTGCGGATCGTGATGCGGCCCGGTGCGCTCGACCTCGCGATAGACCGGCGTCGGCAATCCCTTGCCCTGCGCCCATTCCTGCAGCACGGTCTTGGGATCGCGCAGCGGCCGCCGATGCTTGCGCATCCGCTCGGTCCAGTTGCGCTCGACGAATTGCGCCGCGGCGGCGTGGCCACCGTCGAGATAGATCGCCCCGATCACGGCTTCGCAGATGTCGCCGAGCACGGATTTGCGCAGGCGCGCGCCCGCCCCCGCGCCGAGCTGGCCGAGCTTGATGTCGTCGAGCAGACTGAGCGACTTCGCCACGTCGGCGCAGCTTTCCCTGCGCACGAGATCGGCGAGCCGCTTCGACAGTTCGCCCTCGTCGGCTTTCGGGAACGCGCGATACAGCATGTCGGAGACGATCAGCCCCAGCACATGGTCGCCGAGAAATTCCAGGCGCTGGTAGCTGTCGCCGCGATTGCGGACCGGCTTCAGCGCCGACACATGCGTTAACGCGGTGGTCAGCAGCGCCGGATCGGCGAATTTATGCCCGATGCGCGCTTCGATCGCCGCCGTCGCGGCCTTGGCGCCGGCCTTGCCGCGCTTCTTCTTTGCCGCGCCAGCGCGGCCGGCGTCAGGCTGGGGGCTCGGCTCGCCCGATTTCGGGGAATCCTGGATGACGGGAGTCTCGTCGTTCATCGCACGATTGAAAATATGCGATTCCAGCGCACCGCGACCGGCCAGCGCCAGAACATCCAGGCGTGTTCGCCCTCGGCAACGGAGAAGAAGATCATCTGGGCGCGGCCGACCACATTCTCCAACGGCACGTAACCCACCGCCGACTGCACGCGGCTGTCGGTCGAATTGTCCCGGTTGTCGCCCATCATGAAGAGGTGACCGGCCGGCACGGTGTAGACATTGGTGTTGTCGTAAAAGCCGTTGTCGACGCAATCCAGCGTTTCATAGGTGACCTTGTTCGGCAACGTTTCCTTCCAGCGCTTCACCCGCGCGGTGGCGTCGGAGCCGCAAGGATCCTCGCCGATGAAATCGCTCAGGCGCTCGCGCTTGACCGGGACGTCGTTGACGTGGAGCAGCCCCTCCTTCATCTGGACGCGGTCGCCCGGCAGCCCGATCACGCGCTTAATGTAGTCGGTGGAGTCGTCCTTCGGCAGGCGGAACACCACGATGTCGCCGCGCGCGGGTTCGGAGCCGAAGATGCGTCCGGAGAACAGTGGCGGCGACAACGGAATCGAATAATGGCTGTAGCCATACGAATATTTCGACACGAACAGATAGTCGCCGACCAGGAGCGTCGCCTTCATCGATCCCGAGGGGATATTGAAGGGCTGGAACAGGAACGTTCGTATCACGAGCGCGATCAGGAGAGCGTGGATGACGACGCGGATGGTTTCGCCCAAGCCGCTTTCAGATTTTGTCCCGGATGTCACGCTCATCGCTTTCCCAATTCCCGCAAGCTTCGCCTGCGTGGTCGCAGAACGTTTTCCTCACGCGGAACGTTTGCCGTTCGCGCCAAGAAAATGGTCTTGATTCCTGATGTTGAGAGCAAATTCCGGCGCAAACCTGATTTTGCCCTGGCTCGATTGTACCCTGCGGCGTTTTTAGACGGTTGTTCGGGGGCGCGCAATCAACAGGCTTATCAAAACTTGATAATCCATTGAAATAACTATGACTTTTAGTTTGCCCCCGGTCCCCGGCCGCTGTCGCCTGTCCCGACTCATGATGTGCCGGGAACGACCGCCGAAATTATGACGAAGGCCTGCGCCAAGGGCCAGTCGTCGGTGATCGAAAGATCGATCCGCGCCTCGAAGCCCGCGGGCGTCAGTTGCTCGAGCCGGGCCAGCGCCCCGCCCGTCAGTTGCATGGTGGGACGGCCGCCCGGCAGGTTCACCACCCCCATATCCCGCCACCACACCCCGCGCCGGATTCCGGTGCCGAGCGCCTTGGAACAGGCCTCCTTGGCGGCGAACCGCTTGGCGTAGGTCGCCACCACCATTTTTTCGCTGTTGGCGCGGCGCGCGGCCCTGGCGCGCTCGGCGTCGGTGAAGATGCGGTCGAGGAAGCGATCGCCGTGACGCTCGATCACCCGCGCGACCCGGGTGATGTCGATCAGATCGGAACCGATGCCGATGATCATGCCGTGCCCGCGCGCGCGATCGCCTTGCGACCGCGGTCCATCGCGGCCCGCATCATTCGAACCGTCTCGCCGAGGCCGACGAATATCGCCTCCCCGATCATGTAATAGCCGATGTTCAATTCCACGATCTCGGGCAGCCCCGCGATCGTCTCCGCCGTCCCGTAGTCGAGGCCGTGCCCGGCATGGACCTCGAGCCCGGCGGATCGGGCGAGCCGCGCGCCGTGGACGATGCGCTGCCATTCCGCTTCCGCCCTGGCGGAGCGGCCGTCGACCACGGCGTCACACCAGCCGCCGGTATGGATTTCGATCACCGGCGCGCGCAGCCTGGCGGCCATTTCGATCTGGCGGGGCTCGGCGGAAATGAACAGCGACACCCGGATCCCGGCGTCGCCAAGCCGCGCGATGTAGGGCGCGAGCGCGTTGTGCTGGCCGACCACATCGAGGCCGCCCTCGGTGGTGAGTTCGGCGCGGCGCTCGGGCACCAGACACACCGCATGCGGCCTGGTTGCGAGCGAGATTTTCAGCATGTCCTCGGTCGCCGCCATCTCGAAATTCAGCGGTTTCGAGATTTCAGCTTTCAGCCGCGCCATGTCCTGGTCGCGGATATGGCGGCGGTCCTCGCGCAAATGCGCGGTGATGCCGTCGGCGCCGGCCGCGATCGCCGCGAGCGCCGCCCGCACCGGATCCGGCCGCGTGCCGGCCCTCGCGTTACGCAGCGTGGCGACGTGATCGACATTGACGCCGAGGCGGAGCGGAGGGAGTTTTGACATAGAGGACTCGCGATAGAATCTGGAGCGATTGAGATAACCCGAACCTCGTGCACGGGCAAAAGCGCGAAGCGCATTCTCGCACCAGATGACCCGCGCATCCATCGTCTTGAGAAGGATGGATTTCCGGGTCAAGCCCGGCAATGACGAAATAGGTTACCCATTGACGCGTTCGACTCGCGCGACGACGGCTTTGGCGCGCAACTGGGCGATAATGGCGCTGAGATGCTTGAGGTCATAGACCTCGAGATCGATCGTCAGCTCGGTGAAGTCGGGCGAGCGGCGCGTCATGTTGATGTTGTCGATATTGCCGTCATGCTCGGCGATCACGGTGGCGACCTGGGCGAGGCTGCCGGGCTCGTTGACGTTGTCGATGCGAATCCGCGCCGGAAAACGCTGCGGCATGGTTTCGTCGATGTCCCAGCGCACGTCGAGCCAGCGCTCCGGCTCGTCCTCGAAATCCCTGAGCGCCGGCGAATGGATCGGATAGATCGTAATCCCCTCGCCCGGCGAGACGATGCCGACGATGCGGTCGCCCGGCACCGCGCCGCCGTTCGGCGCGAACTTGACCGGCAGATCGGAGTTGATGCCGCGCACCGGAATCGCCGAAGCGCTGCGCGCCGGATGCGGCTGCGATTTCAGCTTCAGCTTGACCGCGAGGTTGGCTTTCCAGGTCCCGTAGCGGACCAGCCGTTCTTCCCGGTAGTCCGGATACATCGCGCGCGCGACGTCGGATGCCTTCAGTTCGCCGCGCCCGACCGAGGCCATCACGTCCTCGATCGAGGCGCGTGCGAGCCTCGGCAATGCCCCCTTCAGCTTGTCGTCGGCATATTCGATCTTGGCGCGAGCGAACAGCCTTTCCACGATGCGGCGGCCGAGCCCGGCATATTGATCGCGCACCGCCGTCCGGGTCGCACGCCGGATCGCCGCCCGCGCCTTGCCGGTGACGGCGAGCGATTCCCAGGCCGACGGCGGCGCCGACTGCGCCTGCGAGGTCAGCACCTCGACCTCGTCGCCGTTCTGCAGTTCGGACGACAATGGCGCGAACTTGCCGTTGATCTTGCAGCCGACCGCGCTGTTACCGACGTCGGTATGCACAGCGTAGGCAAAATCGATCGCATTGGCATGACGCGGCAACGCGATCAGTTTGCCCTTCGGCGTGAAGCAGAACACCTGGTCGTGGAACAGCTCCAGCTTGGTGTGTTCCAGAAACTCCTCCGGATTGGCGCTTTCCGACAAAATGCCGACGGTGTTGCGCAGCCAGGCGAAGGCGTTGGATTCACGCTTCAGGAGTTCGGTCGGGGAACCGACGCCGTCCTTGTAGAACGGATGCGCGGCAATGCCGAATTCGGCGATCTGGTTCATCTCCTCGGTGCGTATCTGCAATTCGACGCGCTGGTTGCCGGGCCCGATCACGGTGGTGTGGATCGAACGGTAATCGTTCTGCTTCGGCGTCGAGATGTAGTCCTTGAAGCGCCCGGGGACCACCGGCCAGGTCGTGTGCACGACGCCGAGCGCGCGGTAGCAGGCTTCGGCGTCGTTCAAGACGATGCGAAAACCGTAGATATCGGACAATTGCTCGAAGCCGACCGATTTGCGCTCCATCTTGGTCCAGATCGAGAACGGCTGTTTGCGGCGACCGCAGACGCGCGCCGCAATACCGTTGTTCTGGAAGTTCTTGGTGAGCTGGCTTTCGATCTCGCCGATCAGGTTGCGGTTGCGGTCGGCCAGCGCATCCAGCCGCTGCTTCACCACCGCGAAGGCTTCCGGATCGAGCACATGGAAGGAAAGATCCTCGAGTTCCTCCCGCATCTCCTGCATGCCCATGCGACCGGCCAGCGGGGCATAGATGTCGAGGGTCTCTTCGGCGATGCGGCGGCGCGAGGCCGGCGGCACGAACTCCAGCGTGCGCATGTTGTGCAGGCGGTCGGCGAGCTTGATCAGGAGCACGCGGACGTCGTCGGCGATCGCCAGCAGCAGCTTGCGCAGGTTCTCGGCCTGTTTGGCTTCGCGCGAAACCAGTTCCAGGCGCTTCAGTTTGGTGAGACCCTCCACCAGCGCGCCGATCTCGTGGCCGAAAACATGGTCGATTTCGGTGCGCGTAGCCTCGGTATCCTCGATGGTGTCGTGCAACAGCGCGGCGACGATGGTGGCGTCGTCGAGCTTCAGATCGGTGAGGATCGCCGCGACCTCGAGCGGATGGGAGAAATAGGGATCGCCCGATGCGCGGGTTTGCGCGCCATGCGCCTTCATGGCGTAGACATAGGCGCGGTTCAGCAGGTCTTCATCGGTGTCCGGATTATATGACTTGACGCGCTCGACCAGATCGTATTGCCGCATCATGCGCGGGCGCGGAGATTTGACCGGCTTCTCGGCCACGGCCGACGCAGGCGCCGTGGCGACCGAATCGGTCACGGCCTGCATTTCCCGGGAGGTGCGCCGCCGATAAGCCATCTCTGCCTCATGCACGCGCCGAATTGGCTCGCTTCGCCATAATCTAGTGCGCTTTGAGCGAAGCAGCAGCCCTTTTGGGGCCGCGAAACCGTCAATTCCGCCCCGCTCCGGTCAAGGACGCATCGTAACCGCAAAAATGTCAACAAAAGCAAAGGCCCGGACAAATGTCCGGGCCTTTTTTCATATCGGCGCTCTCGAAGGGTGCCAAACCGTCGGTTTATTCGTCCTCTTCGGGCAGTTCTTCCGGAGGGGCCAGGCCCTCAAGGCCCTTCAACAGCTCTTCCTCGGTCATGCGCTCGACCGCGACCTCGGTATCGTCGGCATCGACGCTGGCGCCCGCCGAACCGATCAGGGGCACGGTATCGGGCTCGGGCTCGTCGACCTCGACGAATTTCTGCAGGGAATGCACCAGTTCCTCGCGCAGGTCCTCGGGCGAAATCGTGGAATCGGCGATTTCCCGCAGCGACACCACCGGATTCTTGTCGTTATCGCGATCAACCGTGAGTTGTGACCCGGAGGAGATCATGCGGGCGCGATGGGCAGCCAACAGGACCAGATCGAACCGGTTATCGACCTTATCAATGCAGTCTTCTACGGTGACGCGCGCCATCGATTGTCGCTCCGTTAAATGGGACGGAATATGCTGATTATTCGGGGTTAGTTATAGGGGTGAGTGACGTTTCGCAAGACCAAATTTGTAATTTGCCTTCCCGGCAGGCTCTGATAACCCATTCCGGGGGTCAGAAGGCCGGAGCGTCCGGGGCACGTCGCCGGTTGCGGTGCGGGACAAACAATCTCCCGCTGCATCGTCAAAAGTATAGGTTTTTGCCCTCGCCTCACCATAATTGCAGTGGTGACTGTAGGTGGGCAAGATTCACCGAACTTTAGACAGCATGGCTGGGAGCGCGCGCGGTCGATTGCCGCTGCGCCAGGAACATTAACGACAACGCGAGAAAAGTTTGATGTCACCTGTTTCCAACAAGATCGCGCTCTTCATCGATGGCGCCAATCTTTATGCGACCGCCAAGACGCTCGGCTTCGATATCGATTACAAGCGCCTTCTCAAGGAATTCCAGAGCCGCGGCACGCTGCTGCGCGCGTTCTACTACACCGCGATCATTGAAGATCAGGAATATTCGTCGATCCGTCCCCTGATCGACTGGCTCGACTACAACGGCTACACCGTGGTGACCAAGGCGACCAAGGAGTTCATCGACGCCAGCGGCCGCCGCAAGGTCAAGGGCAACATGGACATCGAACTCGCGGTCGATGCCATGGAGCTCGCCGGGCACGTCGACCAGATCGTGCTGTTCTCGGGCGACGGCGATTTCCGCTCGCTGGTCGAGGCGGTCCAGCGCCGCGGCGTGCGGGTGACCGTGGTTTCCACGATCTCGAGCCAACCGCCGATGATCGCCGACGAGCTGCGGCGCCAGGCCGACGTCTTCACCGATCTGGTAGAGCTGCAATCCAAGCTCGGCCGCGATCCCTCCGAGCGCGCCGCCCCGCGCGAGCCGCGTCATCACGCGCCGCAATTCCTGCAGCGCGCGACCACCACGGCGCCCAGGGTCGATGACGACGATTTCGAAGACTGAGATCGTCCCTGTCGCCGCCGAACCCGACCGCGATTGCCCGCTCTGTCCGAGGCTTGCCGCCTTCCGCGCCGAGGCGCGGGCGCGCGAACCCGGCTGGTTCAATTCCCCGGTGGCCTCGTTCGGCGATGCCGCGGCGAGGCTGTTGATCGTCGGATTGGCGCCGGGCCTGCAGGGCGCCAACCGCACCGGGCGTCCTTTCACCGGCGATTATGCCGGCGACCTGCTCTACGCGACCTTGCTCGAATATGGTTTTGCCAGTGGCGACTATCAGGCGCGGCCGGACGACGGACTGCGGCTGGTGGATTGCCGGATCAGCAATGCGGTGCGCTGCGTGCCGCCGCAGAACAAGCCGCTGCCCGCCGAGATCCAGACCTGCCGGCAATTCCTGATCGCGACCATCGCCACGATGCCCGGCCTTCGCGCAATCGTGCTGCTCGGCCGCGTCGCGCATGAATCGACGCTGAAGGCGCTCGGACTTCGCAGCGTGGCCGCGCCGTTCGCACATGGCGCGATCCATCAGGCCGGCGCGATCAAGCTCTACGACAGCTATCACTGCTCGCGCTACAACACCAACACCGGCGTG
This sequence comes from Bradyrhizobium sp., assembly GCF_049691595.1. GTDB lineage: Bacteria > Pseudomonadota > Alphaproteobacteria > Rhizobiales > Xanthobacteraceae > Bradyrhizobium. The sequence continues at coordinate 9,011 of NZ_JBAVNZ010000038.1, forward strand.
CTGACGCCAAAGATGTTTCGCGGCGTGTTTGCGAAAGTGCGGGCGGATTTGGCCTAGCAGCACTGCATCGAACGGCGGCTTCGGATCGTATTCGATCAATAGCAGCGCCTGCCTAAAAATATGGAAAACAACCCCATGCAAAGTAGCAGTTGCCGGCATGATGCCTGGAGCGATGGCGAAAACAGTTGACTCGTCGGGCAAATCAAGGGCACTCCTCCATCATCCCGCAACCCGCAAGACGGCCATGCCTGCCCGACAGGGATGGCTCGTTCTGGATCGGCGTTGGTCACACCGGATTGTCCTTGAGCCATGCCAGCACGTCGCCGGCATTTCGATCCGGCGGAAATACCGGATAGAACACCTGGGCAATGCGCCCGTCATCGACGATCAGCGCCAGCCGCTTGATCAGCGTCAATCCCGCCACCTCCATGGTCGGCAAGTTGAGCGCGCGGGTCAGCGCCAGCTTCTCGTCCGACAGCACGGGAAATGGCAGATGCAGCCGGGAGGCCATCTCGGCCTGGTAGGCATTGCTCTGCGTCGACAGGGCGAACACGCCTTTGGCGCCGGCGGCCTTCAGCTCCGCGAACAGATCGCGGAACGCGCAGGTCTGGGGCGTGCAGCCGCGTGCCCCGGGAATCATGTCCCAATCCTCGACCAGACTGATCTTGCCGGGCTCGCCGGTGCGGGGATAGGCGAACAGCACAATGCGACCCGGCAGCGCCGACAGATCGACCAAGGTGTCGTCGGTCGCAACCAGGCTGATCGGCGGGACGGCCATGCCGACCAGATGTGCCGCCGCGCCATCGTCGGCCGGTGCCGGGATCTTGCTCCAGTCGACTTCGAGCAGGTTTTTCTGGTTCATCGTTACCTCATTCATTTGTAGGATGGATGGAGCGATAGCCATCAACGACGTTGAGATGATGGGTTTCACTGCGTTCTACCCATCCTACAATCTCTGGTTCATCGCATAATTCTCCGTCGATCGTCATTGCGAGGAGCGCTTGCGACGAAGCAATCCAGCTATCCGTTATGCCGTGAAATGGATTGCTTCGCTGCGCTCGCAATGACGGATAGGGATGTCGCATGGTTGCTTCATCTGCGACCTCCTGATTACTCGTCATTGCGAGGAGCGCTTGCGACGAAGCAATCCAGCTATCCGTTATGCCGTGAAATGGATTGCTTCGCTGCGCTCGCAATGACGGTACCGTTATGCCGTGAAATGGATTGCTTCGCGGAGCTCGCAATGACGGATAGGGATGGGGTCAGCCATTACCCCCGCGCCCGCATCAGGCGGCCCTTCTCGCGGCCCCAGTCGCGCTTCTTTTCACTCTCGCGCTTGTCGTGCAGCTTCTTGCCCTTCGCCACCGCCAGCAAGAGTTTGGCGCGGCCGCGTTCGTTGAAATACAGTTTGAGCGGAATGAGCGTCATGCCCTCGCGGTCGACCGCGCCCAACAGCTTGTTGATCTGCTTTCGGTGCAGCAGCAATTTGCGCGGCCGCTTCGGCTCGTGGTTGAAGCGGTTGGCCTGCAGATATTCCGGAATATTGGCGTTGATCAGCCAGATCTCGCCATCCTTGGTGTCCGCGTAGGATTCCGCGATCGTGGTCTTGCCGCTGCGGATCGACTTCACTTCGGTACCGGTCAGCGAGATGCCGGCCTCGATCGTGTCCTCGATCGCGTAGTTGAAGCGCGCCTTGCGGTTCTCGGCGACGACCTTGATCGGGCGTTCGTTCTTCTCGGCCACATCAAGCCTTCTTGAGCAGATCGCGGATCTCGGTCAGCAGCTCTTCCTGACGGGTCGGCTTCGGCGGTGTCGCCGGCGCGGCCTCTTCGCGACGCTTGAGCTGGTTCATGAGGCGGATGACCATGAACAGCACGAAGGCGATGATGATGAAATTCAGCGTCAGCGTCAGGAAATTGCCCCACGCCAGCACCGCGCCCTGCTTCTTGGCGTCGGCGAGATTGGTTGCCGTCACGGATTTCGAAAGTCCGGTAAAGTAGTTGGAGAAGTCGAGACCGCCAGTGATCGAGCCGATCACCGGCATGATGACGTCGCCGACCAGCGAAGTGACAATGGCGCCGAAAGCCGCGCCGATGATGACGCCGACCGCGAGGTCGACGACATTGCCCTTCATGGCGAATTCCCGGAACTCCTTCAGCATGGTCTGTCCCCTCAAGGCTTTTTCTTCATTGATCGGGTGAAGACGCGCACGACGCTAACGCTTCAGTTGATGAGGCCGGCATGCACCATGGCGCTGCGCACCGCCACGCGCGTCGGCTCCGACACCGGCACCAACGGCAGGCGCAGCTTCTCGTCCAGCTTGCCGAGCAGCGAGAGCGCGTATTTCACCGGTGCCGGGTTGGATTCGATGAAGAGATTGGTGTGCAACGGCATCAGCTTGTCATGCAGCTTGAGCGCGGTCGCGACATCGCCCTTTTGCCAGGCCAGGTGAAATTCCGAGCACAATCTCGGCGCGACGTTCGACGTCACCGAAATGCAGCCGTGACCGCCATGGGCCATGTAGCCGAGCACGGTGGCATCCTCGCCCGACAATTGATTGAAATCCTCGCCCATCGCCGCGCGCTGCTGCGATACCCGCACCATGCTGGCGGTGGCATCCTTGACGCCAGCGATGTTCTTCAGTTCGAACAGCCGCGCCATGGTATCGACCGACATGTCGATCACCGAACGCGGCGGAATGTTGTAGATGATGATGGGAATTCCGATCGCATCGTTGATCGCCTTGAAGTGCTGATACATGCCTTCCTGGGTCGGCTTGTTGTAATACGGCGTCACCACCAGCACCGCGTCCGCGCCCGCCTTCTCCGCATGCTGGGCAAGCTCGATGGCTTCCTTGGTCGAATTGGAGCCGGCGCCCGCGATCACCGGAACCCTGCCCCTGGCTTCATCGATGCACCACTCGACGACACGCCTGTGCTCGTCATGACTGACGGTCGGGCTTTCGCCGGTGGTGCCGACCGGCACCAGGCCGTTTGTGCCCTCGGCGACCTGCCAGTTCACCAGCGCGCGGAAGGCCGCCTCGTCGAGCGAGCCGTTCTTGAACGGCGTGACCAGGGCGGTGAACGATCCCCGGAACTTTGTCTTGGCTGCCATGGAATTCCTCCAAACACGCGGTTTACGGCACCGCCGATGACCTTTGTTACGACGCGTTTTCTTGATGCGAACCGGTAGCTCCCCGCATCAGGTGCCGGGCCAGGTTTTCGCCATGTAACGCAATTCATACCGGGTCTGACGATCGGGCGAAAGGGCCGTGCCGGCCTGGCGGGAGCCGCGATTTTGCCGTGGTGATGGCGCAAACAGCTTTTGGCCAATGACGATTTTAGCATTTCGTCCACATATTCAATCAAATAGAGCTTAAGGCTTCAGCGATTGAATGATTCGCCGCCCGCAGAGGAAAGCCGTGACCCCTTCCGCCCGCGCAGCCGCATTGCGATCGACGGCACTGGCGACGAGTCTGATGCTGGCGGTCGCCTTGTCGGGGATGACAGCGGACGCCCGGGCCAAGCCCAAGGTTCCTCTGCCGAAGCCGCGGCCGATCGCCCGCAACGTCGCTCCAAAAACGACCCCGGCGACGCCGACCGCCGCCCGGAATACCGCACCTGCCGAAACGGCTGTGCCCGCGACTTCCGCCCAGGAGGCGCGAGCCCCGACACCATCCCTGGCGCCGGCAGCCCGCCAGCAAGCCGCCTTGCCGCCTGCGACGGCGCGCAAACCGGTCACGCCGGC
>NZ_JBAVNZ010000039.1:0-1809 GCF_049691595.1 Bradyrhizobium sp.
GCTTGATGGCTGAAACGATCCGGTTGGATCGAGACCGCCACCGACAGCTTGGCACCAGCAACGGGTGTCGGGACCACACGGTTTTGCCGTACGCTTTGGCGCCGTTCGTCCTGCGCGCCGGTTGATCGCTCACGAGAGACTCGCCCTGCGACACCGTTTCGCGCCGACGCTGCCGCGTCCACCGCATCCCCTCCCGCGTTCGTGACGATCGCGATCCGCCCCTCTTGCCGGGTTGGGATAGGGCGAGCTGGTAGCGCTGATTTGCCCGACGGGTTAAGCGAAATATTGCCCGTCGGGTTGTTTTGCCGCAGCCATGGCGCCGTAATGCGTGATGAGATTGGATCGAATGGCGTCCACGATGGAGCTTTGCTCCCTCTCCCGCTTGCGGGGGAGGGTTGGGGTGGGGGTGCCGCCGCGATTCGCACTGTTTGTATGGAGGGAGTTTCCCCCACCCGCATCGCATCATTCGATGCGACCTCCCCCGCAAGCGAACCGGAGGCAGTTGCGCTGGACCGTGCAATCAGATTTGAATCGCGTCCCGACAGCCGGCCATCTATGGTGTGCTTATGTCGCGCCTCGTGTTTCTGTCGATTGCCATTGTCCTATCGCTGCTGCCGGTCGTCGCGCCGGCTGCGCCGGTTCATAACCGGCCGGCGCCACGCTGGCATGGCTACGGCTTCCTGCCGGGATATCATCAGCCACCGAATCACAGCCTTCCAGCTTACGCGCAGAGAGCTGCGGTTTCGCGCATGGCGCGTCACAACCGGCGCCCCTGGTATATCGATCCAATCCCACGTTATTACGGGTACGATGGTGACTGGCACTATTTCGGCCGGCCAGGTTTTTACGGTGGTCGCTACAATGGCGGCAGCTTCGGCCCTTGCTGGACGCGGACGCCGATCGGGCCGGTCTGGAATTGCGGCTGATCAAGCTATGACTTAAAGATCGCGCGCGTGTGCATCCGTTTGCCAGCAACGGATTACGGTGACAGTGCTGGACTGCACCCCGTAAGTGAGACACGGTAATTTCTGTGACAAGGTTATCCTGGAGGATGACCCATGACAGACAGAATGATGTCGGTTTTGGCAAAATCCTCCCCCTTGAACAGCAGCGGCTCCCCACGGGTCAGCGCCAGGGCATGGGAAAAGCAATCTCCGAAATTCAGCGCGGCCGGATGGCGCCCCTTGCCATATCGGCGCCAGGCGCGGCGCGCGGCGTCCATCTGTTCGGCATCGACAGGGACGACCTCCGCTCCAACCTTGTGCAGCCAAAGATCAAGCTCACGTCCACCCGCGTCGCCCAGTCGCGTTTCGAGCACAATCGCGGCTTCGAGCGCGGTCGCGGCGGAAATCAGCCGGACCGGATCATCTGCGATCCGTTGTTCGAATTCCGTGGCCTCAGGCTCGTTCAGCGCGATCGCCACGATGGCGGATGTGTCGATCACCATCAGCGAGGCAGCCCATGCTCGTCATATCCAAGAATGTCTTCGGACGTCCGGTCGTCCAGGACCGGCAAAGCGCTCCAACGCCGGCGGATATCAGCGAGATCCTCCAGCAGGGCGGCTTTTCGGGAATGGCCGCCAACCCGGCGCAGCCGCTCCTCGATGGCGCGTTTGGTCGCCGTCGTGATGCTTTCCCCGGTGAGTTGCGCGAGATTCCGTGCCAACCGCTCGGTTTCAGGGTCCTTGATGCTCAATGCCATGGGCGAGGTTCCTTGATTCCAAAAAAGGTACCTTATACCTGTTGGGTTTGCAAGGGTCGTCTGGCGGCAATGTCGTAGGCCCGTAGGGCGGGTTCCCTTTAACCCGCC
>NZ_JBAVNZ010000040.1:0-4635 GCF_049691595.1 Bradyrhizobium sp.
GATGCAGTTGTAGCTCAGTTGGTTAGAGCGCCTGTCTGTGGAACAGGAGGTCGGTGGTTCGAGCCCACCCAACTGTACCAGTTAAATCAAACAGTTACTCCTCGCACCAGAAATTAGGTCTCGTGTAAAGCTACCAGCTAGCAACCACGAGCGCCAAAGCCAATTCATTCGCTGCTTTTGGATTGGGTCCCACGACACAAGGGCCAAAACACCCGCAATGAGGCGAGCTCACCCCGCACTGTCCGATGCAGACTCCGCCACCTACGATGCCCCTTTCCCGACGCATCCTACAAGACTAGGGTCCGCCGCTTTCCGGAACTGGTGATGACCTCACCGGAAATGGAGGGCGTGTCAAAAGCCAAGCATGCACGGCAGTGGTGGCGCGAGAGCTGGGCTGGCGAGACCTTTATGGCGGTCGGCATGCAGGACCTGGTGCTTGGTCCACCCGTAATGGCGAAATTGCGCGAGGTGATCCGCTACGCGGGCTACGTCCGCGACTTGGATGGCAACAAGTTCTGTGCGTTTAGAAACGGTTAGAGCGGCGGCATGGCTGCGGTGACCGCTTCGCGCGATCACCGTTTCAGGTTCTCGATCAGCATCGCCATCCCCTGGCCGCCACCGAAGCACATCGAAATGACGCCATAGCGTCCGCCGCTATCAGCAAGGTGATGGATGGCGGTAATGGTCATGCGGACACCGGTTGCCCCGGGAGGGTGCCGATTGAAATGCCGCCGCCATAGAGATTGGTGCGGTCGCGAGGAATGCCGAGCTGCTTTTCCGCGTGCAGGTTGACGACGGCGAAGGCCTTGTTGATCTCGAAATAGTTAAATTCGGACACTTTGAGGCCGTTGCGCTTGAGGAGCTTGGCGATCGCAGGCACGGGACCTGCACCCATGATCCGCGGCGGCACGCCGACCGCCGTCCAGTCCTTCAAGCGCGCTTCGCCCTCGACCCCCTTTTCGGCAAGCCGGGTGCGATCCGCAACGATCATGAAGGCCGCGCCGTCCGTGACACCCGACGACGACCCGGCGGTGACCCGTCCTCCTTCCCGGAAAGCGGGTTTCAGCTTCTTCAGCCGCTCGATGGTCACATCCGGCCGCGGAAACTCATCGACTTCGAATCGCCTTGTGCCCTTGCCGTCGGGAACTTCGATCGGTGCGATCTGGCGCGCGAGGAAGCCGGAGACGAATACTTTCGGCGCCGTGGTGCATGCGATCGGCGTGGGCGCGACCCATGGCGAGGTTTGCGCGCGCACGTGCGCGGCGGTCGGCTTCGGCGAGCCGCTGGTGGTTCCGTGAGCGACGCGTCGCTGCCCGCGCATGCGGGGCTCGTCGATCGTCTGTTGAAAGGCGATCCACGTGCGCTGGCGCGCACGATCACTGCGGTCGAAAACGAAAGTCCCGGCTCTTCGGCTATCCTCGCGGCGATCCAGCCGCATCTCGGGCGCTCGAACATCATCGGCGTCACCGGTCCGCCCGGCGCCGGCAAGTCAACCCTCATCGACGCGATGATCCGGGAGCTGCGGCTTCGCGGCCGGACGGTCGGCGTGCTCGCGGTCGATCCGTCCAGCCCCATTTCTGGCGGCGCCATTCTCGGGGATCGCATCAGGATGAACGGGCACGCAGGTGATCCCGGCGTATTCGTACGGTCACTGGCCTCGCGCGGGCATCTCGGCGGCTTGTTCCGCGCGGCATGGGGCGTGGTGCAGGCGATGGACGCCTACGGGCCCGACCACATTATCGTCGAGACGGTCGGCGCCGGGCAGTCCGAAGTCGAAATCGTGGATGTCGCGCACATGCGGCTCGTTCTGTGCGCGGCGGGCGCAGGCGACGACATTCAGGCGCTCAAGGCCGGAATCCTGGAGATCGCCGACATACTCGTGGTCAACAAGAGCGACCATCCGATGGCGGAGCAGACCACACGCCAGCTCGAGGCCATGCTCGGCCTTCGCGACCCGCGCGCGCAAACGGCGAAGATTATGGCGACCGTGGCTACGACGGGGCAGGGGCTACCGGAACTGGTGGACGAGCTGGAGGCTGCGGCGCGAGGGACGCAAATATCCCGCCGGCTCGATCTAAAGGTGCGCCTGCGACGCATTCTGGCTGATGCGACGGCAGACATCGTGCGCGCCCGTATTCTTGCCGGAGAAACCGAAGCGATCGAGGCGATCTGCGATCGGATCGCGAGCGGGGAAATCGCGCCGGCAGAAGCCGCGCGAGGGGTGCTGCTGGCGTTGCGTGACGAACATGCCGGAGATTGCGCAGTGTAGCCGGTCAATCAGCAAAACAAAGGGAGGGAGCCATGGGAGCTTGGGAGGTCAGGGGGCCGACGCGCGGCGTGTGCAAGTCGTGGCGCGATATCTATCCGGAGCTTGCCGCGCAGGTCACGAAAATCGTTGCGCCGAAAGGCCGAGGCATCGCGTGGGAAGGCACGGAGATCTGGGCCTATCGCGACCGGCCGAAGAATATTTCCGACGTACTCGACGCTAATGTCGCACGGATTCCGGATCGCGAGGCCTATGTTTTCCATCCCGGCGGACAGTGCATGACATGGCGCGAAATCGGCGCGCAGGTAAATCGCGTGGCCGCGCGGCTGCGTCGCGACTACGGGTCGTCAAGCGCGACCGCTTTTGCCTTCTTACCCTGGGCTGCCCGGAATATGTCGTCGCCTATCTGGCGATCGTAAAGCTCGGCGGCATCGCGGTTCCCGTCAGTCTCGGGCTTACGGCCGATGGCTTCGTCGCACAGATCAACAAGGTCGGGGCCAAGGGACTAGCCGTCTCGCCGGACGTCTGGAGCAGCAAGCTCGAGGCGATGCGTACAAAGCTTCCGGCCGTCCAGGCCACAATCATGACCGGAGACAAGGTACCTGCGGGCGTCGTCTCGTTCGCCGAGCTAAATCGAGACGGCGCGGAAATCGCCCCGCAGGAGAAGGTCGACGAATGGGATATGTGCGCGATCTCATTTACGTCAGGTACGACTGGCGCGCCCAAAGGCACGATGGCGATGCACATCAACGCGCTAGGCTGCGCGCAAAATATCGTGCACGCAGCCAAGGGGTTGAACGAGGACGACGTCAACCTGTGCATGCCGCCACTCTATCATAACACGGCGGTCTATACGGACTTCATGCCCGCGCTGCTGACCGGTGGAAAATGTGTGATCATGGCTTCGTTCGCGCCGCCCGACGCGATTGAGCTTATCGAGAAGGAGCGCGTCACTTGGGCGGTCGCGGCGCCGATCATGTTGTGGATGATGACGAACCATCCCGACTTCCACAAACATGATTGCTCGACGCTTAAGAAAGTTATTTTCGGCGGCCATGCCGCTTCCGAAACATATATCAACCAGCTCAACAAAGAATTCTCGCCGATCGTGATGATCAACGGCGGCTCTGTTTCGGAGAGCACGGCCCTTGGCTTCGCGCTGCCGAACGAGGACGCCATCCGCAAGATCACGAGCTGTGGGCTGGCGACGCCCAATACCGACATCGCCATTTTCGACGACGACGAGGTCACGACGCCGAACGTTATCGGCGAGGTCGCCTATCGCGGCCAGCAGACCAACGCCGGATATTGGGAAGAGCCCGGCAAAACCGCCGAGGTCTTTCGGCGCGACGGCTTCGTCCTGTCCGGTGATTGGGCGAAGATCGACGAGGACGGCTATCTCTGGCTGCTCGACCGCAAGAAGGACATGGTCGTGCGCGGCGGCCAGAATGTCTATTGCATCGAGGTCGAGAACAAGCTGTACCTGCATCCGAAAGTCTTGCGCGTCGCTGTCGTCGGCGTGCCAGACCACCTGTTCTCCGAACGGCTGAAGGCAGTTGTAGTGCTAAAACCTGGCCAGACCGCAACCGAGCAGGAAATCCGCGCACATTGTGCGACGCATCTCGCCCCTTACGGGACCCCAGAATATATCGTGTTTGCACAGGCCATACCGACGAACGCCGCGGGCAAGACGCTCAAGCAGCCGCTCGTCGATTTCTGGAACGAAGCGGCAGGTGATGCGGTCGCGCGGTTCAGGAGCTTCTGCGCGAGCAGGTGCGCTCGAATCGAATTAATTACCGCAGTCTGCTGGCGGATACGCATCTGAGGCAATTAGCTCATCGCCGGGCGTGAGGGTTTCAAGCGGTTTCGGCAGCTGGTTGTCGTGTCAGAGATTTTTTCTTAGCCGGGTCTTTGTCAACAAACTGGACGCCGATCTGATCTCCAGCGACGCGCACCAAATTACAGCGGCGATACGCGAGACCTGTTGACGAAAGAAGCAAGAAAAACTCCTTGAGGTCTAACCCTTCGAGAGAGCCTTCGACGAATAAGCGCGCGCCTGTTTGCGACACGTCGATCATCGTGCAGCTCCGACGCCAGGTTCCATCAATCCCCATCATGTAAACATCAATGCCGCGTCTGAAATCGACACGCTGGCTCTTCCTGTCTCCATAGGACATCTAACCAATCCGATTTTTCAAAGATCTGTAGTCTCGTCGCTCTGACAACATGAAGGCATCAAGCGACGTTCGCGCGCCTCCGAAGAACTCCATGCTCATGAGATATTAATAAAATGAGACCATTTTCTCAAAAGGACGTGTCTATCGAATTGTTCATCCAGCGACATGGTTCGCTTTGCCTGAGAATTATGG
>NZ_JBAVNZ010000041.1:0-7674 GCF_049691595.1 Bradyrhizobium sp.
CAATAAGGCTGCCGCCGCCCGAAGGCTGCGGCCTGTCTTTCCCTCACGCCGTCCCATACGCACCGTCACGTCAGCTACTCGTGGTTGTCGAACGAGCTAATTCCCGCCAAGCACTTCAATTTGCCCCACCCGGAGCACCTCGATCCTGGGCCCACCGCGCCCCTCGATCACGCCGCGAATACGAATCCGTCGATTCTCGAGGGACTTAGGCGAAAGCCCGGCCGCCTCGATCGTCGGCATTATGCGCCTTGAAATAGTCGCGGCAAAGTCCCGCGTCCAGTTCCGGCCGAAATTCAGGTAGGTCGTTGCCCCGGCCTGCCGGACCGACAAAACCTTGCCCTCAACTACCCCGAATCGCCCGATCCCAGACAAAATGTCGCCTGAACTTTCCGCGTTTTTTATGGCCGTGGGATCGGCCCAGGCCCCCCGTTTGGCCTGCCGGGCTTCGGCCTCGGCCGCCGTCAGGATCGCCGCGCAGTCCCTTTGGGCGACATCGGTCGAAACCAGCGCTGCCCCCTGCCTCAGCAATTCGCTTTGGACGGGATTGTCGGCGCCGGTCAGAAACGCCAAAGCGGACTGACGGCCGTAGCGATCGGGCGTGTCGTCCTCGCCATGCAAACTCACCTGGCGCCCGGTAACCATCGCCGCCAGTGCCGCTGCGCCTTTGGCCTGGTCCGCCGGCTCGATGCCGGCGAGGCGGAATTCGCGGCCATCCTCGAGGCGAAAACTGCGGGCGTCAATCACGGCGGCAACGCGGCCTTCGCCCTGCGGCGGGAGGGAGCATCCCGCTGCGATCGCCGGATCGAGCGCGGCAACCGGCATCAGGCCGCAGATCGAGACCATCGCGACAAATTCGCTCAAACCTGCCGCCGCTATACGGGTCCGTGTCATGATGCCACTCCATTTTCCGCACCGGATCTGAACGGAACCAACACTCCCTTTGACTTGGGCTTCGTCCCACGTTTAACTAACATCGCGCGTCGGCGGTGGACTAGTGGCGAAGTTGGAGCACCGGATTTTGGTTGCAATCGGCTCGGCGGCGTATCCGCGGGCGTCAGCGAGCGTACCGTGAACGGCTATTTTCGGCGCCAGCTTGCAGATTATGTCGAATACCATCGCGATTGGTGGAATGGCGTGATGCACATTTTTGGCATCATATCGCTGTTTTTGGCCGCGGTTCTTCCGCTCAGCGCCTGGCCGGTCCCGGTGTTTGGCGCCCCGACCACCGCGGCGACCGTGGCGGTCTTGCCGGTTCTGGTCTACTGGTTGCTGCTCGATGCGGCGCTGGGGACCGGGATACTTGTCGCGGCTGTGTTATTGCTTTCAGTCGCGGCGATGATCGTAAGTCATGTGCCTGTTGCCGGCGTGTGGTCGATCACCGCGGCGTTGATTGTCATCGGCGTCATCTTCCAGGTGGTCGGGCACCGGATATTCGAACGCCGGCAGCCGGCGCTAAGGGACAATCCCAGTCACCTGCTGCTCGGACCGATGTTTGTGATGGCAAAATTGTTCATTGCACTTGGCTTCAGGCAAGATCTGGCCGTCATTTTCCAGGCACGTCCGCGGCAAGCGCGGCGCGGTCCTTCGCTTGATCCCGGGAAACGTCAAAGCGAATCGCACTCACAATCATGACACGGGTGCTCGTCACTGGCGGCAGCGGCTTCATCGGGAAGCACCTGGTCTCGGCGCTCGTAGCGCGAAAGCGACAGGTGCGGGTTCTCGACCTCCGGGCTCCGACCCATGCGCTGCCCGGCGTGCAGAGCATCGCAGGTTCGGTGCTCGATCCGGACCTGCTGGATGATGCCCTCGATGGCGTCGATGAGGTTTATCACCTCGCCGGTTTGCCCGGCATGTGGCTGCCGCGGAAAGCGGACTTTCATGCCGTCAATTACCGCGGCACGGAGGTGGTGATGGCGGCCGCGCGCAGGCGCGGCATCGCACGGTTCCTGCACTGCTCGACGGAATCCATTCTTTTCCACGGCTCGCCGTCAGCCTGCGCTTTCGCCGATGATACGCTGCTGTCAGCCGACGACATGCCGGGTCCCTATACCCGCTCGAAAATGCTGGCGGATCAACTCGCCCTGCAGGCCGCGGCATCCGGCTTTCCGGTGATCGTCGGCTGCCCGACGATGCCAATCGGGCCCGATGACCACAATCTCACGCCACCGACGGCCATGCTTCGGCACTTTCTCGGCAAGCGGTTCCAATTGTATCTTGATTTCGTCGTGAACCTCGTCGACGTGCGCGATGCCGCGGCAGGCCTGATCCTGGCCATGGAACGCGGAAAGGCTGGGCATCGATACATTCTCGGTGGCCAGAGCATCCAGCTGAAAAGGGTTCTTCAGCTCATGGCGGAGATCAGTGGCTGCCGTGGCACGCCTGTTCCAGTTCCCGCGCCGATCGCGAAAGGGGCGGCGGCGATGATGGAGCTGATCGCCGATCATGTGACGCACCGACCTCCTTCCGGCACGGCGGAAGGCGTTCGCATCGCACTGCGCGCGCGCGCGCTATCGATCGAAAAAGCGCAGCGTGAGCTCGGCTATGCGCCTCGGCCCGTCGAGCCCGCGTTGCGGGAGACCATTGCCTGCCTGCTTGGCGCCGGAGAAAGTCGACCCCAACAAAGCCTGTCGGCGAGCCCGCATAGCCGGCCCTTGCACCCCGATCGCCGGTATGGCGTTTGACGCGATTGCGGAATATTGTCCCGCAGCATGCCGAATGATCCCGCTCAATTGTTCGCTTTGGTCTGGAGTGGCTGGACGGCCACCTGGCCGACCCAGCTGCTGGCGGTCATCTGGATCGTATGGCTCGCCAGCTGGGTTGTGGCGTCCTTTTGGTCCGGTCGAACCCAAAAGCAGGTGATGACCAGGGACGCGCGGACCTATCGCATTCCTATTTTCGCCGGAGCCATTCTTTTCACGCCATGGATCGCGCAGGTCCTGGGAGAGCAGCCGCTCTGGCGGTTTGGCAATCTCGGCATCTACCTGCTGGCGGGCCTGACCCTGGCGGGAATTTCGTTCACCTGGTGGGCTCGAATTCATCTCGGGCGCTTCTGGTCGAATGCGATCACGCGCAAGGAAGATCACCGGGTGGTCGACACCGGCCCGTACGGGCTCGTGCGTCACCCGATCTATACCGGGCTGATCGCGGGCATGCTCGCCACGGGTATTGCGGTCGGAACGGTGACCGCGATGTTGGGCGCGGTGCTGATCTCGCTCGGCATGTGGCAGAAGGCCCGCCTGGAAGAGGGGTTTCTGATGGCGGAGCTGGGCGCGGAGGCCTACGGACGCTACCGCCGGCGCGTTCCGATGCTGGTGCCGTTCCTGCCCGGCGGGTAGAGCCTTTTCGGTTCCGATCGAAACGAAACCGGAATCCGGGTTACGGTCCTGACGCGCGACCCCGGCGCGAGCCGCTGCCCGCTTCGCTGGAAGAGGCTCTCGCGCCGTAGCGGCGGGCTGCGGGTGGCGGCTGCGCGGGGATCGTGGTGGCGGGCATCAGATGGCGCGGAATGTTGATGATCTGGCCGGCGGTCAGCGCTGCACTGTCAGGCATCTGATTGATCTGGGTGAGCGACCACAGCGGCACGCGGTGAAGCGTCGCAAGCTTCTGCAACGTGTCGCCGGAACGCGCAACCAGCGCCTTGCCGCTGTCCCACAGCTCGACCGGAGTGTTGGGGGGAACGACATAACGCAGGGCTACCGCCTTGCCCTCGGCCTTCGCGGGCGTCGCCGCTAGTCTCAGGATCGCGGTAACCAGCTGTTCGTGGATCGAATCCATCTTCTCGATATTGATGTGCGTGACTTCCTCTTGCCTGGCGAGGTCGAAGCTTGCGTAGTGGCCTTGATAGCCTTGCCGCGCCGCCACGTCGCCGCCGCCCAATACGCCGTCCGAGAGGAAAATGTTGATATAGCGCTCGACATTGAGCGGCACTTCCGGGCTCGCGTGAGCCGGATCGATCGTGACCACGAGGCTGACCGGGATGTCTTCGTCGCGGAACATTTCCGCGAATTTCAGGGCACAAAGCCCGCCCATCGAGTGGCCGATCAGGCTGACCGGCGCCGGATCGTCGCGGTAGTCACGAACGGCCTGCGCGGCAACAAGCCGGCAAATCGTGAACTCGTAGACATCCGCCCTGATGCCGGCATGTCCGAGCTTTTCGGTCAGACGATCCATCCCGCGCGAAAAGATCGGACCGAGCGCGCCACGGAACAGATAGACGCGCCCTCGCGGCGGGGTGGCGACCTCCAGGGACGGTGCTGCGACAGCTGCGCCGGTTCGAGCCGCGGCATCGCCCGACGCCGCGATGGGCTGCGCCAGCGCCTGGTCCAGACTTGCCGACGAGATGCAGGCGAAAAACATCGCACCGGCCACGGCGGCTGCAACCTGCATTGGATGGACGACCATGCGCTTTCCGCCTGCCGCTTCGAGGTACGAGCACGCCCGACCGTATCGCCAGCGGGGAGTCATCCCGCTCCACGCGACGCCTTATTGCGGAAGAATAGGCGGATTTTGCGGCGCGCGACCGATCGGGAGCCTAATTGCGCGCGGTCGCGTCACCTGCCGCAACGGCCCCCTGTTTCGCCACGCTTGCTTCCGGCTGAAGCCCTTGCGCCGCTTGCTTCGACCCGCCGAACACCACGGAATCGATCGCGCTGATGACCTTCCGATGCATGATTTCGCTCTTGTCGATCGTGAGGTGCCCCATGCCGATTTTCCCGACGTCGACATTCTCCAGCGTTCCCTTGAGTTGCCCGGTCCTGGCCACGGGTTCGCCGTTGCCATTGGCAACATAGAAGTTGATATAGCGCCCCACGCGTCCCGACAGGCTGGTGCGAAAGACCGAATCGAGGCCGATCGCCAACTTGACGGGGGCGCCAAGTTGATCCAGACGCGCCACCATATCGGGCAGCGCGGTCGCGCCGGAGGAATGCCCGACCAGAATGATGGTCCTGGCCCGCCCGCTCCTGTATTCCGCCGCGGCCTCGTCCGCCAGCGATGACCAGGACAGGTAGTTGGCGACCGTGACCGGAATACCCTGCCGCCGCAGCTTGGCCGCCAGATCATCCAGCCCCAGCGAGAAAATGTTGAGCACGCCGCGGAGAAGATAAACGTGGGCGCTCGACGCTGCCGATGTCGGCGCCGCCGCATTCGCCACGCCGACGCCGATCGAGGGCGCCAGCAGCAGCGCGATCGCCGCCGCCAGTATCAGGCGCAACCGCGGCCTTGGCCGGGCGGAAAGCCGGCCGATAAATCCCCTGTAGCAACCATATGGCCTCATTGGCCCCCCACGAAGGCATATCCGGATGTTGCACTGCCCGAAAGTAGTCTTCGCATGCGCAAGCCTGCAACGGCGGCGATAGCGCGAACCTGTTTTATCCACGCCGCGTGTCTCTGTTGCAACACCGCCGGGAAAGGCCAACGATATCATGAACCCGCGCCAAAGGGCGGAATACCGGGGGGTGTGGCGATTTTCGCAGGATATTTCCCTTGCCAATCACGTGCCGTCCAACCATCGCTCGTGATGCGAAGCTTTCTTGACGACGAAGGGGCAGACGATGGAAGTCAACGGCATCGCGCATGTGTTTCTGACCGCATCGAATTTCGAGCGTTCGCGCGAATTCTATTCCAGGCTGCTGCCGTATCTCGGCATGAAACCGGTGATCGATTCGGACGCGGTGTACTACTGTGTCGGCGGCCGCACCGCGGTTGCGATCCGCGCGCCATCGCCCGAGCACGCCGGCGCTGCGTTCGAGCAAAATCGCGTCGGCCTGCATCATCTGTGCTTCCGCGCCCGCGAGCGCGCCGATATCGACGCGTTGCACGGCTTCCTGTGCTCGATCGGGACCACCATCGTTCACGCACCGCGCGAGGATCAGTGGGCGCCGGGATATTACTCGCTGCTGTTCGAGGATCCCGACGGCATCAGGCTCGAACTGAACCACGTTCCCGGCAAGGGGCTGTTGGGGTGATTGAGCGCCTATGTTTGGTGCGGCCTTCTGCTAAAGGGCCGACAGGATTCCTCTTATGCCTACCCGGTCTGAAAGCCTCGATGTGACTTTTTCGTTCAGGCGATAAGGCCCCTGATCGCGCGGGCCAGTTTCTTCTCGTCGCCCTCGAAGCTCTCGATCATGGCGCCGAGCATCACGTCGGGATCGAACTTTTCGAGGTCGAGCGGATGGCCAGCGTTGTCGGCCAGCATGGCAAAGAAGGTCAGCTGGGTACGGCCGTTACCTTCGCGGAACGCGTGAATCACGTTCAGCTCGGACAGGAAATGCGCCGCCCGAGTTGAGAAATCATCAGGCTCAAGGTCTTTAAAAAAGCTATCCGCCTTCAACTCCGCGAACAGTTTCGTCGCCTGGGCCCCGATATGCTCGGGATAGCAGAACGGATTGCCCTGCTTCGACATGCGCACCGTGCGGGGCTTGCCTGCCCAGATGTAGACATCCTGAAACAGGTGGCGATGGACTGCGCAGTAATGCGTGAAGTCAAACTCACCTTCGGGCAGAGGCTCGCCCGATCGCGCGCTGGAGATCTCGGCTTCGTAAGCTTCCAGTTCGTCCTGATCGCGCAGATCGAGCTTGTTTACGAGAACTGTCGAATTCTCGTAGGTGTACGGATCATCGATCGCGTCATACATGCGCTTAGGCGCTCAGACCTTACGATAAGCGCGCACAATGGTTCGGCGAAATTCCTCGGCCGACAATCCCTTGCGCTCCGCGTCCGCCGCCCGCTTTTTCATGGTTGGCGTCAGCCGGATACCCTCAACGGCGCTGATCTTGCCGAAGCTGTCGCGGCCAATGATAAAGCCGCCCGTTTTCTTGGTCTTCGCACCTGGTCGCTTCGCTTTCGGCATGCTCAGAACATAGCATATTCCGATCCGGTTCGCACTACCCCGCCTATCGGAGTGTTGCGGGTCCGCAACGCATCGCCTGACCTTCGGCGGTGGCGTTCTTGCGGCCTCTCTGTTCAACGTCGCGACGCAGCCGCTCGGTGGGAGGACGACGATCGCAGCATTAAAGGCTCCGCTCTACCGGGACCCATTCCGCTTTGCGGAAAATGCACGCATTGAAAGCGACCGCACGATGACCACATCCGGCTCCCGGCTTGCCGCTATGCGTGCCATGCGGCATGATCGCGCCAACGGAAAAAAGCCGCGGGCCAGGCGGCACCTCGACAGGGAGGCCTTCATGAAACGGTTATTGACGGGCGTTGTCGCCGGCGTGCTGGCGGTGTCGGCCACCGCGGCGCTGGCGCAGGGCAAGCCACCGCTGAAACTCGGCGGCATCCTCGACATGTCCGGGCTCTACGCCGACATCACCGGGCCGGGCAGCGAGATGGCCGCCAGGATGGCGGTGGAGGATTTCGGCGGCGAGGTGCTGGGCCGCAGAATCGAGATCGTCGCGGCCGACCATCTCAACAAGGCCGATCTCGCCGCCAACATCGCCCGCGACATGTTCGACAATCAGGGGGTTGAAATGCTGTTCGACGTCGCGGCTTCGGCAACGGCGCTGGCCGCACTCGAGGTGTCGAAGGCGCGGGGGCAAGATCAACATGTTCAACGGCCCGGGTTCGATCCGCCTCTCCAACGAAGCCTGCGGTCACTACACCGTGCACTACGTGTTCGACACCTTTGCGCAGGCCAACGTCACCGGTTTCGCGGCCGTCAAAGCCGGCCTC
>NZ_JBAVNZ010000042.1:0-2058 GCF_049691595.1 Bradyrhizobium sp.
ATCCAAGCTTCCGTTGCAGCTCCATGGATTGCTTCGCTTCGCTCGCAATGACGATGGTCATACCAAAACGCAAAACGCCGGAGCGGATTTCCCGCCCCGGCGCCGCGACGATGCTTCGAAAGCTTACGCCGCGTTGTAACCCGCGACGGCCTTGACCTCGAGATATTCTTCCAGGCCGTACTTGCCCCATTCGCGGCCGTTGCCGGACTGCTTGTAGCCGCCGAACGGCGCGGTGCGGTCGTTCGGCACGCCCTGCAAATTGACGTTGCCGGCGCGGATCTGGCGGCCGACCTTGCGCGCCCGCTCGACGGTGCCGGCCGAAACGTAGCCGGCAAGACCGTAGGGCGTGTCATTGGCGATCCTGACCGCGTCGGCTTCGTCCCTGGCGCCGAGGATCGTCAGCACCGGGCCAAAAATTTCCTCGCGCGCGATCGTCATGTCGTTGGTGACGTCGGCGAAGATGGTCGGACGGACATAGAAGCCCTTGTTGACGCCCTCGGGAAGGCCGGGGCCGCCGGCGACCAGCGTTGCGCCTTCCTCGATGCCCTTCTGGATCAGCGCCTGGATCTTGTCCCACTGGCCGCGGTTGACGACGGGACCGATGGTGGTGCCTTCGGCGCGGGGATCGCCGGCCTTGGTCTTTTCGGCGACGCCCCTGGCGATCGCGGCGACCTCCTTCATCTTCGACAGCGGCACGATCATCCGCGACGGTGCGTTGCAGGACTGTCCGGAATTGTTGAACATGTGCATGACGCCGCCGGTGACCGCCCTGGTCAGGTCGGCATCATCGAGGATGACGTTCGGCGATTTGCCGCCGAGTTCCTGGCTGACGCGCTTCACGGTCGGCGCGGCACGCTTGGCGACATCGACGCCGGCGCGGGTCGAGCCGGTGAACGAAATCATGTCGATGTCCGGGTGCTCGCTCATGGCGGCGCCGACTTCGGGGCCGAGGCCGTTGATCAGGTTGAACACGCCCTTCGGCACGCCGGCCTCGTGCAGGATCTCCGCGAAGATCAGGGCCGAGGTCGGGGTGAATTCCGACGGCTTCAGGATCATGGTGCAGCCGGCGGCGAGCGCCGGCGCAACCTTGCAGGCGATCTGGTTCAGCGGCCAGTTCCATGGCGTGATCATGCCGACGACGCCGACCGGCTCACGCACCACCATTGCGGTGCCGCAGTTTTCCTCGAAATGGTAGTTCTTCAAAACCTCCAGCGTGGAGGCGAGATGGCCGAGGCCGGCGCCAGCTTGCAGCTTCTCCGCCATCGGCAGCGGCGCGCCCATTTCGTCGGACACGGCGGCGCCGATATCCTTCATGCGGCCCTTGTAGACTTCGATGATTTTTGTGAGCAGCGCGATGCGCTCCTCGCGGCTGGTCTGCGAATAGGTCTCGAACGCGCGCCTGGCCGCGGCCACCGCCTTGTCGACGTCGGCCTTGGAGCCGAGCGCAACCTCATACATCGCCTCTTCGGTGGCCGGGTTGACGACCGGCGTGGATTTTCTGACGACCGGATCGACCCAGGCGCCGTCGATGTAGAATTGCATGCGATTGACCATCGTAAACCTCTTTATTGCAGGACGAAGCGAGGGAATGGAAGCGTTCAGCAGGCATCCTTGCACGAAAGCTTGGGGAAATGAACCCGCCTTTGCGGGCAGGATATAAGGACAGCGGTGTGAAGGTGGCAAGACGGACGGCTTTCATTTGTGCGTGGGGAGACACCCCCACCCCGGCCCTCCCCCGCAAGCGCGGGAGAGGGAGAAGAAAGCAGCCGGTTGCATGACGTCGTCGGCCGCGCGGCACGGTGAACTCCCTCTCCCGCGCTTGCGGGGGAGGGTTGGGGTGGGGGCGCCGCTTGCTCAGTGAGATCACACCGCCATCTTGCGGTGCCGCACCGGGGCGCCGACGGTGAGACTTTCCGCCGCGTCGATGATGGCGTTGGCGTCGATGCCGTGGTGGCGGTAGAGGTCGGGGATCGTGCCGGTCTGGCCGAAATGCTCGACGCCGAGCGCCTCCAGCCGATGGCCGCGCACGCTGCCGAGCCAGGCGAGCGTGACCGGATG
>NZ_JBAVNZ010000043.1:0-10825 GCF_049691595.1 Bradyrhizobium sp.
ATCGCACGCTGCTCTGGGTATTGCAGCGCCAGCGCGCGACGCTGCTGTTGACGCTTGGCACGATCGCCGCGACGCTGATCCTCTATGTGATCGCGCCGAAGGGCTTTTTGCCCCTGCAGGACACCGCGTCGATCACGGCGGCGACCGAGGCCGGTCCCGACGTTTCCTTCGCGGAAATGCAAAGCCGGCAGACCGAGGCGGCGAACGCGATCAAGTCCGACCCCGACGTCATCGGCGTCGTCTCGGTGATCGGCGCCGGTTCGGTCAACCCGACCACCAATGTCGGCCGCCTGGTGATGACGCTGAAGCCGCGCGGCCAACGGCGCGACGATGTTTCGGTCGTGGTCAACCGCCTCAAGCAGAAGGTCGTGTCGATTCCCGGCATGACCATCTATTTCCAGCCGGTGCAGGACGTGCAGATCTCGACGCGGTCCAGCCGCTCGCAATATCAGTATACGCTGACCGGCACCGACGCCGCGGAGGTGTCGCGCTGGGCCGGCAGGCTGGTGGCTGCAATGCGCCGCGACCCGCTGTTCCGCGACGTTTCCTCGGAGGCGCAGGAGGGCGGCCTGCGGGCTGCGCTCAACGTCAACCGCCAGCGCGCCGGCCAGCTCGGCGTCAGCCTGCAGGGTGTCAACGATACCCTCAACGACGCCTTCTCGCAGCGGCAGATTTCGACCATCTATGGCCAGGCCAACCAGTACCGCGTGGTGCTGGAAGCCTTGCCGATCTACCAGCGCGATCCCTCGATCCTCGACAAGCTCTATCTGCCTGGCGCGGCCGGCGCGCAGGTGCCGCTGTCGGCGGTCGCGACCTTGACGCGCACCACCGCGCCGCTTTCGATTTCGCACCAGGCGCAATTCCCTTGCGTGTCGCTCAGCTTCAATCTGGCGCCCGGCGAGGCGCTGGGCGACGCGGTCGAGACGGTCAAGGCGATCGAGACCCGGATCGGCATGCCCGGCAGCATCGTCGGTCTCTATGCGGGTGACGCCGCCGAATTCTCCAAATCGCTGGCCGGACAGCCGTGGCTGATTCTGGCGGCGATCGTCACGATCTACATCGTGCTCGGCGTGCTCTATGAGAGCTACATTCACCCCATCACCATTCTCTCGACGCTGCCGTCGGCGGGCGTCGGCGCCATTCTGGCGCTGATGCTGTTCGGACAGGATCTCTCCGTCATCGGCCTGATCGGCATCATTCTGCTGATGGGCATCGTCAAGAAGAACGCGATCATGATGATCGACTTCGCGCTCGAGGCCGAACGGCATCAGGGCCTGTCGGCGACGGAAGCAATCATTCAGGCCTGTCTGTTGCGTTTTCGCCCGATCATGATGACGACGCTGGCCGCTCTGTTCGGTGCGCTGCCGCTGGCGGTCGAAAGCGGCACCGGCGCCGAACTGCGCTTCCCGCTCGGCATCTCGATCATCGGCGGCCTGTTGCTCAGCCAGTTGCTGACGCTCTACACGACGCCGGTGATTTATCTGGCGCTCGACCGGCTCAACCGCCGGATCGGGAACGCGGTGCCGGCGCCGGGACCCGAGGTGCCGCCGGTCACCGGCGCGACCGGGGGGACGCGGTAATGGCGTCGATCTCGGAGCCCTTCATTCGCCGGCCGGTCGGCACCACGCTGCTGGCGATCGGGCTGTTTCTGGTCGGCATGGTGGCCTACGTTTTCCTGCCGGTTTCTCCGGTTCCGAATGTCGATTTTCCGATGATCCGGGTATTCGCCACCCGCCCGGGCGCGGACCCCTCGGTGATGGCGGCAACCGTCGCAGCGCCGCTGGAGCGGCGGCTCGGTGAAATCGCCGGCATCGAGCAGATCACCTCGACCAGCTCGCTTGGCACCACCAGTATCCAGCTGCAATTTGCGATCGGCCGCAACATCGACCGCGCCGCGCGCGACGTGCAGGCTGCGATCAACGCGGCATCGGCGGATTTGCCGAGCGACCTGCCAACCTTGCCGAAATTCCGCAAGGCCAATCCGGCGGCGGCGCCGGTCTTCGTGCTGGCGCTGACCTCGAAGACGATTACGACCAGCGCGATGTACGACGTCGCCGATACCGTGCTGGCGCAGCGCATCTCGCAGGTGCCCGGCGTCGGCGAGGTCAATGTAAGCGGCGCCGACCAGCCGGCGGTGCGCATCGCGCTCAATCCGGTCGCGCTTTCCAACGCCGGTATCGCCACCGATGACGTCCGGCTCGCGATCATCAACGCCAACCCGCTCGGACCTGTCGGAGTGTTCGAAGGCGGCCGCCAGAGCGAAACCCTGTCGACCAACCGCCAGATGCGCACCGCGGCCGAATTCCGCAATATCATCATCAGGAGCTCGAACGGCAATTTCGTCCGGCTCTCCGATGTGGCCGAGGTCGAGGACTCCGTGCGCAACAGCCGCGCGATCGCCTGGTTCAACAAGCAGCCCGCGGTGCTGATCCAGATCACCAAGCAGGGCGACGCCAACGTCATCGATACCGTCGACCGGATCAAGGCGCTGATCCCGGAATTGAAGCAATGGATTCCCGGCGGCGTCGAGATTTCCACCCTGGTCGATCGCACCGGCACCATCCGCGCCAGCGTGCGGGACATGCAGCTCACGCTGCTGGCAACCGCCGTGCTTGTGATGCTGGTCGTGTTCGTGTTCCTGCGCCGGCTGACGCCGACCATCGCGGCCGGGGTCTCGGTGCCGCTGGCGCTGGCGGGGACCTGCGCCGGCATGTGGCTCGCCGATTTCTCGATCGACAATTTGTCGCTGATGGCGCTCGCGATCTCGGTCGGCTTCGTGGTCGACGACGCCATCGTCATGATCGAGAACATGTACCGCAATCTCGAACATGGCATGCCGCCTTTTCCGGCGGCGCTGGAAGGCGCGAGACAAATCGGCTTCACGGTCTTGTCGATCAGCCTGTCGCTGGTCGCAGCCTTCACGCCGCTGATTTTCATGGACGGCGTCGTCGGGCGGCTGTTGCGCGAGTTCTCGCTGACCCTGACGTTTGCCATCGTGGTTTCGACCGTGGTGTCGCTCACGATCACGCCGATGATCTGCGCGCATTACATCAAGCAGGCGAGGTCGGCCGATGCGACCTGGTTCGACCGCGTGGTCGAGGGCACGCTGTCGCGCATCGTCCGGTTCTACGCACGGACGCTGCGGGTGGTGCTGGGCTTCCCGTACCTCACCCTGATCGTGTTCTTTGCCACCATCGCGCTGACGGTGACGCTCTACATCAAGACGCCCAAGGGATATTTTCCGACCGACGACAGCGGGTTCGTGATCGGCGCGACGCGGGCCTCCGCCGACATCTCGTTTCAGGCGATGCTCGCCCTGCAGCGGCAACTGGCTGACATCGTGATGGCCGACCCGGCGGTGGAGGGGATCGGGTCGGTGCTGGGCGGCGGCCCGGGCGGCGCCGGCTCCAATCGCGGGACCATGTTCATCAGCCTGAAGCCGCCGGAGCAGCGGGATGGCGTGTCGACGCAGCTCGTGATCGATCGGCTGCGCAAGAACCTGTTTCGCGTGCCCGGCATTCGCCTGTTCATGTTCGCGGCGCAGGATGTCCGCGGCGGCGGGCGGCAGAGCGACTCCGACTATCAATACACGCTGTCCAGCACCGACCTCGACCTGTTGCAGAAATGGGCGCCGCTGGTCGCCAAGCGGATGGAGAGCGTCGAGGGCATCACCGATATTTCCAGCGACCGCGACCCCGGCGGGCTGCAGCTTTCGCTGCTGATCGACCGCAAGGCCGCTTCCAGCCTCGGCGTCCGCGTCCAGGATATCGACAACGCGCTGAACAACGCCTTCGCGCAGCGGCAGATCTCGATGATCTATACCCAGCGCAACCAGTACATGGTGGTGCTGGAGATCGATCCGAAATTCCAGGCCGATCCATCCAATCTGGACCGCATCTTCGTGGCCGGCGCCAACGGGGCGCAGGTCCCGTTGTCGGCGGTGGCGCGCACCGAGCGCGGGCTGTCGCCGCTCGCGGTCTACCATTCGCAGTCGTTTCCCTCGACCACGGTGTCGTTCAACCTGTTGCCCGACGTGCCGCTGGAAATCGCGACGGCGAACATCCAGCGCGCGGTCGAGGAACTGCATATGCCCGAGGGCATCCGCGGCAGTTTTGACGGCAATGCCGGCGACTTCAGCAAAACCAGCGGACGGCAGCCGCTGTTGATCCTCGGCGCGCTGGTGGCGATGTATATCGTGCTCGGGGTGCTCTATGAGAGCCTCGCGCATCCGATAACCATCATCTCAACGCTGCCGTCCGCGGGTCTCGGCGCGCTGCTGGCGCTGCAGTTGACCGATACGCCGCTGACCGTCATCGCCTTTATCGGCATCATTCTCCTGATCGGCATCGTCAAGAAGAACGGAATCATGATGGTCGATTTCGCGCTCGACGCCGAGCGCAACCGCGGCCTGTCGTCGGCCGAGGCGATTTTCGAGGCCTGCAGCGTCAGGTTCCGGCCGATCCTGATGACGACGATGGCGGCGGCGTTCGCGGGGATTCCGCTCGTCATTGCCACCGGTCCCGGCACCGAACTGCGCCGGCCGCTCGGCATCACCATCATCGGCGGGCTGTTGGTCTCGCAGATCCTGACGCTCTACACGACGCCGGTGATCTACCTCCTGATCGACCGGCTGCGGCGACGATCCCGGCGGGCGACGGCCGCGGCACCGGCGGAATAGTTGAATTGTTGGCCGCGAAGCGTATAGCGGGCCGATGACAAAACCATCCGAAGCCGAGACCGGCGCGGCGGAGACGATCGCCGACTGCCCGCATTGCGGCAAGCCGCTGCCGCTGTGCATCTGCGACAGCGTCACGCCGATCGAGAACCGCATTTCGCTGTTGATCCTGCAGCATCCGCAGGAGCAGGACAGGGCGCTCGGCACCGCGCGGCTCACCGCGCGCCACTTCAAGGATGCGGTCGTCCGGATCGGGCTGTCGTGGCCGAGTCTCGCCAAGGCGCTGGGGCGGCCGGTCCACGATCCCTCGCGCTGGGCGGTGCTCTATCTCGGTTCGGCCAAGGTGGCGGACCTCGAAACCGACCGCGAGATCGTCGCCATCAACCGCAAGGGCGAACTCGAGCCCGATCAGCGCGGCATTCTCGGCGACATCGAGGGCATCGTGCTGCTCGACGGCACCTGGAGCCAGGCCAAGGCGTTGTGGTGGCGCAATGCCTGGATGCTGAAGTGCCAGCGCATCATCCTCAATCCGAAGCATCCGTCACGCTACGGCAAGCTACGCCGCGAGCCGCGCCACGACGGTCTTTCCACCATCGAGGCGGCCGCCATGCTGCTGGCTGGCCTCGAGAAGCGGCCCGATATCGCCGAGACTCTGAACGGCAGTTTCGAGCGGATGCTGGCAAGGTATCGACAGGTGCAGGGCACGATGCCGGAACTGGCGCCAAAACCGAAAAAGCGGGATCTGCGCCGCCGCAAGCGGGCGTGAGCAGCCGTTGGTTGCCTAGCGGAGAGAGGACGTATATGAGTGCGCCCGACGGGGCCACGTGGCGGAGTGGTTACGCAACGGTCTGCAAAACCGTGTACACCAGTTCAATTCTGGTCGTGGCCTCCATCAATACTGCATTGCCGCAAGATTCGCGGGGAGAGCAGTCTTGCTTCCAGTGACTGACAGCCTGTTAAAAAAGCGATGGTAGCTGCCGCGTCGTGACTGGCCTCATGCCTCACGATCCAACGCCGCTCCGCGATCATATTCCCCGCTGGCGGCGTTGTGCTGTCCGGCCGGCGCTCGGAAATCAGCGTCGCGAGCAAGTTCCCCACAAATGAGGATGCCTGCTCAAGGACATCGACGGTGCCTGGCGCGGGCCGCTCCGGTGCTGCGAAATTTCCCTAACACGGCCATCTTTTCGGCGCATGCCAAGGCACTATCGAGGGTTGTCTGTTTCGTGGAGTAGTGCCATGACGACCGATCTTCAAACCAAGGTAGAGAAGTACGATAGCAAAGCCGCCCGGTGCGAAGAGTGGGCTCGGCAGGCAGCGGAGGGGCCCCAGCGGGCCTTCTATGAGGTGCTTGCGCGTTACTACGGCGGGTTGGCAACGGACTTCCGGCAGGTCATCGAGAAGCGCAAGGTGGCGTAGCCGTCAGCAGGCGGCGTACCAGCCATCCGGAAACGGAACCAGCGGCCAGGGGGCGCGATTGTCGGGGCGATTGTCATTGGCAGGGCGCGGCGGCGGCTGAAAACGGGGTGAGGGTTGGGCCATAAAGTCCTCCTCCGGAACGGGCGCAACGGCCGTTCTCACGGCATCCAGCAGCAGGTCGAAATCCACGTCACTCATTGCGCTCTCCGGGGTTCGAGCGCGCATCGTCTCAAAAGTGTTTTGTTTCCAGATTGAGCGGATCGCTCCAATTTTATCGATCGGGCGGCCGTGGCCGCCTTGCCTAATAAATGGTTGATCCCGGTGGCGCAGCGTAAGCACGGGCGCAGGGCCAAATTGTGCGCAAAATCACATTCTGCGAAAAATATTCCGCGTAAGTGCCCTTGAGGACGCCGATGCCGTGGAGGCTTCGGCCAATCAGGGAGACGACGTCATGAAGGCAAGGTTTGCGCGATCCGCAGCTTTGACGAGCCGCGCCCGTCGGGCGTCTACGGTCGGCCTTTTCCTCTCGTTGTTCACGGCCGGCACGCCCACGCCCTTGGCACGCCTGAGCAGCGCAAGGCCTGCACGGGCGACGTCGATCGCCTTTGCCCCGGCGAAATCCCGAACGCAGCTGACGCCCAATACCTTCGGGTCGAACGCCGCTTCCGCGAGGTCTTCAATTTGGTCCGCAAGGAAAGCTGGGATGCGATGCCGTCTTTTGGCATCAATCCGCAAAGCGGATCGGCTCAGTCATTTCTGAGCGCCGCCACCTCCTGGTCGATTGTCTGGTTCTGCACACCGCTGGCAGTCGGCGTCCTCCTCGCGCCGCTTGTGCGCCGGTCGCGCAGCCGGCTGCTTCCCGGAGATGCACGCCTGTGCACCCCTTCGCGTTGCATGCGATGATCCCGCATGCTGCCCCGCGCATTCGCGGGGCCTGAGACCAAACAATGCGCGCAACCGCGGCCTGCGAGCAATCGGCTCCGGGTCGAGTTCTACTTGTTGTTGCGTTTTTGAGTGACGGGCGTATCCTTCATCAAATACGCTTTTGGATTGTCGCTAGTCTTGAATTGCTTTGGATTTTTACTTCGCGCGGGTCGCCACGTCCTGATGCTATCGAGAATCGTTGCTGTTCGCGGCGCAGCAAAACGAAAGGTAGAGGAAAAGGTAGAGGAACGGTCTTCGACCGATTTCAGCCGGCTGCGGGTTACCGGGCCTTCGAGCGGAGATGTCCTTTCTCACCAACCATCGCCACGGCGGAAGAGGCGGCCGGCTTTACGCCGGAGAGAGCTGGCGCCCAACGGCGACCCTGCACCCGCCGGGAAACCGGACCGCGAATTGGCGGCAAGCACGGCAGCGACGATCCAGCCAAAAGGATATCGGCAACAAGCATAGGCGAGAGGTCAGGGGGAGCGAACAATGGTCACTCAAATCGGCAGGTCTACGGATCCTTCCACCGCGGAACATCGCGATGATGTGGCCGGCCCTGAGGTAGCGTCGTTCCGGTATAACAATCCCGGCGCTCAATATCCGAGCGCACGCTCAGCGCGGTTTGGCCAGACCGGCTATGGCATCATCGGCGGCAACCACAAGATCGCGCGCTTCCCGTCGCCTGTGAACGGCGCTGCTTCCAATTTCGATCTCCTGTCGCGCAGCTATGTGGGCATGAAGATCGGCGAAGCCGGCACGAAGTGGACCGGGGCGCATGGCTTTGGTGTGCCCGGCTACGATCCCAACGCCACGCTAACGAAGGAGATGGTCGACGACCCGGTTCAGGCGATCCCGTTATTGAAGGCTATTGCCAGTCGCGAGTCCGGCAAGGGCAACAACCTGAGCGAGGAGCAGTGGCGCCAGGCGCACAAGATGTTCAAGGCCGGAAGCGCCGATGCGTATCTGGACGGTTTAGCTGTCGAAGTTGAAATCCACCTGCCAGCGGGGGGCGGTCCGTCGGGCGCCGGTCTGCTGAAGCGCGCTCGCGAGCATATCGGTGAGCAATACGTCAATTGCCTGGTGCCGAAGGACGATCCGCACTGGCATGGCCCCTGGGACTGCGCCGAGTTTGTGTCCTGGCTGGTTTATCAGGAGGCGGGCCGGCTTTATGGATGCTTGGACGACACGGCACCGCCGGCCACGGCCGACGCCTATACGGGCGCCTGGAAAGCAGACCTGGAGCGGCTAGGCAAGCGCGTGTCCGTGGAGGAGGCGGCGGGGACCGCCGGCGGCATCGTCCTTCGCTATCCGCCGGGCGCCGGCAAGATGGGACACATCGCGGTTTGCGATGGCAGGGGCGGTACCGTCGAAGCCAAGGGTCAGCGCTATGGCGTCGTCGCCGACACGGTACATGGCCGCGGATGGCACACCGGCATCCTGATCCCGGACATCGCCTATGGCACCTCGCCGCCGATCAAGGTCAATCCGCCCGCGATCGCCTACGAGATCAATGCGCCGAACATGGACAAGACCATTGTCATGCGGATCCAGGAAGCTCTGGCTGCGAAGGGTTTCGATCCAGGCCTGATTGACGGTGACTTCGGGCTCAACACGCAGGCCGCGCTGGTGCGTTTCCAGCAAGCCGAGGGCATGGTCGTCGATGGCATGATGGGGCCGGAGACGGCGGCTGCGCTCGACGTGTCGCTCGACACGGGGCCGGTCGGTCCCTTGCCGGCCACGGGCGCTCCCTTTGGCTCGCTTCCGCCTGAAGCGCAACAGCTGCTTGTTCTTTTCCTCATGATGCTTTCGAAGGAGAAACCGATGGCCGCCGATCCTGCCAAGCCGGGCCAAGGCCTCGAACTACTGCTACCGCTGCTGTTGCAGTCGGCGCTCACCGGCAAGCAGCTCGATATCACACAGCTCCTGGCCGTGCTGGCGACGGGCAAACCGATTGCCGCGCAGCCGCTTAACACAGTGCCTGCGCCCGTCGTGCAGGCACAGCCTCAAGCACCGCAGGCGCCGGCCGATCTCATCACGCAGCTTCTGCCGATCCTGTATGAGCGGCTGACCGGCAAGCCGTGGCCGGGCACCGAGCAGAAGACGGACGCGCCCGCCAACGCGAACGTGCCGGTTCTGTCTCGGCCGAGCGTGCAGCTCTCTGCCGGCGCGCTTGGCATTGTCACCATCCTGCAGGCGCTCGGCAGCATCGGCATGCCGTTCAATCTGGGGGGTGGAGCCACGGACAAGGTTTCAACGACGGCCGGAACGCTTTCGACGCTGATCCCGCTGATCACCGGCGCGGTCGGCGCCACCGGCGGCTGGGGCGCGCTCGCCGGCATCGGGGCCAATCTGCTCGGCGGCATCGTCAGCGCGTTCGGGAAGAAGAACTGAGCAGTTGGAAACAGGCCTTAACGACGCGAAGTCATTTGATGCGCAGCCAAAGCCTGCTTGATGAAAGTAGAATGAATGCAAGGTAGTTCGCCACAGGCTTGTTCTGGGGCCACCCTCCGCGGCTAATCACGCAACGGTTCGGGGCCGGCCGCAGCTATTCGCTTCCGGATGGCCACATCGGGAACTGAACGCCAGCTTCGAACAGAGTTGGTGAAGTGAAGGCAAGCCTGAGCGAGGCGTGCCGGACGGTGTTCGCGCAGTAGAGGAGGTCATGCGCGCTGACATGAAGTTTGCGGAAGGCAGCGGCGGAGCGGGCTCAGCGGTGGGTTCTGATCCACTCCAGGAATTCATCAAAGAGCTGTCTGCGTGCTTCTGGCGAGACGGTTTCCTGGCGGCGCGATGCGCCAGGCCGTTCCGATTCCGCGGATGGAGCCGGATTGATCCGGAGCTTGAGATCAGCGGCATTTCCGCTGTCTGCGACCAGTATCGCCAAGGCTGACATCGCCAGAAGTCGGCCGAGCCGTTTGAGCCCGGCGACGGTAAGCAAGTTGCCAAACATTTGTTCCTCGACGAGTGGAGAGTTGGCCGATGACTCGCTACGCGTCGGTCCTGAATGGAGCTTGCCAAATTGTGGTAAATTTGTGCTTAACGGCGCGCCTCGGGCACGCCGGAAGGTCGCGATTATCCGCCGCCTTGCGCGTATCGGCATGATGCGGGCGCTGAGTGTCAACGCTGCGGGCGTGTTCGGTTGATCGTGCAAAGGCGCGCATCGGGCGGAATGAAAAATACTCTTTAGAGGTTGCATCAGCGTCACATCTTTTCTTTTGACCTCTCTGAATGATATTTTCTTTTTCAAAGGGAGACCGCGTTTTGATGCCCCCTCTTTCTGAATTCTGGAGAAGGGTGCTTCACTGGCGGGAGCAAGCAACCAGGGCATGCCGAAGCTACCAACCGTAGTTCGAGGTCTCTTTTTGAAATATGCGAGGCTTTGGCTGGGGCTTTGAGTCAGTTATTGGAGTAGAGGGTATCCGCCACCCGTTGGGGCCAAATGGCCATTGTGACCTGTCCCGGCGATGGGCGGCCGACCGGCTCCGCACCGCAGCCGCGCCAAGGCGCGCACGCGCATATGGAGTTGGCGTTGGGTTGAAACGCTGCATAATACGGCCGTGGATAGCTCTCCCGGCGCGTGCGCAATGACTGGAACCACCCTGAACGTCGTGTCCTTCCTGTTTCTCGGCTTCTTCCTCGGGATGCGGCATGCGACCGACGCCGACCACGTGGTCGCCATTGCGACCATCGTCAGTCGCGAGCGCGGCGTGGCGGGCTCGGCGCTGATCGGCGCCGCCTGGGGCGTCGGGCATACCGTCACGGTCATGGCGGTCGGCGCGGCGATCATCCTGTTCGAGGTCGTCATCC
>NZ_JBAVNZ010000044.1:0-1594 GCF_049691595.1 Bradyrhizobium sp.
CATCCGGTCACGCTCGCCTGGCTCGGCAGCGTGCGCGGCCATCGGCTGGAGGCGCTCGGCGTCGAGCATTTCGGCCAGACCGGCACGATCCCCGACCTCTACCGCCACCACGGCATCGACGCCAACGACATCATCGACGCGGCGGAAAGTCTCACCGTCGGCGCCCCGGTGCGGCACCGCAAAATGGCGGTGTGAGAGCCGCGGGGCAGCGGTTTATGTAGTTCGCCCGGAGTCCGGGATTGTTCGAAGTTTTCAGCAAGGACTGTGCGCAGTGTGGCGGCGTGCGCTTCGTTCCATTGCGTTCGGTAGTAAATGGCAGCAATATCTTCGTATAAGCTATTGAAATATATATAATATCTGTAAGTGGTATTTAATGACCGTCAAAAAACTGGGGCTAAAAATAGCTTGAAATCACTACGGGTTTCCCGTAGTTTAGATCGTTATGCAAACGGTCATCCGAACCCCAACTTTTCTATCAGATGCAAAGGCGGCGGGGCTTTCCGACGACGAACAGAATGACATCGTCTCGAAAATTTCCAAAGAACCGACGGCGGGCGCGCTCATGGAGGGCACCGGCGGATGCCGCAAGTTGCGATTTGCCGGCAAGGGCAAAGGCAAGCGCGGCGGTTTTCGAACGGTCCACTACTATGCCGGCGATGACGTGCCCGTTTTGTTGTTGGCGCTGATCGATAAGGGCGAAGATGAAAACCTGAGTAAGGCGGAGCGTAACGAGCTGCGTATCGAATTGGCCGGCTACGCCGATGACTATCGCAAAGGCGTTATCGAGAAGGTCGCCGCACTTAGTAAATAGGAAATGGAGCAGCAGATGAGCAACCTCGGCAAACGATTAATCAAGTCCGCGAAGGAAGCGCGCGCAATTGCTCGTGGCGAAGCGGATGCATCGACCTATAAGGTATTCGTGCCCGCCAAGATCGATGTTAAAGCCATCAGGACGCGACGGGGCCTTACGCAAGAAGAATTCTGCATCAGGTATGGCCTTAGTGTTGCCAGTCTTAGGGATTGGGAGCAGGGGCGGTTCTCGCCTGATCCAACCGCGAGAGCGTATCTGACGATCATCGATCGTGCGCCGGAAGCCGTTGAAGAGGCGCTCACCAAAGTTGCCTGAGCTCGTAGGGCGGATTGGAGCCCAACGGGTCCGCGCGGGGCGCGGCCCGATGGGCGTAATCCGCCGATCAAGATGACGAGAATGAAAGTGTGACAACGCGCGACGATAATTCGACACGCGACGCAGGATAACACATGATGCGTCGGTGTTAACCGAGCGGCGGATTACGCCTTCGGCTCCAATCCGCCCTACGAGCTGGGATTTTTCGCCTGGGGGACAGCACATGGAACTCGGCATCGCCGAGATGAACCTGTTCATCCTGTTGTCGGCGCTGGGGCTGTCGCACCAGATCAACGGCGTGCGGCTGCTGCCGGTCGGAACGCTGTACGATCCCTTCATCCAGCGCGGCCTCGATGCGCTGAACTATGCCTGCTATCAGGATGCGCGTTTCATGGTGGCGGCGACGCCCTCCGGCATCACGCTGGCGCCGGAGGGCGGCGCGCACCAGTCGATCGCGACGCCTTTGAT
>NZ_JBAVNZ010000045.1:0-12392 GCF_049691595.1 Bradyrhizobium sp.
CGGCACCACTGTCAGTGTCGTGTTGTCGCGCCTGCTCGGCGTGGTGCTGGCCGCTCTCGCCGTGCAGTTCGTGATCGACGGCGTGCGCACGGCACTGGCGGGTTGATTGGGCGCACCCATCGAGGGCCTGGGCCGGCGGTGCGTACCAGACTGACGCCGTCAATGTCCGATCCGGGTCCGGATGTACCCAGAGAAGCTGTCTACGCACATCAGTAACCCAATGCGGCGACCAAAGTCCGGCAAGTCATGAAAATCAGGATTAAAGAACCTACAGTCCAAAAGGTAGCGCGCATGTCATGGGTCTGCGCAGTGAAATAGGCCGCAAAGTGCAAGAGCCGCGATACTACGTAACCGTATAGAAGCAAGCGCGCGACCAGTAGCGACGGCTCGGTCAGAACGAAAAGCAAGCCAGCCACAAGGAAGAAAGGCAGGTTCTCAAGGTCGTTTAACTGAATTCGCCGGATTCGCTCGACGCGCTGGTTGGGCTCAAGCTGGTTCGGATCAGGCTCGGGATTGAGCAGCGTCTTCCTGATGTCTTCTGGCGAACGAAAACCACCCTTCTCCTGCATCATCCGAACTACAGTCAACCAAGACATGCTGACAGCCTTGAGTATCATAATCGTAGCGGCGATGACGTAGGTGGCAAACACCGGGTTGTGCAAATTGAGCTTGTCCAAATTTCTTTCCTCTCAGCCGAATCAGAATGAATGTGCGTCGTTGCATGCGCCCCCGGAAACGATGCGCCCCGCGAGCTGAAAAGAATAGCGCTTTGTGGCCAGGCCGAGAGCGAAAAATGGGTTGCAATCAGCTCTATCGACGATGACAGGGCTGATTTCCAGTTCGGGTCATTCACGACCGGGGCGAGCCAGCAGCAAGTGCGGCCATGTCCGCGATGCCGCTGACGGCGGAAGTAAATTCGGAGCATCAGCGGCTCCGCGACGGGCCATTGCGGGTGGATGGTGCCGCCGTGCATGCGCGTTTTGCACCCGACGGGCAAATCAATAAAAACCTGTCCAGCCCCTTTGAGAAAAATATTCCGCTTAACCCGTCGGGCAAATCAGTTCTACCAGTTCGCCCCGTCCTTTCCCGGCAAAAGGGGCGTATCGCGATCGTCACGAACGCGGGAGGGGATGCGGTGGACGCTAAAGCGCCGGCGCGAAACGGTGTCGCAGGGCGAGTCTCTCGTGAGCGATCAACCGGCGCGCAGGACGAACGGCGCCAAAGCGTACGGCAAAACCGTGTGGTCCCGACACCCGTTGCTGGTGCCAAGCTGCCGGTGGCGAGATCGATCCAACCGGATTCGATCAGCCATCAAGCCGGCAGCGACGGTGACAAGACGAATTCGTCGCCGGGGAGAGCGTGGCATAAGCCGTAAAACCATTGCGCAGGGAATGCCGGAGTGTTTCCGCTGAACCTGTATGCTCGTGTGCGCATTCTTATCTACAATTTGCACACGGGACCGCGGGTGCAGCGCGCACCCGGCATTCCCTGCTCCCTCTTTCTCGAGGGGACAGACCGTTCTTGCAAAACTCGGGCACATCGCGCCGCGAGAATATGAGCCCATGCGCTTTCTAAGCCTTCGCCGGCCGCAACAACCGCCTGACGCCGCCGAATGCCGCATCGATCAGCGGCCAGAACAGCAGCACAATCGCCAGCGTCGTGATCGAGCCGACCAGGCCGTTCGACCAGAACACCTTCATGTCGCCACCGGCGCCGATCATCGACAGGCGGAACGCGTCCTCGGCGCGGTTGCCGAGCACCAGCGCCAGCGTGAACGGCGCCAGCGGAATGCCGATCTTCTTGAAGACGTAGCCGACCACGCCGAAGCCCAGCATCAGCCAGATGTCGAACATCGCGTTCTGGATCGCATAGGCGCCGATCGCGCAGGACACCACGATCATCGGCGCCACCGCCGCGAACGGCACCCGCAGGATCGAGGCGAAGATCGGCACGGTGGTCAGCACCAGCACAAGGCCGACGACATTGCCGAGATACATCGAGGCAATCAGGCCCCAGACGAAGTCCTTGTGCTCGACGAACAACAGCGGGCCGGGATTGAGGCCCCACACCATCAACCCGCCGAGCAGGATCGCCGCGGTGCCCGAGCCGGGAATGCCGAGCGCCAGCATCGGCAGCAACGCGGCGGTGCCGGACGCATGCGCCGCGGTCTCCGGCGCGAACACGCCCTCGATGCGGCCCTTGCCAAAACTGTCCGGGTCCCTGGAAAAACGCTTGGCGAGATTATATCCCATGAACGAGGCCGCGATGGCGCCGCCCGGCGTGATGCCGAGCCAGCAGCCGATGAACGACGAGCGCAGCAGCGTCACCCAGTATTTCGGCAAATCCTTCCAGACCTTCAGCACCACGCGCAGGCTGATGCCGGCGGCGTGGCCGCGCAGCGCGAGGCGCTCTTCCATCGTCAGGAGGATCTCGCTGATCCCGAACAGGCCGATCACCGCCACCAGGAAATTGATGCCGCGCAACAGCTCGGCGGAGCCGAAGGTCATGCGCAACTGGCCGGACACCGTATCCATGCCAACGCCCGCGAGCAGCAGGCCGAGCGACATCGAGATCACCGTCTTGTGCCTGGCTTCGCGGCCGAGCCCGACGAAAGAGCAGAAGGTCAAGAGATACACCGCGAAGAATTCCGGCGGGCCGAACTTCAGCGCAAAGGACGAGATCATCGGCGCCAGGAACGTAATCAGAAGCACGGCCACCAGCGAGCCGATGATGGACGAGGTGAAAGCGGCGGTGAGCGCCTCCGCCGCCCTGCCCTGTTGCGCCATCGGATAGCCGTCGAAGGTGGTCGCGACCGACCAGGCTTCGCCAGGGATGTTGAACAGGATCGAGGTGATGGCGCCGCCGAACAGCGCGCCCCAATAGATGCAGGACAGCATCACGATCGCCGAGGTCGGATCCATGGTGAAGGTGAGCGGCAGCAGGATCGCGACGCCATTCGGTCCGCCGAGGCCCGGCAGCACGCCGACGAAAATGCCGAGCACGAGCCCAACCATCATCAGCAGCAGCGTCTTCCATGTCAGCAAGACCGCGAAGCCGTGCATCAGCAGACCGAAGGCTTCCATCAGTTGATCCCGAACATTTCGTCATTGCGAGAAGCGAAGCGACGAAGCAATCCGCTCTTCCTTCGGGGCGGCATGGATTGCTTCGCTTGGCTCGCAATGACGGGACTGGTCATGTCGCTGTTAGCGGCCGAGGGCCGCTTCGAGCGGTCCCTTCGGCATGATGACATCGAACGCGATGTCGAAGGTCACGAACATCACGGCGCTGAACAGCAACGCGGTCAGCAGCGACTTCCACAGCGCGATCTTGCCGACCGTCCGCATGAAGCCGGCGATCAAGAGGAAGCTCGCGACATAAAGCCCGAGATATTGCGTCGCGAGGCAGAACAGCAGCGTCGGCACGAACACCGCCATGACGCGGCGAAGCTGCGCCCGGGTGACGAACGTTTCCGCGGCTTGCCTGCGCGACAGCAAGGCGGCGACCAGGCCGTAGAGGCTGGCGCCGCCGAGGATCACCGACAGATAGAACGGAAAATAACCGGGCTGCGGGCCTGTCGAATCCCAGGCGGCGCCGGAACGCCAGTTGTCCCATCCGAGCGTCGCGGCGAGCGCGAGCAGCAGCAGCGACACCACGACGTCGACGACGCCGGTGCTGGTCACCGCGGGCGAGTTCGCCTCCGGCGCGGTCGGGTCATCGACGACAATTTCGATATCGGTGCTGGACATGGACCTGACTTACCTGGCTGGCCGAGGTGGCAAGGTGGATACAGCGCTGAATGGAGCGGCGTCAAATGTAGCCTTCAGCGCCGATGCGCGCTCGGGAAACGCGCTCGCAAGCGCAGCACGCTCAGGCCTCAGCACCCCGCGTTCGGTGATCAATCCCGTCACCAGCCGAGCCGGCGTGACGTCGAAACCGTAATTGGCAACCGGCGAGCCCTCCGGAACCACCCGCACCGTCTCGATCCGCCCCTCGGCGGTGCGCCCCGTGATGTGCGTGACTTCGCCGGCGCCGCGTTGCTCGATCGGGATCTGCCTGATTCCATCGTCGATACCAAAGTCGATGGTCGGCGATGGCAGCGCAACATAGAACGGCACGCCGTTGTCGTGGGCGGCGAGCGCCTTGAGGTAGGTGCCGATCTTGTTGCAGACATCGCCATTGGCCGCCACGCGATCGGTTCCGACGATGGCGAGATCGACCATGCGGTGCTGCATCAGGTGGCCGCCGGTGTTGTCGGGAATCACGGTATGGGGGACGCCGTGATGGCCAAGTTCCCACGCGGTCAGTGCAGCGCCCTGATTGCGGGGCCGCGTCTCGTCGACCCAGACGTGAACGGCGATGCCGCGATCATGCGCCAGATAAATCGGCGCCGTCGCCGTCCCCCAATCGACGGTGGCCAGCCAGCCGGCGTTGCAATGCGTCAATATGTTGACGGCTTCGCCCGGCTTCCGGGACGCCGCGATCCCCTCGATCAGTTCCAGGCCATGGCGGCCGATCGCCTGGTTGATCGCGACATCCTGTTCGGCGATTTCGCCGGCGCGCCGATAGGCGGCCTCGGTGCGCGCCGAGGGCGAGAGCGGTCCAAGCGTCCGCCGCATCTCCTCAAGCGCCCATTTCAGATTGATCGCCGTCGGCCGGGTCGCGATCAGCATTTCATGGGCCCGATCGAGCGCCGCGTCGGAGGCATCGGCGCGCATCGCCAGCGCCACGCCATAGGCGGCCGTAGCGCCAATCAGCGGAGCGCCGCGCACCAGCATGGACCCGATGGCCTCGCCGGCTTGTTCTACGCTAGTGATCCGCGCCACCACGAACTCATGCGGCAGCCGCCGCTGATCGATCGCGCCGACCGACCAGCCATCGCCCTCAAGCCAGATGCTGCGGAAATGACGCCCGTCGACCTTCATGGACGCAATACCCGTCCTGCCACCGCATCGAGCTTGCTGAGCAGCGCCGGATCGCGTGCTTCAGGGGCTGTGATCAAGGCGGTATCGAGCGCGCGGTCTGAGCCGATCGGACACGGCTCATGCTGGCGCGGGAAATCCCTGGCGAGACGTGCGACCAGCGCCTTCGCCTTCTCCGCATTCGAATTCAGGACGCGAATGATGTCCTGCACGGTGACGGCGTCATGTTCGGGATGCCAGCAGTCGAAATCGGTGACCATTGCCACGCTGGCGTAACAAATCTCAGCCTCGCGAGCCAGCTTGGCTTCCGGCATGTTGGTCATGCCGATCACCGAATAACCCTGTGCCCTGTAGGTCAGGCTCTCGGCAAGGCTCGAGAACTGCGGCCCTTCCATGCAGACATAGGTGCCGCCGCGCACGGCAGAAATTGCTTCGGCCTCGGCCGCGGCAGCCAGATGCGCCAGGAGCCGAGGCGACACTGGATGGGCCATCGAGACATGGGCAACGCAACCCCTGCCGAAGAATGAGCTCTCGCGCCTGTGGGTGCGGTCGACGAACTGATCGACCAGCACGAAGGTGCCGGGCGGCAGCTCTTCCCGGAACGAGCCGCAGGCCGAGAGCGAAACCAGGTCGGTGACCCCTGCCCGCTTCAGCACGTCGATATTGGCGCGGTAGTTGATGTCGGATGGCGACAGCCGGTGGCCCTTGTCGTGCCGCGGCAGGAAAACGACCGGCAGGCCGGCAATGGTGCCCTGGCGCAGCGGCGCAGACGGCTCACCCCACGGGCTTTCGACCGCCTCGTCGCGGACGTTCTCCAGCCCCGGCAGGTCGTAGATGCCGGACCCGCCGATGATGCCCAGTACGGCATTTGTCATGATTTATCGCGGTATCCTGCAGCGGGCTTTCAACACGGGACCGGTGGCTTCGCAAGTTCCAGTAGAACGGGAGCAGCAGCCGGATAAACGGTGTCTCCGCCTACTTCGCCACGAAACCCGCTTCGTTCATCAGCGAGGTGTTGAGCTTGTCGTCCTCTTCAAGGAATTGCACCATGTCCTTGCCGGTGAGGAAGACCGGCTTCAGCGCCTGCTTTTCCATATAATCCTTGTATTCAGTCGTCTGCGTCACCTTCTGGAACAGGTCGACATAGAACGCCTGCTGCTCCGCCGTTACCTTGCCCGGCAGGAACATCGCGCGCAGCATCAGATACTGAACGTCGAGCCCCTCTTCCTTGCAGGTCGGGATATCGTTCCACGATTGCGTCTCCGTGACCTTGGTCTTGTAGGAGATGCGCTCCTTGTCGAACACGCAGAGCGCGCGAACCTGGCCGGCGCGCCAGACCTCGAGATTTTCGGACGGGTTGTTGACGTTGGATTCGGTGTGATTGCCGACCAGTTGCGTCGCGGCCTCGCCGCCGGACTTGTAAGGCAGATAGGAAAACTTCGCGCCGGTCTTCTGTTCCATGAACACCGTAAGAACATGATCCTCACGCTTGGAGCCGGTGCCACCCATCTTGAACGGCGAGCCCGCGGCCCTGGCGGCGGCGATGAATTCCTTCACCGACTTCGGCCCCGCGGCATTGTCCCACAATACGAACTGATCGAGCGCGATCACCGACACCGGCGTCAGTTCACGCCAGTTGAAGGGGATCTTGGCCGACAGCGGCAGCATGTAGATCAGCGAATAGGCGATCAGCACCTTGTTGGCATCGCCCTCGCTCGATTTCA
The DNA here is from genome assembly GCF_049691595.1 of Bradyrhizobium sp. Taxonomy (GTDB): domain Bacteria; phylum Pseudomonadota; class Alphaproteobacteria; order Rhizobiales; family Xanthobacteraceae; genus Bradyrhizobium. The sequence goes on from NZ_JBAVNZ010000045.1 coordinate 6,644, forward strand.
TGTACATCAGCGCTTCCGCGCCGGACGCGCCCCCCTTGAGCGACACCACCATCGGCGGCTTCATCAGATTGTTCTTCTGGATCGCCGCCTGCATCATCCGCGCCATCTGGTCGGAGGCGCCGCCGGCGCCCGCTGCAACCACGATCTCAACCGGCTTGGTCGGCTCCCACGCTGCAATTGCGGGTGAAACCACCAGCAGGGCCGCCAGCGCGGCCGCAGCTCTCACGATGTCACGCACGTGTTTGTTCCCTGTGGCTTAGTTGCCTCGCAAGCTGCGGGCAATCGGATGATTGGACGCCAATGTGCGGGGTTATGCCGCTGATTTCAAGCCGGACCGTCCCGGCTATGACTTTCGCATGAGATCGCAGGCGCTTAGGCTTAGTTATTGAGACTTTCGGTTATAGAACGGCCTCCACCCATCCTGCGCACTCGCATTGTTGACCTGGGTCAACCGGGTCTGGTGCTCTCCGTAGCATGCTGCAGATATCTGACCGGGACGCGTCTTCGGGCAGCATCATGCTCGCTGAATGAATGGGGATATTCCCGATGAACATTCATAAGAAACTTCTCGAATGGCAGGCAGCTCACCCCAACATCACGTGGATCGGATGGGGTATTGTTTGGGCGATCGTTTTGTCGCTGTTGTTTTGGCCTTCGAGAAGTTTGAGGTGACCACCAGCCTGGCCCGGTTCGCAGCCGTTTAGAGCCTGTCACTGCCCCTTCCAATTCGGCGTCCGCTTGTTGAGGAAGGCATCCATGCCCTCGCGGAAATCCTCGCTCATATAGGCGCGCAGGATCAGGTCTTCGCCCTCGTCGCGCGTCAGCGTGCGACGGATGCGGCGCACCGCTTCCTTGGTGACTTCGAGCGTGATCGGCGCATGGCCGGCTACGAGCTTTGCGGTGTCATCCGCGCGGCGCTGCAAGGTCGCAACGTCCGGCACCACTTCGTTGAGCAGCCCCAGCGCCAGCGCCTCCGGCGCCTCGACCAGGCGGGCCTTGAAGATCAGATCCTTGGTGCGCGCCGGTCCGATCAGCGAAACCAGCCGGGAGATGTTGGACATCGACAGGCAATTGCCGAGCGTGCGCGCGATCGGAAAGCCGATCCGCGCCGCCTCGGTGCCGATGCGGATGTCACAGCAAGCCGCGATCCCGGCGCCGCCGCCGGTGCAGGCGCCGGCGATCGCCGCGATGGTCGGCACGCGGCACTGCTCCAGCGCGCCGAGCACACGATCGATCCGCGCTTCATAGTCGAGCGCATCCTGCGCGGTCTTGAAGGCACGGAACTGCGAAATGTCGGTGCCGGACGCGAACGCCTTGTCGCCAGCGCCGGTCAGGATCATCGCCTTGATCGAGCGATCGGCGTTGACGGTCGCGCAGATCGCCGCCATCTGCTCGTACATCGCAAAGGTCAGCGCGTTGCGGGCCTGCGGGCGGTTGAAGGTCAGCCGGGCGATGCCGTCCGCGACGGAGTAGATCAGGTCTTCGGTGGCGGCTACCGGAGCGTTCATCGCGGGCTCTTTCTTCGTGTTGTTCGGAGATCAAATCAGGCGACGGCCACCTTTGGCATCTGCACGATATCGCGTCCCTTGAGGACCTCCATCGCCGCCAGCACGCCGCCGCCGCGATGCGGCACCTTGGCGAGATCGAGACCCATCTCGATGCCCGACAGCGTGCCCATCAGCATCAGATCGTTGAAGTGTCCGATATGGCCGATCCGGAACACCTTGCCCTTGATCTTGTTGAGGCCGGTGCCGAGCGACATGTCGAAATGCTCCAGCACCACCTTACGGAAATTGTCGGCATCGTGGCCTTCCGGCATCACCACGCCGGTCAGCGCCGGCGAATGCGCGCCCTGCTCCTGGCATTGCGTTTCCAGGCCCCACGCCTTGATCGCGGCGCGCGTCGCCGCGCTGTGGCGCTTGTGGCGCGCGAAGACGTTCTCGAGCCCCTCTTCCTCCAGCATCGCAACGGCTTCCTTGAGCCCGAACAGCAGATTGGTCGCCGGCGTGTACGGCCAGGTGCCTGCCTTGTTGATGGCGATGACGTCCTGCCAGTCCCAATAGGACCGCATCACCGGATTGGCCTTCGCCACCGCGAGCGCCTTTTCCGACACCGCGTTGAAGCCGAGGCCCGGCGGCAGCATCAATCCCTTTTGCGATCCGGCCACCGAAACGTCGATCCCCCAGGCGTCATGCTCGTACTCGAGCGAGCCGAGGCCGGAGATGGTATCGACCATCAACAGCGCCGGGTGCTTGACGCGGTCGAGAATCTTGCGGACTTCGAGCGGATAGGTGACGCAGCCGGTCGAGGTCTCGTTGTGAACGATCATGACCGCCTTGATCCTGTGCGCACGATCATCCGACAGCCGCGCCTCGATCTGCTCGAGGTCGGCGCCGTGGCGCCAGTCGCCGGGCAGGAAATCGACGTCCAGCTTGAATTTTTCGGCGATGCCGCGCCACAGCACGGCAAACTGGCCGGTCTCCGCCATCAGCACCTTGTCGCCCGGCGCCAGCGTATTGACGATCGCGGCCTCCCAGGCGCCGGTCCCCGATGACGGATAGATGATGACCGGCTGCCTGGTCCGGAACACCCGCTGCATGGCCGCCAGCACCGCGTGCCCAATCTCGGCAAACTCCGGGCCACGGTGATCCATGGTCGGCATGTCCATGGCGCGCAGCACCCGATCCGGCACGTTGGTCGGTCCCGGAATCTGCAGAAAATGCCTTCCAGTGTGCACGGTCATGGGGCGTCCTTCCCGGTATCAAATCGGCTGCGCAAGCCGCTCGAATATCACTAATTGGCTGGCTTGTCCCCCGCCCGGCGGAGCCCGTCAATGCGCCAGAAGCAGGGCTTTGCCTTGCCAAGCCGGACCGCGGCAGGCAAGAAATGAGGGGTATCGCACGAGATCGAACCAATGGCGGCAATGAAAGCCGAAAAATCGCAAAATTCGGCCGAAAGCAGCGGCCTTGCCGCACGCCTTGCCCGCGAGATTACCGGCGACGTTTTCTTCGACGCCTTTAATCGGGGCCGCTATGCGACCGACGCCTCGTTCTACCAGATCATGCCTTTTGGCGTCGTGGTTCCCCAGACCGTGGACGAGGCGCTGCGGGCGATGGCGATCGCGCGGGATGAGGGGCGAATCGTCACCCCGCGGGGCGGCGGCACCTCGCAATGCGGCCAGACCGTCAACGAGGGCCTGGTTGTCGATTTTTCCAAGCATCTGAACCGTATTCTCTCGCTCGATATCGAGAACCGCTCTTGCGTGGTCGAGCCCGGCATCGTGCTTGACGATCTCAACCGCCAGCTCGGCAAGCACGGGCTGTGGTTTCCGGTCGACGTCTCCACCGCGTCGCGCGCCACCATCGGCGGCATGGCCGGTAACAACTCCTGCGGCGGCCGCTCGCTGCGCTACGGCACCATGCGCGACAACACGCGCTCGATCGATGCGGCGCTCGCCGACGGCACCTTGCTCCATTTCGGCGAGGTGCCGCGCGATCTGGCCGACGTGAATTCCCCCGACAGCGGGCTGGCGCTGTTCCGCGACATGCTCGATCTCGGCAAGCGCGAGGCGGCCGAGATCGCCGAAAAGTTCCCGAAGGTGCAGCGCCGGGTCGGCGGTTACAATCTCGACGCCCTGGTGCCGCGCAACGCGCCCAACAATATGGCGCATCTTCTGGTTGGCTCCGAAGGCACCCTCGCCTTGACCACCCAGGTCGAGCTCAAGCTATGGCCGGTGATCCGCAACAAGGTGCTCGGGGTCTGCCACTTCGGCAGTTTCTACCAGGCGATGGATGCCGCCCAGCATCTGGTCAAGCTGCGCCCGATCGCGGTCGAACTGGTCGATCGCACCATGATCGCGCTCGGCCGCGACATTGCGATGTTCCAGCCGATCATCGGCACCGCGGTGCGCGGCGATCCCGACGCGGTCCTGATCGTGGAATTCGCGGAAGAAGATCAGGCCGAGAACCTGCACCTTTTGAAGCGGCTTGGTGAGCTGATGGCCGATCTCGGCTTCGGCTGGGACAATCCGCCGCGCAAATGGGGCGGCGTGGTCGAGGTCACCGAGCCAAGCTTGCAAGCCGGCATTGCCGATTTCCGCGCGGCAGGCCTCAACGTCATGATGTCCATGAAGCAGGAGGGCAGGCCGGTGTCCTTCGTCGAGGATTGCGCGGTGCCGCTGCCGCATCTCGCCGACTATACCGAGCGGCTCAACGCCATCTTCGCCAGGCACGGCACCCGCGGCACCATGTATGCGCACGCCTCCGAAGGCTGCCTTCATGTGCGCCCGGTGCTCAACCTGAAGCTCGAAAAGGACGTCAAGGCGATGCGCGCGATCGCCGAAGAGACCTTTGCGATGGTACGCGAATACAAGGGCTCGCATTCCGGCGAGCACGGCGACGGCCTGGTGCGTTCCGAATTCCATGAAGCGATGTTCGGCTCCCGCATCGTCGCTGATTTCAGGGAAGTCAAGCAACGCTTCGACCCGGATAATGTGCTCAATCCCGGCAAGATCGTCGATCCACCCAAGATGGACGACCGCACACTGTTCCGCTATCCGCCGGATTACCGGGTCAGCGAACTGAAAACCGCGCTCGACTGGTCGGCCTATCCGGGTGCCGGCGGCGGTTTCCAGGGCGCCGTCGAGATGTGCAACAACAATGGCGCCTGCCGCAAGCTCGAGGGCGGCGTGATGTGCCCGTCCTATCGCGCCACCCGCAACGAGAAGGATGTCACGCGGGGGCGCGCCAATACGCTGCGGCTGGCGATTTCGGGCCAGTTGGGACCGGACGCGCTGGCGTCGGATGAAATGATGGAGACGCTAAAGCTCTGCGTATCCTGCAAGGCCTGTCGCCACGAATGCCCGGTTGGCGTCGATATGGCCAAGATGAAGATCGAAGTCCTGGCCGCGCGCGCGGCAAAGCATGGGCTCTCGCTGCGCGACCGGCTGGTCGGCTATCTGCCGCGCTATGCCGCGCTGGCGTCACGCTTCGCCCCGCTCGCCAACTGGCGTAACAGCAGTCCGTTGTTGCGAAGGCTGTTCGAGCAATTCGCCGGCATAAGCGCCCAGCGGGCGCTGCCGGCGTTCCGGCGCGACACCTTCAGACCAGACGCCGAGGTCATCGGCTTCCCGGATGGCCGTGAAGTCGTGTTGTTCGCCGATACCTTCAACCGAACCTATGAGCGGGAAAACCTTGAGGCCGCGCTGCGCGTGCTGGTCGAAGGCGGATACCGCGTGCATATGCCAAGGCCGGCAGATGGCGCCCGGCCGTTATGTTGCGGGCGGACGTTCCTGTCGGCAGGTCTCGTCGATGAGGCGCGCGCGGAACTGGACCGGCTGGTTACAACCTACGCGCCGTTTGCCGCACGCGGCGTGCCGATCGTCGGCCTCGAGCCGAGTTGCCTGTTGACGTTGCGTGATGAACTGCTCTCGCTGCGATCCGACGAGGCCGCAAAGAGCATCAGCGCGCAGGCACTGCTGTTCGAGGAATTTCTGCTGCGCGAGGCGGAGGGTGGTCGGCTGCGGCTGCCGCTCGGTTCGGTCGCCGCAAAAGCCCTGGTGCACGGCCATTGTCATCAAAAATCGTTCGGCGCCTTCAAAGCGGTTGAAAAAGTGCTTCGCCTCGTTCCCGACCTGAGTGTTGAAACCATCGATTCCAGCTGCTGTGGCATGGCCGGCGCCTTCGGCTACGGCGCCGACACCTGTCAAACCTCGATGGCAATGGCCGAGCTCGCGCTGCTTCCCGCGGTA
>NZ_JBAVNZ010000046.1:0-5033 GCF_049691595.1 Bradyrhizobium sp.
GTTCTGGCTGACGGCGCCGAGCGCTATCTCGCGCTTACGGGTGGCGATGAACCGCGCCCGGGATTCGATGCGGGGGCCTTTGCCGTGATGCCGGAGGAGATCCGCCTTCGGCTGTTGAAACGCGCAATCGACCGCGTCGGTCATGAGGGGCCGGCCGAGCTTGGCAAGGTCGAGGCCCTGCTGGCGGCATTGGACCGGGCGGCCGCGCAAGCCCGGCCAAAGCTGAAACAGACCCTCGCCGGTGCCGCGATCAGCCTGATTGGCGGTCGAATCCGGGTCGAACCGGCACCGCCCCGCCGCGGCCGCCCGCCCGGGCCCTGATCGAATGCCGAAGCCGCTGCCATAACTCGCCGAGAGTCTTAACCACCTCCGGGAAACGTCGGTTTTCACGCCATGATTTGACCGGGAATTGCGCTAGGATGCGTTAAATAGTCCCGCGTGGTTCCCTTGGCATCGACCCGGGCGCCACCTAGATTGTATGCAGTCAGCTCGGGGGGGTCCCTCGTCGCGACCCAAGCGACACTGCCAAGGACATAAGGCCGCGATCCGCGCGACCACCAAGGAAGATCGATGAACGCCAATCTGCGCAATTTCGCCCTCTGGGTCATTATCGTTTTGCTGCTGTTGGCGCTGTTCACGCTGTTCCAGAATCCGGGTCAGCGCACCTCCTCGCAGGATATCTCCTTCTCGCAGCTGTTGAGCGAGGTCGACCAGAACCACGTTCGCGACGTTGTGATCCAGGGGCCGGAAATCCACGGCACCTTCACCAACGGCTCCAGCTTCCAGACCTATGCGCCGAACGACCCGACGCTGGTCTCGCGCCTCTACAACGGCAAGGTCTCGATCACCGCGAAGCCGCCCGGCGACAACGTGCCCTGGTTCGTGTCGCTCTTGGTCTCGTGGCTGCCGTTCATCGCGCTGATCGGCGTCTGGATCTTCCTGTCGCGGCAGATGCAGGGTGGTGCCGGCAAGGCGATGGGCTTTGGCAAGTCGCGCGCCAAGATGCTCACCGAGGCCCATGGCCGCGTCACCTTCGAGGACGTCGCCGGCGTCGATGAGGCCAAGCAGGACTTGCAGGAGATCGTCGAGTTCCTGCGCGACCCCGGCAAATTCCAGCGCCTCGGCGGGCGGATTCCGCGCGGCGTGCTGCTGGTCGGCCCGCCCGGCACCGGCAAGACCCTGATCGCCCGCGCGGTGGCTGGTGAAGCAAACGTTCCCTTCTTCACCATTTCCGGCTCCGACTTCGTCGAAATGTTCGTCGGCGTCGGCGCGAGCCGCGTCCGCGACATGTTCGAGCAGGCCAAGAAGAACGCGCCCTGCATCATCTTCATCGACGAAATCGACGCGGTCGGCCGTCATCGCGGCGCCGGCCTCGGCGGCGGCAATGACGAGCGCGAACAGACGCTCAACCAGTTGCTGGTCGAGATGGACGGCTTTGAGGCCAATGAAGGCGTGATCCTGATCGCGGCCACCAACCGTCCCGACGTGCTCGATCCGGCGCTGCTGCGTCCCGGCCGTTTCGACCGCCAGGTGGTGGTGCCCAACCCCGACGTCGTCGGCCGCGAGCAGATCCTGAAAGTTCACGTCCGCAAGGTTCCGCTGGCGCCGGATATCAACCTCAAGACCATCGCGCGCGGCACGCCCGGGTTTTCCGGCGCCGACCTGATGAACCTCGTCAACGAGGCGGCGCTGACGGCGGCACGGCGCAACAAGCGCATGGTGACGCAGGCCGAGTTCGAGGAGGCCAAGGACAAGGTGATGATGGGCGCCGAGCGCAAGTCGCTGGTCATGACCGAGGAAGAGAAGCTGTTGACGGCCTATCACGAAGGCGGCCACGCCATCGTCGGCCTCAACGTCGTGGCGACCGACCCGATCCACAAGGCGACCATCATTCCGCGCGGCCGCGCGCTCGGCATGGTGATGCAGCTGCCGGAGCGCGACAAGCTGTCGATGTCGCTGGAGCAGATGACCTCGCGGCTGGCGATCATGATGGGCGGCCGGGTCGCGGAAGAACTGATCTTCGGCCGCGAAAAGGTCACCTCCGGGGCGTCGTCCGACATCGAGCAGGCGACGCGGCTGGCGCGCATGATGGTGACGCGCTGGGGCCTGTCGGAAGAACTCGGCACCGTGTCCTATGGCGAGAACCAGGACGAGGTTTTCCTGGGCATGTCGGTGTCGCGCACCCAGAACGCATCGGAGGCGACGGTTCAGAAGATCGACACCGAGATCCGGCGTTTTGTGGAAGGTGGCTACAACGAAGCGACGCGTATTCTCACCGAAAAGCGCGCCGATCTCGAGGCTCTGGCGAAGGGCCTGCTCGAATTCGAGACGCTTTCCGGCGACGAGATTCAGGACCTGCTCAAGGGCAAGAAGCCGAACCGCGAGTCGGTGCTGGAGCCGACCACGCCGCGCGCTTCCGCAGTGCCGCCGGCCGGCAAGCCCCGCCCGCGTCCCGACCCGGATGCCGGGCTGGAGCCGCAGCCGCAGGCGTGACCGGGCGTCAGGAATGGCTGAATGACAAGCGGGTGCTTCGGCACCCGTTTTGCCGCGTATCGCCTTTGCGCAGGGACAGTGCGACATGCACGTGATTGAATGCGAGGTCCCGTCCGGCAGCATGATTACCCGGGATTTGACCGGAAATTCCTGTTTCCAGGATTCATATCGGGCGCCGCTGGCGCACCCGGAACGCGGCATCGCCGACATCTTCTTCGCGGTATTCGGATACACGCCTTTGTGGATCAAGCTGATGTTGGTCGCCCGCAACGCGCTGGCAAAACTCGCCGGTTTGGAAGTGCCAACAATTGCCGAAATCATGAACCCGCAGCTCAAGGCCGGTTACAGCGTCAGCCACAAGATAGGTCCATGGCCGATTTTCTTTCTTGGTGACCATGAAATTGTTGCCGGCCGGAACGACAAGCACATCGACTTCAGGGTGTCGGTGCTGCGGACGGTCGACGGCGAGGCGGCCAGCGTCGTCGTTTCAACCATCTGCACGGTTCATAATCTGTTCGGCAAGATCTATCTGTTTCTGATCGGTCCGTTCCATCGCAACGGGGTTCAACTGTTGATGTCGAACGCGGTGCTGGCGAAGCGAATTTGAGGACTGTGGGTTTCGCTACGGCCCGGCCCGCCCCGCGATCCCGAAATTTTGCGTCTGCAACATAACGATCGTGATTGGTATCCATCCACTCGCCATGGCATCGTTTCGCGCCAAGAGGCGCGCCCCGGAATGACGATGGATAGGTTCATTGCCTGATCCGCCTCAGAAGCCGGGCTGACTGAGGACGTTGCTTGTTTACTCAACGAGCACGTTGAATATCGAGTCCTCCCAAACTATCCCCGTCATTCCGGGACGCGCCTCTTGGCGCGAGCCCGGAATCCATAACCACGGCTGCCTCTAATGGTCCTCTAAAATCTTCCGGTCTGGTCCTTCGGACCATCCCGGAACGACGAGAAGAATTCCCGCGTCCCGCCCAAAACCTTAAGATTTCTTCAATTCGGTCCGGCCTATTGCTGGAGGGGTGCGCGCGTCCGAAAGCCGCGCACGAACAGGACCTCGCATGGCCGTGCCCGCCCCGATCACCGCGCCCGAACAAGGCGCCATTCCCGCCGCGCTGCTGAACGCCTGCTTTGTGCTGTTCGTCGTCAATGCATCGTTTTTTCCAGCGGCGTTCTATGCGCATTGGTGGATATTCGATGAGAAGGGTCTGGGCATCCCCACCGACTTCGTCAATGTCTGGTCCGCTGGCAGGCTGGTGCTCGATGGCCATCCGGCCTGGGCCTATGACTGGGCTATCCAGAAGCAGGTGCAGCTCGCGGTGCTCGGTCAAGGCTATGACGGCAACTTCGCCTGGCATTATCCACCGCTCTTTTTGTTCGTCGCAAGCCTGCTGGCGCATTTTCCCTATGCGGTCGCCTTCATCGGCTGGGCCGCGATGAGCCTCGTTCCCTATCTCGCAGTCATGCGCGCGATCGTCGGACGGCCGTTCGGCTGGCTGCTGGCGGCGGCATTTCCGGTCGCGCTCACCAACACACTGGTCGGGCAGAATGGTTTCCTCACCGCATCCTTGATCGGGGGCACGCTCTACCTGCTGCCGGTACGTCCGGTGCTCGCCGGCATCTGCCTCGGGCTGTTGAGCTACAAACCGCAGTATGGGGTGCTGTTTCCGCTCGTGCTGATCGCGGCCGCGCAATGGCGGGTATTCATCACGGCGGCTATCACGGCGGTGCTGCTGGCCTTTGCATCGTGGCTCGCCTTCGGCACCGAAAGCTGGCAGGCGTTCGTGCACTGGATGCCGATGTTCTCGCAAGCCTTCCTCACCGAAGGGCGGGCGCCCTGGGGCAAGATGCAAAGCGTCTTCGCGTTGGTTCGCTACCTCGGCGGCGGCGAACAACTCGGCTGGATCTTCCAGTGGATCATGAGCGGCACGGTCGCGGCGGTGACGGCGCTGATGTGGCGCAGCCGCATTGTCTATACGTTGAAAGCCGCAAGTCTCGCGGCCGGCACATTGTTGATCACGCCGTACCTTTTTCTCTACGATGAGATGGTGCTGGCGATCGCGGTAGCCTTCCTGGTTCGGATCGGATCGCGCGAGGGTTTCGAGAGCTACGAGCTGCCGGCGCTTGGGCTGGTCGCCGCGCTCCTGATGTTCTATCCGCTGTTCGGCGCGCCGACCGGGCTCGGCGCCACGCTGATCGTGTCCAGCCTGATCCTGCGCCGCGCCGGGCCTTGGTGGCGGCGCGAGCCGGCGCCGGCGCTGGTCCCGGCCGGCGCGTGATGCGCCGGAGCATTGCCGCCCACTGCCTCTTCGTCAGCCATTCCGATGTCGCAAAACCGTCTTGTCATGCGGCCTGAATAGTTGTTCAGTTCTTCAGGCGATTGGCGCTCAATCGCTCAAAAGATTGAAAAGACAGGCACGTTCTCCCGATCCTTTCCAAGGGTTCGGGCGGGCGGGGACGGAACAGTCGCCATGGTCTATCGGCGAACCCATCAGGTGGTGAAGCGGCTGGCGGCGCGGCGCAGCGCCATTCTG
>NZ_JBAVNZ010000047.1:0-12378 GCF_049691595.1 Bradyrhizobium sp.
ACCCCGCACAGCCCCATGGTCGTGGTCAGCTCCCTGGCGATCACATCGAACGCCTTGGCGACGCCGGCTTTTACGGCGGCCCCTAACCCGTAGACATAGGCGCGGCCGATCATGCAGGATTTGGCGCCGAGCCCAAGCGCGCGCATCACGTCCTGGCCCGAGCGGATGCCGCCGTCGAACATGATCTCCATCTTGGAGCCGACCGCATCGACGATCTCGGGCAGAACCTCGATCGACGACGGCGCGCCGTCGAGCTGCCGGCCGCCATGGTTGGAAACCACCAGCGCCTGGGCGCCGGTTTTCGCCGCGATCTCGGCGTCCTCGACGTCCAGAATGCCTTTCAGGATCAGCTTGCCCGGCCAGATGCCGCGGATCCAGTCGATATCCTTCCAGCTTAGTGTGGTGTCGAATTGCGAACTGATCCAGGTCGAGAGCGCGGTGATGTCCTCGGCGCCCTTCAGATGGCCGATCAGGTTGCCGAAGGTGCGGCGCTTGCCGCGCAGCACGCCGGCGACCCAGGCCGGCTTGGTGGCGAAATCGAACAGTTTCGAGAGCGGCCATTCCGGCGGCACCGACATGCCGTTCTTGATGTCCTGGTGGCGCTGCCCGATCACCTGCAAGTCCACGGTCAGCACCAGTGCGCTGCATTTGGCAGCGATCGCGCGCTCGATCAGGGATTTGATGAAGCCGCGATCCTTCATCACGTAAAGCTGGAACCAGAACGGCTTGTCGACGCTGGCGGCGATGTCCTCGATCGAACAGATCGACATCGTGCTTTGCGTGAACGGAATGCCGGCGGCCTGCGCGGCGCGGCAGGCGTGAATCTCGCCGTCGCCGTGCTGCATGCCCAATAGTCCGACCGGCGCCAGGATCAGCGGCATCGCCGCGGGCTCGCCCAGGATCGCGGTCGAGAGATCGCGCCTGGAGACGTCGACCAGGATGCGCTGGCGGAATTTGATCTGCTGAAGATCGTCGTGGTTGGCGCGCATCGTATCCTCGGAGTACGAACCGCGATCCGCATAATCAAAAAATGCTTTCGGGACGCGGTGCCGGTGCAACTGGCGCAGGTCTTCGATGCAGGTAATGTGCTTCATGGACGCTCCCGGCTCTTCGTGCATTTCTTGACCGACTTGTCATCTAGCACGGTTGGGTCATCCGCCAAATCGCCGCGCGGAACTGGCAAGAGGTTAAGGCCCGATGATCCGGTCAGGCCCCGCCCAACGACGGCAATACGGAAAAAACCCGGCCCGCCAGGCCCCGAAGCAGGGGCGGAAGGAGACCATTCGGGGTTGCGTCCCCGTGAAGGTCACCCGGACGCCGCCGTCGAGGGGCGGATATCGCGTCATGCGCAGATCAAGGCGGCGGCCGAAATACGGTTCGATTTTCGGCATAATGCAAGAAAAAACAATCGGTTACCGGATCGGCGGCCTGCCAGCCACCGGTAATGATTCATCATATTTTTTGAAGCCATATTAGCGATACAGGTATTATAACCCCCTGCACGCCATGATGGTGGACGTTCAGGGCTTCTTGCCAGGGATGGTCTTGAAAAGCTCCGGGCTTGCTGGGGGTTACATGAGCCGCAAATATTTCGGTACCGACGGGATTCGGGGCCGCGCCAATGGATTGATCACGCCGGAGCTCGCGCTAAAGGTCGGGCAGGCGGCCGGACTGGTGTTTCAGCGCGGCGATCATCGCCATCGCGTCGTGATCGGCAAGGATACCCGTCTTTCCGGCTACATGATCGAATACGCCATGGTGGCCGGCTTCACCTCGGTCGGCATGGACGTGCTGCTGCTCGGTCCGATGCCGACGCCGGCGGTCGCGATGCTGACCAAGTCGATGCGCGCCGATCTCGGCGTGATGATCTCCGCTTCCCACAATCTGTTCGAGGACAACGGCATCAAGCTGTTCGGCCCGCAGGGTTTCAAGCTGTCTGACGATGTCGAACGGCAGATCGAGCAGCTGCTCGACGAACCGATCGACCGCCGCCTGTCGCAGAGCGCCAGTCTCGGCCGCGCCCGCCGCATCGACGGCGTCCATGACCGCTACATCGAGTTCGCCAAGCGCACCCTGCCGCGCGATCTCAGCTTCGATGGCCTGCGCGTGGTGATCGATTGCGCCCATGGCGCGGCCTACAAGGTGGTGCCGGAAGCGCTGTGGGAGCTCGGTGCCGACGTGGTTGCGATCGGCGTCGAGCCGGACGGCTTCAACATCAACAAGGAGTGCGGCTCGACCTCGCCGGAGGCGCTGAGCCGCAAGGTGCGCGAGATGCGCGCCGACATCGGCATCGCGCTCGACGGCGACGCCGATCGCGTCATCCTGGTCGATGAACGCGGCCATCTGGTCGATGGCGACCAGCTGCTCGCGGTGATCGCGCAAAGCTGGAAGGAAGACGGCCGGCTCGCCAAGCCCGGCATTGTCGCCACCGTGATGTCCAATCTCGGGCTCGAGCGCTTCCTCGAGGGCCATGGCATCGAGATGGTGCGAACGCCGGTCGGCGACCGCTATGTGCTCGAGCAGATGCTGAGAGGCGGCTATAATCTCGGCGGCGAACCCTCCGGCCACATCATCCTGTCCGACTACGCCACCACCGGCGACGGTTTTGTCGCGGCGCTGCAGGTACTCGCGGTGGTGCAAAAACTTCGCCGTCCGGTGTCGGAAGTCTGCCACCGCTTCGATCCGCTGCCGCAGATCCTCAAGAACGTCCGCTACCGCAGCGGCAAGCCGCTCGAAAATGCCGACGTCAAATCGGCGATCGTCGATGGCGAGAAACGCCTCAATGGCCACGGCCGCCTGCTGGTCCGTTCCTCCGGCACCGAGCTCGTGATCCGCGTGATGGGCGAGGGCGACGACCGGATCCTGGTCGAGGACGTGGTCGATCAGATCGTCTCGGCGCTGGGCCAGGCCGCGCCGGCCTGATCGCGATCCGGTTTTTCTCTGGCGTGTGATTTGGTCGCCGGGCCAGAAGCGTCCACGGGCCCGAGGGCATGTCATGGCGGATCACGCGCCAACCGCATCGCAGCCATCGGCTAATGGCGCTGGTCGGCGCGGTGTCCGCGTCGTAGGACAACGGCGCCGTCACCTTGCGAATCGTCCGGGAATCCTCCGTTGAACAAACCCGTCGTCGTCTCCGAAGAAGCACCGGTCGCGCCGGTGTTGGTGCCGGACGTGACGCCTGGCTTCGCCGCCGCGACCGCCGCCGGGCGCGCGGCCAGGAGCGCCGTCGCAGGTCCCGCCTATGTCGTGCTGGCGGGAATCAGCTTCTCGCATTTCCTCAACGACACCATGCAGTCGCTGATCGCATCGGTCTATCCGATCCTGAAGGACAGTTACGCGCTGGACTACGCGCAGATCGGCATGATCACGCTGGCGTTCCAGTTCACGGCGTCGCTGCTGCAGCCGCTGGTCGGGCATTTTACCGATAGGAGGGCGCAGCCGTTCTCGCTCGCCATCGGCATGGGATTCACGTTCTTCGGGTTGCTGCTGCTCAGCGTCGCGCACAGTTACGGGATCATTCTGATCGCGGCGTCGTTGGTTGGCCTCGGATCGGCGGTGTTTCATCCGGAGTCGGCGCGGATCGCGCGGCTTGCCTCCGGCGGACGCTACGGCTTTGCGCAATCGGTGTTCCAGCTTGGCGGCAGTTTCGGCACCTCGATGGGGCCGGTGCTGGCGGCGTTGATCGTGGTGCCGTTCGGCCAGCCGAGCATCGCCTGGTTTTCATCGATCGCGTTTCTCGCCATCGTCATCCTGTGGCAGATCGGGGCGTGGTACCGGCCGCAGATCGTGACCAAAAAGGCGGTAACCGTCGAGCGGCATCCGGACGCGCCGGATCGCCGGCGCGTGATGGTCGCGCTCCTGGTGCTGGTCGCGCTCGTGTTCTCCAAGCAGCTCTACGTGTCGAGCCTGTCGAGCTATTACATCTTCTATCTGATCGAGAAGTTCGGCGTCTCCACCCAGGGCGCGCAGCTCTATCTGTTCATCTTCCTCGCCGCCAACGCGGCAGGCGCGTTCTTCGGCGGACCGCTCGGCGACCGGTTCGGCCGCAAATATGTGATCTGGTTCTCGATCCTCGGCGCGCTGCCGTTCACGCTGGCGCTGCCCCATGCCGGCCTGTTTGCCAGCGCCGTGCTGACGGTGTTCATCGGCCTTATTCTTTCATCGGCGACGTCGTCGATCATCGTGTTCGCGCAGGAACTGATGCCACACCGTTTCGGCATGATCTCCGGCGTATTCTTCGGCGTCGCCTTCGGCATCGGCGGGCTTGGCGCCGCGGTGCTCGGCAAGCTCGCCGACCACGCCGGCATCGCCTTCGTCTATCAGCTTTGCGCATTCCTGCCGGCGATCGGCCTGCTCGCGGTGTTGCTGCCGAAGATGCCGCGGCACCCGCGCTGACCCCGATCAACGTGCGCCGGATGCGCGCGTTTTCTCAACACATCGTTAGCATCCGTGGCGGCTTCGGCGGTCTTGCGTGCCGCGAATGCATCGGTTTCGCTGCCCGCGAAAGCGCCGCGCGAAAAGTCGTCACGGATTATCAACCTTAATAATTAGGGTTAAGTGCCGCTTAAACATTTGCTGGCATCGTCGGCCCGTGAGTTTTCAAGACGTGGGGCTCTGGTGTCGCCTCACCGGCCAGAAGGACGAAGCCAATGCGTAGCGTTAAGTCATTTGTTGCCGCCGCAGCGGCATCCCTGTTGTCGTCGGTGGCGTTTGCCGCCGACATGGCGATCATGGCACCGCCGGCCTACGCGCCGCCCGCGATCGAGGATTTCGGCGGCTGGTATCTGCGCGGCGACATCGGCTTCAGCAACCAGCGGGTCGGCCGCCTCAACAACGTGCTCGACGCCGGCAACACTTCCTCGGTCCAGAACCTCGGCTTCAATACCGCCGGCATCTTCGGTGTCGGCGTCGGCTATCGGTTCAACAACTGGTTCCGCGCCGACATCACCGGCGAATATCGCGGCAACTCGCAGTTCTTCGGCACCGACCGCATCACCTATCCGGGCGGCGTCGGCACCGACACCTATCACGCGACCAAGTCGGAGTGGGTGGTGCTCGCCAACGCCTACGCCGATCTCGGCACCTGGTGGAGCATCACGCCGTTCATTGGCGCGGGCGTCGGCGGGGCGCGGGTTTCGATCGCCAACTTCACCGACCAGAGCATCGCCAACAACGGTGGCGGCGCGCTGCCGGGCCTGGCCTTCGGCGACAACGTTTCGAAATGGAATTTCGCTTGGGCGCTCCATGCCGGCGTCGCCTACAGGGTCACGCCGAACTTTACCGTCGAACTCGCCTATCGCTACCTCGACATGGGCGACGGCCTGACCGGCGACCTGCGGACCTTCGACGGCACCAACACCATCTTCAACCCGACGACATTCAAGAACATCACCTCGCATGACCTGAAGCTCGGCGTGCGCTGGGATCTGGACAACCCGCCGCTCTATGCGTCGCCGCTGGTGCGCAAAGGTTAATCCGCTCTCCCATCCGTTAACGATTGCCGACGGCGCGGGATTTTCCCGCGCCGTTTTCCTTTCGGCGCGATCGCGAAAACCGGGCTTCGGGTTTTGAGACAACAATCCCGGACATCGTTTTTTCAGCAACATCGCGCCAATCGAACCCCGCGACAACGATTGGTTAAGGTTAACGAGCGATGATCGACA
This sequence comes from Bradyrhizobium sp., assembly GCF_049691595.1. Lineage (GTDB taxonomy): Bacteria > Pseudomonadota > Alphaproteobacteria > Rhizobiales > Xanthobacteraceae > Bradyrhizobium. The sequence goes on from NZ_JBAVNZ010000047.1 coordinate 5,664, forward strand.
TCAGAGAGTTCGATGGAGCGTTGCGATGCGTGGACTTCTGCTGGCGGCGATGATGTTGGGAGCGGTGACCGGTGCGCAGGCGGCCGATCTCTCCGATCTTCCGATTCTTCGCGGGGGCTTTTCCGACGGGCTGACCAGCAGCAGGGTCAACTGGGCGGGGGTCTACATCGGCGGCCAGGCCACGCATGGCGCGGCGGACATGGACTTCACCAATTCCGGCCAGGACCTGCTCGCCAAGCTCCTGAACAATCTCGATCTCGAATCCCAGTTCAACATTTCGAAATGGCCCTTGCTCGGCAAGGCGCACATGCAAAGCAGCGGCTTTGGCGGCTTTGTCGGCTATAATTTCCAGTGGAGCGAAGCGCTGATCGGGCTTGAATTGAACTACACCCGCGGCAACTTCTTCGGCGCCTCAAGCGGCTCCCAGAGCCGCGCGTTCTTTTTCCCGACAGATTATTTCACGACCGCCGACGTGTCGTCGAGCTCTTCGATTAAGATCACCGATTTCGGCTCGCTTCGCGTCCGCGGCGGGTATGCGATCGGCAGCTTTCTGCCTTACGGATTCGTCGGCGTTGCGATGGGGCGGGCGGATATCAACCGCCGGGCCGACGCCACCCTTCAATACACCTATGTCGGGTCTGCCGTGCCGCCGAAGCCCAACATCGGACCGGTTACCTACACGCTGACCGACAACGCGAACGCGCATTTCCTCACCGGTTTCGCCGCGGGGCTCGGTCTCGACCTGATGCTGTACGCGAACATCTTCCTGCGCGCGGAGTGGGAGTATCTCCGGTTCACCTCCACCGTCGATACCAGCGTCAACACGGTGCGTGCCGGCGTCGGTTACAAGTTCTGATTCTTTCGCGATCGCCGGCTTGACAGCGAATAGCGCGGCTGATCCGATTGCTGCTCCTGGCCGGAGCCCGCGCAAACCATGAAGACCTATGGCGACGCCAATTCGGGCAATTGCCTGAAGGTGAAGTGGGTCTGCGACAGGCTGGCGCTGCCCTATACCTGGATTGAGGTCAACACGCTCAAGGGCGAGAGCCGCACGGCCGAGTTTCTCAAACTCAACGGGGCCGGGCAGGTGCCGACCGTCGTGCTCGATGACGGCCGTGCGCTGGCGCAGTCCAATGCCATCATCCGGTACCTGGCCCGCGGCAGCGATCTTATCCCGGCCGATGCATATGACGCGGCTAAAATGGACGAATGGCTGTTCTGGGAACAGAATAGTCACGAGCCCTTCGTCGCAGGGTGCCGCTTCCAGATGTTCTATCTCGGCAAGCCGGCCTCCGATCTCGATCCGGACAAGGTCAAGCGCGGCTACGCGGCGTTGGCGCGCATGGAACATCACCTCGCCACCTCGCGTTTTTTGGTTGGCGACAGCTTCTCTCTCGCGGACGTAGCACTCATCGCCTATACGCGCGTCGCCCATGAAGGCGGCTTTCATCTCGACGGTTACGCCGCCCTGCGCCGCTGGATTTCCGAGGCCGAGCGCGCGCTCGGCCTGCCGCGGGTGCGCTGAGATGCCGGGGCATCAAACCACCGTGATCCCAGCGTAATACCTGATCCCGGCGAAGTTTCTTGACGATTCGGCGCCTTTCCCCTACGCACCGCGGCGGGAAACCTCTCCCCACCGAGAGGCAGCTATCTGGAAGGGTAGAACATGACCGCAGCGAAGCCCGCTTCGCGGCCGAACGTGCCGCATTTCTCCTCCGGCCCCTGTGCCAAGCGCCCCGGCTGGAATCCGCAAAATCTGAAGGACGCCGCGCTCGGCCGTTCGCATCGCGCGAAGGTCGGCAAGGCCAAGCTCAAGCTCGCGATCGAACTGACGCGCGAGGTGCTTGAAGTCCCCGCCGGTTACAGGATCGGCATCGTGCCGGCGTCCGATACCGGCGCGGTCGAAATGGCGCTATGGTCGCTGCTTGGCGCGCGGCCCGTGACCACGATCGCCTGGGAATCCTTCGGCGAGGGCTGGGTCAGCGATATCGTCAAGGAACTGAAGCTGAAGGACGTCACCCGGCTGCACGCCGGCTATGGCGATATTCCCGATCTCGGCAAGGTCGATCCGGCGTCCGACGTGGTCTTCACCTGGAACGGCACCACCTCGGGCGTGCGGGTGCCGAATGCCGACTGGATCAGCGCGAGCCGCGAAGGTCTGACGATTTGCGACGCGACCTCGGCGGCATTCGCGCAAGAGCTCGACTGGAACAAGCTCGATGTGGTGACGTTCTCCTGGCAGAAGGCGCTGGGCGGCGAGGCGGCGCATGGCATGCTGGTGCTCTCCCCACGCGCGGTGGCGCGGCTCGAAAGCTACACGCCGGCCTGGCCGCTGCCGAAAATATTCCGCATGACCAGGGGCGGCAAGCTCAACCAAGGCATTTTCGAGGGCGAGACCATCAACACGCCGTCGATGTTGTGCGTCGAGGATTACCTCGATGCGCTGAACTGGGCGAAATCGGTCGGCGGCCTCAAGGCCCTGATCGCGCGCGCCGACGCCAATACCAAGGTGCTGGCCGACTGGCAGGCGAAGACGCCGTGGATCGATTTCCTGGCCAAGGATCCCGCCATCCGCTCCAACACCTCGGTGTGCATGAAGGTGGTCGATCCCGCCATCGCCGCGCTCAACCCGGACGCGCAGGCGGATTTCTCCAAGAAACTGGTTGCGCTGGTGGAGAAGGAAGGCGCGGGCTACGATTTCGCGCATTACCGCGACGCGCCGGCGGGCTTGCGGATCTGGTGCGGCGCCACCGTGGAGGCCAGGGACGTCGCGCTGCTGACGCAGTGGATCGACTGGGCCTTTGCCGAGACCAAGGCGACGCTCGCCAAGGCGGCGTAATCTTCACCCTCCCCTGGAGGGGGAGGGTCGACGCACCGCAGGTGCGGCGGGGTGGGGTGATCTCTCCACGAACTCGACGCACAAAGAATTTCGCATCGACAGCTGCACCCCATCCCGGCGCTTCGCGCCGACCCTCCCCCTCCAGGGGAGGGTGAAGGAAAAATCCAATGTCAAAGCCCAAGGTTCTCATTTCCGACGCGCTTTCGCCCGCTGCCGTGCAGATCTTCAAGGATCGCGGCGTCGACGTCGACTTCCAGCCCAATCTCGGCAAGGACAAGGACAAGCTCGCCGAGATCATCGGAAATTATGACGGGCTTGCGATCCGCTCCGCCACCAAGGCGACCGCCAAGATCATCGAGAAGGCGACCAGGCTGAAGGTGATCGGCCGCGCCGGCATCGGCGTCGACAATGTCGAGATTCCCGCCGCCACGGCAAAAGGCATCATCGTGATGAATACGCCGTTCGGCAATTCGATCACCACCGCCGAACATGCCATCACCCTGATGCTGGCGCTGGCGCGGGAAATTCCGCAGGCCGATGCCTCGACCCAGGCCGGCAAGTGGGAGAAGAACCGCTTCATGGGCGTCGAGATCACCGCCAAGACGCTCGGCGTGATCGGCTGCGGCAATATCGGCGCGATCGTCGCCGACCGGGCGCTTGGGCTGCGCATGAAGGTGATCGCCTACGACCCGTTCCTGTCGCCGGAGCGCGCGCGCGACATCGGCGTGGAGAAGGTCGACCTCGAGGAGCTGTTCAAGCGCGCCGATTTCATCACGCTGCACACGCCGCTGACCGAGAAGACCAAAAACATCATCGACGCCGCCGCGCTCGCCAGGATGAAGAAGGGCGTGCGCATCATCAACTGTGCCCGCGGCGGCCTGGTCGACGAGCAGGCGCTGGTCGACGCGCTCAATTCCGGGCACGTCGCCGGCGCCGCCTTCGACGTGTTCGTCGAGGAGCCGGCCACCAGGAACGTGCTGTTCGGTCGTCCCAACGTGATCTGCACGCCGCATCTCGGCGCGTCCACCACCGAAGCGCAGGAGAACGTCGCGCTGCAGGTCGCCGAGCAGATGTCGGACTATCTGTTGACCGGCGCGATTTCCAATGCGGTGAATTTTCCGTCGATCACGGCGGAAGAGGCGCCGAAGCTGAAGCCGTTCATCGATCTCGCCGAAAAACTCGGTTCGTTCGCGGGCCAGCTCACCGAGACCGGCATCCTGAAAGTTCAGATCACCTATGAGGGCCATGTCGCCGAAATGAAGATCAAGGCGATCACCTCGGCGGTGCTGTCGGGCCTGCTGCGGCCGATGCTGGGTGAGGTCAACGTGGTCTCGGCGCCGGTTATCGCCAGGGAGCGCGGCATGGTGGTCGACGAGATCGTGCGCGCGGCCGAGAGCGACTATGAAAGCCTGATCACGGTCACCGTCACCACCGAGCGGCAGCAGCGCTCGGTGTCGGGCACGGTCTATGCCGACGGCAAGCCGCGGCTGGTCGACATCAAGGGTATCCGGGTCGACGCCGAATTCGGCAAATCGATGATCTATGTCACCAACGAAGACAGACCGGGCTTCATCGGCAGTTTCGCCGGCCTGCTCGGCGACGCCAGGATCAACATCGCCACCTTCCATCTCGGCCGCGTCAAGCAGGGTGGCGACGCCATCGCGCTGGTCGAGGTCGACGGTGGCGTGCCCGCCGACGTGCTCGCCAAGGTGCAGGCGCTGCCGCAGGTCAAGCAGGCCAAGGCGCTGGTTTTCTGAGATTCCGGGGCGGGTTGCCGAACAAGGTCGTAAGTGACGCGCGTGACGTTGTTGCCAGTTCGGCTTGCGTCATCCCCTTGCGGATTTAACCAGCCTTGACCAGAGGCCGAAATGGATTCCAAAGGATATGCGCCCACAACCCGACGTCCGTTCACTCAGTTAAGAGCGGGATGAACCAGCACGGCGGTATTCTGCACTATTCTTTGTCGGTCCAGACGTGAGTCGCTTTCCAATCTCATGAGTAGCCCGATACTGGATTGAGATTACATGAGCGGCCGATCCAAGTGTTTTGTACAGGCCGATCGCTTTGATCAATTCGCTGGCGATCATGCGCTCCGTTACCACGAGCTTATCAGATTGCTGAATGCAATGTGGCTCGCGAACAACACTGTTTTACAAAATGAGAAGACCGTGCCGATCATGAAGAGATCCGCGTCATCGTACCCTTAGGTTGCATCTTTTTGACACATTCACCCGCCTAATGCGTGGGGTACATGAGGGCAGGAGAGACAGCAATGCGAACGAGTAAATTGATTACGGTGAGTCTTGCCACGGCCATGCTGGCATCGACATCCGCCTTATCTGTCGCCGCCGATGCGGCGGGCGGTCGTGGTTACAGGGCCATGCCGCCAGTGCCCTATATCTACAGCTGGACTGGATTCTATGCGGGCGGTCACGTCGGCCTCGGATGGGCCGACTCAGATGGCGGCAGCAGCAGCGGCTTGATCGGAGGCGGTCAGGTTGGCTTCAATTACCAGGTCAATCAGTGGGTCTGGGGCATCGAGGCGGACATTTCGGGGACGACCATCAAGGACAGCGCCAGCGCCACGGTCGTCGGGCGTGGAGCCGTCATAACCGGGCGCGCCGAGGCGAGCCTCGATTGGGTCTCCACGCTTGCTCCAAGGCTCGGCTACACCGTCGATCGTTGGCTCATCTTTGGCAAGGTGGGTGGAGCGTGGGCTCACGGAACCGGGACCGTCGGCGTTGCCATGAATGGTATATCCGTCGGCTCGATGTCGGTCAGCCGGACTGTGAGTGGGTGGGTGCTTGGCTTCGGCGCCGAGTATGCCCTGCGGGACAACTGGACCGCCAAGATCGAATATAACATGATGGACTTCGGCAACGGCGGCCCCTTTGCTGATGATAAGTTCCATGTCCTCAAGGCTGGTATAAACTATCGTTTCGGCGGATTCGGCGGACCTTTCTGAGCCGTTGCGGTGACGCATCGAATCCGAGCGGTGATCGACCCCGGCCTGTCGGCCGGGGTTTTCGTTTGCCAATGTCATCGAAGACTCTGTTTCTGTCGTGGTCTACTTGCACTCCCGGTTTGCAAAGTCATGGTCGGTTGGCTCTGGTCGCTCTCGATGCAACCGCATCCAGGTGACGGCTGATACGATGCAAATGTGACAATTTCCGAATGCCGGCGTTGCAGTCAACCGGCGCCGCACCCGCCCCGGAGCCTGTCCTGGCCGTGCCTTACCGTTACCTCAATCGAACCCGTTGCTTGATCGCTGCGTCTCATCACTGCTGGTGATGCGGCTTCGTGCCGGGTCGCACCGGATCGGCCGGAATGTCGCGCGCCGCGCGGAGATCATGAGAGAGGGAACGTCATGCGAATGATTGCCAACAGCCTTGTAACGGCCAGCCTGGTGCTTGCGACGGCGTTCGCCGCGCTGCCGGCGCAGGCCGCCGATCTGGACGTCACATCGGCGGTCGATGCCGTCACCGTCTATCCCGATGGCGCCAGCGTCACGCGCGTGATCGCGCTCGATCTTCCTTCCGGCGACAACACGCTGGTGACGAGGGACTTTCCGCTGACGCTCGATCCATCCTCGCTGCGGGTCGAGGGTGAGGCCGGCGCCAAGCTCACGATCGGCGCCATCGACACGCGGCCGCCGCGCGCGGCGCCGCCGGTCAATCTGCCCGAACTCGACAAGCGCATCGAGGCGCTGAAGGACCAGCGCACCGATTTGCAGGGTACGATCGCCGCGGCCAATGCGCGCCGCAAGTTCGCCGAACGCTTTGCCGAGGTCTCGCCGGCCGGAATGGGCGAGAAAGGCGAGGCGCGTCCGATCGCCGAATGGCGCGCCGCCTTTGCCGCGGTCTCCGAGGAAATCGC
>NZ_JBAVNZ010000048.1:0-21320 GCF_049691595.1 Bradyrhizobium sp.
CATCAGAGAATCCATACTCCCGTTCGTGGTTATGGATTCCGGGCTCGCGCGGAGGCGCGCCCCGGAATGACGGTACCGAGATGACCAACAAGAACCAATACGGAAACGGGTCCATGGCCAAACGTCACCTCAAGCTCGGCGCATTCATGCGGCCGGTCTCCATTCACACCGGCGCCTGGCGCTATCCCGGTGCCTGGCCGGACGCCAATTTCAATTTTGCGCACATCAAGCGCCTGATCCGGAAACTGGAAGCCGGAAAGTTCGACGCCTTCTTCATGGCCGACCATCTGGCGGTGCTGAACATGCCGATCGCGGCGCTGAAGCGCAGCCACACCGTGACCTCGTTCGAGCCGTTCACGCTGTTGTCGGCGCTGGCGGCGTCGACCGAGCATATCGGCCTGATCGCGACCGGCTCGACCACCTTCGACGAGCCCTATCACGTCGCCCGCCGTTTTGCCTCGCTCGATCACATCAGCGGCGGGCGCGCGGGGTGGAATATCGTCACCACCTCCAATCCGGACGCCGCGCTGAATTTCGGGCTCGACGATCACATGGAACACGCCGAGCGCTATCGGCGCGCCCGCGAATTCTATGACGTGGTCACCGGCCTGTGGGATTCCTTCGCCGACGATGCCTTTGTGCGCGACGTCGAAGCCGGCCTGTATTTCGATCCGGCAAAAATGCACGTGCTCAATCACAAGGGCAAATACCTCAGCGTGCGCGGCCCGCTCAACATCGCCCGCCCGGTGCAGGGCTGGCCCGTGATCGTTCAGGCCGGCGCCTCCGACGACGGCCGGCAGCTCGCGGCCGAGACCGCGGAAGCCGTGTTCACCGGCGGCGGCAGCCTGGCCGATGGGCAGAAGCTCTACGCCGACATCAAGGACCGCATGGACAGGCTCGGCCGCGACCGCGATCACCTCAAAATCCTGCCCGGCGCCTTCGTCGTGGTCGGCGACAGCCTCGAAGAGGCAAAAGAGAAAAGGGCAAAACTGGACAGCATGGTGCACTATGACAGCGCCATCGCCTCGCTGTCGGTTCAGCTCGGCACCGACGCATCCGGCTTCGACCCCGACGGACAACTGCCGCCGATCCCGGAAACCAACGCCTCCAAGAGCGGCCGGCAGCGCCTGGTCGATGTCGCCGCGCGCGACAAGCTCACGGTGCGCCAGCTCGCCCAGCGCGTCGGCGGCTATGGCGGCCTCACCTTTGTCGGCACGCCCGCATCGATCGCCGACCAGATGGAGGAATGGCTGACGAGCTTTGGCTGCGACGGCTTCAACATCATGTTCCCGTATCTGCCCGCCGGTCTCGACGATTTCGTCGACAAGGTGGTGCCGGAGCTGCAGCGGCGCGGGATCTTCCGGAAGGAATATGAAGGCCGGACGCTGCGGGAGAATCTCGGCCTGCCGCGGCCGAAAAACCGGTTCTTCGCGGCCTGACTACCCGAAACTGCGCCAGTTTCCGGCTCCAAAACCTTGACTTTGGGCGGATCGAGGCTAGGTTGCCCTGCAAATGCGGGCCGATTTGGCCGGCGCCCGATACCCAACAATTTTGAGGTCCTGAATCATGGCCAAAGCGGTCACCATCAAGGTCAAGCTCGTCTCCACCGCGGATACCGGCTTCTATTACGTCGCCAAGAAGAATTCGCGCACCATGACCGACAAGCTGGTCAAGAAGAAGTACGACCCGGTCGCGCGCAAGCACGTCGAGTTCAAGGAATCCAAGATCAAGTAACAAGATCAAGTAAGCAGAAAAGCGTTTGGACTGACCGATGCGGGGCCTTGCGGCCCCGTTTTGTTTTGGGGCTGCCGGCCAGCCTTCTCCGTGTCCCGGACGCGATGCAGCGCTTCTTCGGCGCTGCACCGCAGAGCCGGGACCCATGTTCGGCAGTGGACCCGGACCAGCAGCGCACCGCCATAGCGGGTTGAAGACGCGCGTAAACGCGCTTCTGGCGCTGCACAGCATCCGGGGAACGAAGCCGGGGCTATGCCGGCTTCAACATCGGCGGCCCGCTCGGCCGTATCAGCGCAAACGCCACCTGGACGATGCCGCCCGCGAGCCCGAGCGCGACGCCGATCCGCCAGGCCATGGTGTAGGAGCCGAGCGCGTCATACAGCACCCCGCCGCCGAAGGCGCCGAGGAAGCTGCCGAGCTGGTGGCTCATGAAGGCGAGCCCCTGGATCATGGCCTGCCACTGCAGCCCGAACATGTCGGCCACCGCGCCGGCGACCAGCGGCCCGACGCCCATCCACAAAAATCCCATGATCGCGCCGAACAAGAGCGTCGTGCCCGGCGTCGGCGGCAGCGTAAAATACCAGGCCAGCGCCAGCGACCGCAAAATGTAGATGGCCCCTAACAGCGCCAGCTTGTTCCAGCGCCCGCCGGCCCAGCCGAAGAACAGGCTGCCCAGCACGTTGAAGCCGCCGATCATGCCGAGCGTCTGCGCGCTCAGCATCGGATCCATGCCGCAGATCGCCAGATAAGACGGCAGATGCGTGGTGAGAAACACGAGCTGCATGCCGCAGACGAAATAGGCCAGGGTCATCACCACGAACGCGGCGTTGCCGAACGCGACTTTCACCGCGACGCCGGCCGAGGTATCGGCGATGTCGTCGGCGCCGCGCGGCGGCAGCGGAACCTGGTCCACCCGGCCGGCGTACCAGGCCGCCGGAAGCATCGCCACCGCCAGGATCACAAAGCCCGCGAGCCCCGTGCGCCAGCCGTGACCCTCATTCAGGAGCTGCCCGATCGGCGCCGACAACAGCGCGCCCAGCGAGCCCGCCGCCGACACGATGCCGAGTACCGTGCTGCGCACCGTCGCCGGCACCGCGCGCGCCGCCACCGACATCGCGATCGCGGCCGCGGTGCAGGCGAGCGAGGTCCCGATCAGCACGCCGCCGCCGATCATGACGCTGAGAAGCCCCTGCGCGCCCGCCATCAGCGCCAGCCCCAGCACGTAAAGCAGTGCGCCGACCATCATGATCGGACGAAAGCCGTAGCGCACCGTCATCGCGCCGGCGAGCGGCTGCAAAAATCCCCAGGCGAGGTTTTGCACCGCGATCGCGAGGGTGAAATCGGAAACGGAGATGCCGACATCGCGCGTCAGGGGCTGCAGGAAGATGCCAAGGCTCTGCCGCAGGCCCATGCTGAGCGTCAGCATCAGCGACGCGCCGATCAGGATGGGAAGCGTGGGGCGCAGGACTTGCAGCAGGGGCATGGTTGTTGTTCTCCCTTTCGGCCGCGGAACGGGCGGCATGACGCTGCGAATCCGCATGGATTTTATTACACAGACCTGTGTAGGTAGGCTATGGATGGACATGGCTGTCAAGCCAAAAGGATTCTCAGCGTCGCATGGCCACCCCGCCCGCCAAGCAGAGCATGAAAGAGCGGATTCTGGAGACCGCCGACCGGCTGTTCTATCAGCGGGGCATTCGCGCGATCGGCGTCGACACCATTGCCGCCGAGATCGGCATCTCCAAGCGCACGCTCTACAATCATTTTCCATCCAAGGAGGCGCTGATATCGGCTTATTTGAAGCGCCGATTCGTGCAGCCTCACCCGTCCGACAAACCACCTCTCGAACAAATTCTCGGCACCTTCGATCGGCTGGAGCGCGGTTTTGCCAGCAAGGGCTTTCGCGGCTGCCCCTTCGTCAACGCGGTCGCCGAACTCGGCGCCGAGGCTCGGTCGGTGCGGAAAATCGCCATCGCCTTCAAGGAAAGCCGCCGGCTCTGGTTCCGCGATCTGCTGGCGCAAATGAATGTCAGGGATGCCGAGGGTCTTGCTACGCAGCTTGCCTTGCTGGTCGACGGCGCGATCGCGCAGGATCTGGTGCGCGACAACCCCGCGATGGCGCGCGCGGCGAAAGAAGCCGCAAGGGTGTTGCTGGAGAATGCGGGGATTGAAACTGAGATAATCGAACCAGAAGTCTCTCCAGGCTCAAGGGAACGCGGCCGACCCAAAACATAAATCCGACTGTCCTGGAAGAGAAGTATTGCAGAGTGATCGAGACAAATGTGCAACCGGAGACCGATCGTTTCCAAGGGCGCGTACTCATAAATCGAGCTCGGTTGCTGCGGCTTGCTCGAGGTCGGCTACGCCGATGACGACCGCATTCTGCGACGCAGCGAAATGTCGCGATGAGCCACTCCGGACGCCCGCATTGCAAAAAGAATTTCGAAAAAAACGTTCGCCTATCACAATAGCCCGCCGCGGCATCCCCTTCCGCTCACTCCGGAACTTGGTGTAGCTTTTATGCGAGCCGCCACCGCGCGCGCCCGCGAGTGGCTCGATCGATGGCAGCGCGGCCAAGCACGCCCGCCTATTGGGCATTGGTGAGCATGGTGCGGAATCGCGCCACCGCCAGCGCGAGAAAGAGCGCCCCCGCAGCAATGAGGATCACCAGATGGTGCCACACGACGTCAATGCCAGCGGAACGAAAAAGAACGGACTGTGCGAATTTCACGTAATGCACGGTTGGGGATATCTGGAGCACGACTTGTAGTGGTTCGGGTATGGCTTCGAACGGTGAGAATCCGCCCGACAACAGGTTGAGGATCAAAAAGACCGGAATGGCGAGCAACGTAAATTGCGGCAACGTATTGGCGATCGTGGCGAGAAGAACGCCGAGCGCGGCAACGGCAAAGAAATAAATAGCCGTTCCGCCGAGAAATAGACTGATTGATCCCTCGATTGGCACATCGAGCAATCGCTGGACGACAAGCAAAAGCGCAAGCCCACACGCAACGACCATCACCAAGCCATTGGCCCAGATCTTGGCAGCCGCGATTTCGCTCGCCCGGATCGGCATCACCAGGAGGTGCTCGATCGTGCCGCGTTCGCGTTCCCGGATCACCGCGGCTCCAACGATGAGAATGGACAGCATGGTGAACCGCTCCAGAATTGCCCATACCGCCTGGAGCCGGACACCTTCAAGATTCGGATTGAAGAAAGAGCGAATAACGATCGACACGGGTGGGGATGAATCGATGCCACGCGATCGGAGATAGCTCCTGGTTTCCCGCTGAACGATCGCCTCAATGTAGCTGGCCCCTACGCCAGCCTGGGTCATGGCGGTTGCATCGATGTTCAGTTGCAGAGCCGAACTGCGACCGTGAAGCGCGTCGGCTTCGAGCCGCGGCGGAATATCGAGGACCAACGTATAGGCGCCGCGGTCCATCCGGCGGTCGACCTCGGTACGGTCGATGATAGCGGGATTGCGGAAATAGGGTTTGAGCAGGCTATCGCGAAAGCGCGCCGAAAGCTCGGATCGATCTGAATCGACGATAGCGACCGGCGCGTTGGCGACGTCCGTCTTGATGCCGGTGGCTTGACTGTAAATCGCAAAGGAGAACGAGTAGACGATGAAAAAGACCAATATCGCGTCGCTGGCGAGACTTGCGAACTCCTTCAGCCCCAGACGGAACACATTGTAGAGCCAACGTCGCATGATCAGGACTCCTGCTTGCGCAAGAAAAAACTCGCCGCCAGCAAGTAGAAACAACCGAAGCCGAACAAGATCAGGAACTCTGGATAGAACGCGGCGAAGTCGCGGGCCTTGGTGAACGTGCCGAGACTGATGTTCTGGAACCAGAGCGATGGAAATCCCATTCCGATAAAGCGCCCGGAGCCCTCCAGCCCCGCCACCGGAAAGATGTACCCGGAGAAATTGATCGCGGGCACGGTCGCAATGATGGCAGTCGCAACAATGGCGGCGACCTGGGTGCGGACGAATGTGGACACCAACGTGCCGAGGGCCGTAGTCGCGTAGATGTAGAGCAGAACGCCGACAATAAGCGCCGGGAACGAGCCCTTGACGGTCACATTGAACAGCAGATCGACCAGCATCATGAGACTCAGAAAACTCACGAACCCGAGCAAGACATAAGGAGCCTGTTTACCGAGAATGAATTCCGCAATCGAAGCCGGCGACGCGTACAAATTGCTGATGGACCCGATTTCACGCTCGCGCACGATTCCGAGCGCAGCGAGCATCGATGGGAAAATCACCAGAAAAATCATGATCAGGCCGGGAGTAATGGCGAACGCGCTGCGAAAATCCTGATTGTATCGGAATCTCGGCTCGATCTGTATCAGGTCGAAATTCGAACTCGCTACGTGTGTTCCGCGCGCAAAATTCTGCATGTAGCGCGTCATCGTTCCTTCGACGTAGCCACGCATCGTCTCCGCGCGAAACGGCATGGCGCCGTCGAGAAAAAACCCGACTTCGGGTTTGTGACCGGTAACGAGGTCACGACCGAACCCCGGCGGAATGGAGATGGCCATGCGAAGCCCCCCGTCGCGCAATCGACGGTCGATCTCTTTCTCGCTGCGCAATGGCGCCTGTTCGCGAAAGTACCTGGACCCAGCGAAGCTCTCGATCATTTGCCGGCTGTCGAGGCTCTGGTCACGATCGAGGACCGCAAAGGTCAGGTTCTCTACATCGAAAGTGATGCCGTAACCGAAGGTCATCATGAGAACCAAGGGCCCGGCCAGCGCGAAGGCGATGCGCACGCGGTCGCGCATCAATTCGAGCATCTCGCGGCGGGCGAACGCCCAGATGCGCTTCCATGACGAACGAAACGTATCGTGGCGAACGGGCGCGGCGGCCTCGAACTGTCTCGGCATTTCGCCTTGAACTCGATCGGGTGCGCCGGCGGATGCAGCGGCATCGGCGCTTTCAAGGTATGCAATGAAAGCATCCTCCAGGTTCGCTGCGGATTTCATCCTGCGCAGCGCCGCCGGTGTTCCGACCGCCAGAACCTTTCCGGCATGCATCAACGAGATGCGGTCGCAGCGCTCGGCCTCGTTCATGAAATGCGTCGAGACAAAGATCGTCACGCCCTCCTGCCGCGAGAGATCACGCAAAAATCGCCAGAACATATCGCGGGCGGCTGGATCCACTCCGGAAGTCGGCTCATCGAGGATCAGCACCTCCGGCCGGTGCAGGCAGGCGGCCGCGAGCTGAAGGCGCTGGCGGATACCGAGCGGGAAACCGGACGGCTTCTGGGAGGCTACCGTGACCAGTTCGAACTGGCGCAACGCCTCATCGACGCGAATTTCGATCTCGGCCTCAGGCACGCGATAAAGCCGGGCGTGCAGCTCGAGATTCGCCCTGACGGTCAGTTCCTCGTAAAGCGAGAAGGACTGCGACATGTAGCCGACCCGCAGCCGGGTTTCGAGATCGCTCGCCTGAACCGGCTTCCCCAGCAATTCGGCGTGCCCGCTCGTGATGCCGAGGAGCCCGGTCAGCATTTTCATCGTCGTGGTCTTGCCGGAACCGTTCGAACCAAGAAATCCGAAGATCTCGCCGCGTTCGATGCTGAAGCTCACGTCGTCAACGGCGGTGAAATCACCGAATTTCCGGCTCAGGCCCTGGGCGACAATTGCCGGCGGGCCGGACGCTGTCTTTCGCGGAGACATGACGAAGCCCTGCACGGGTGTCGGGTCGCGATCCCGGCGCAACGCAATGTAGGCCTGTTCGAGGGTGCTCGCGCCGGTGCGCGCGAGAATGTCGGTGGTACCTGCCGCCGCGAGCACGCGCCCGCCGTCCATCACGACGAGGCGGTCGAAGCGTTCCGCCTCCTCCATATAGGCGGTGGCGACCAGGACCGTCATGCCCGGCCGCTCCTGCCTGAGTTCCCCGATCAGCGTCCAGAATTGCCGGCGCGACAGAGGGTCGATTCCGGTGGTCGGCTCGTCCAGGATCAGAAGGTCGGGATCATGGATCAAGGAGCAACAGAGCGAGAGCTTCTGCTTCATTCCGCCCGAGAGCTTGCCGGCTGGCCGGTCCGGAAATGGATCCAGCCCCGTTGCGCGAAGCAGGCGCTCGATACGATTGCGGCGCTCGGCTGGCGATTGCCCGAACAGGCGTGCGATAAAGTCAACGTTCTCGTACACCGACAAGCTCGGATAGAGATTGCGGCCGAGGCCCTGCGGCATATACGCGATGCGCGGCGAGATGCGATCGCGGTGCGCGCGCAACGCCACGTCCCCGTCCAATGTGCGGATGGCTCCCGACTGCAGGCGGCGCACGCCGGCGATCAGGGCGAGAAGGGTCGATTTGCCGACGCCGTCCGGGCCGACAAAGGCGGTCGAAGTATCGCCGGGAATGGCAAGGCTGATGTCGTTCAGGGCCGCCACCTTTGCGTAACGATGGGTGACCTGGATCACCTCGACGGCGAGTTCTTCAGTGGGGGACATCTGGTATCCGTGGCGTCAAATAAGATGGCCATGACAAGTCCGGAGAGATTTTGACATAGGCATTGCCGGTAAGGCCGGCCTTCACGTAGTCACGATGGGTTCTGAGCAGGTCCGGATCGAAGGCCAGCTTGACGCGGTACATGAGCTTCTCGCGCTCGTTCGCCGTCTCAACGGTCTTAGGCGTGAACTGCGCCTCGGCGGCAACGAACGACACGATGGCCGGAAAAACGTGGTTTGGGACCGCATCGAGCACGACGCGCGCATCGGATCCGAGTGCGACTTTGCCGGCTTCCCCGGTCGGGAGGAAGATCGTCATGAAGACGTCAGTGAGGTCGAGCATCGTCGCCAGACGCGCACCCGCAGCAACGACCTCGCCCGGCTGGACGAGCTTGTACTCGACCCGGCCCGATACCGGAGTTCGCAGAGCCATGTCTGCGAGCGTTGCCTCGATTTGAGCGACCTGCGCTTCGGCCACATCTCGCCCCGCCTTGGCGTCTGCGAGCGCCGCGCGGGCGCCAAGGATTTGCGCTTCGGCAACGGCGTGCTGCGCCCGGCGCCGGTCGAGTTCGGCCTTCGTGCCGGCGGCTCGCTGCTCCAGTTCGCTGGCGCGGCGTAATTCCAGCTCCGACAAATCGTGTTCAGCCTCGCGGATCGCGATGTCGGCCTCGACGCGTCCGATGCCTGCGATCGCGCGCTGCACCGACGCCTTGGCGGCGGCGAGCTGTGCGAGCAGTTCGGCCGTATCCAAACGCGCGACGATCTCATCCTTATGGACGAAGTCACCCTCCTTGACCCGAATTTCCGCCAGGCGTCCCGGAAGCTTTGAAGCAATGTCGACGCGCTGGACTTCGACGCGGCCATTGGCTCTCGCAAGGCCGGCTGGCAGGCGACCAGTCTGTTCCTGGCTCCAATACATATAGCCGCCTCCCACCAGAACGAAGACGGCGACGAAACCCAGAACGAAGGGAGCGCGCATCAGCTTACCCCATGCTTGCCTCGCGGATGTCTATAACCTAGCAGACGGCGATCCGCCGGCCATTGATGCCCCTCAAAACAACGGGGGGCGGCGAAGGCTGCCGATGCCAGTCGCAAGGACCAGCCGCCGCCGGATTTGCGACATTTCAAGCAAACGCGGAACTGCCGGCGCGGCAACCAACCGGGTTGGAGTTTCGAGCTCAATCTGAAGACCACAAAGGTGCTCGGCGTTGCAGCAGGGGCATGGCTGTTGTTCTCCCTTTCGGCCGCGGCACGACGGCGCCATCCTGCGAATCCCGCCGGATTTGGATTACACAGACCTGTGTAACAGGGCTACAGGGACATCGCCGTCAAGCCGAGAGATACCGCTCCGTCGCATGGCCTCCCCGCCCGCCAAGCAGAGCATGAAGGAGCGGATTCCCGAGACCGCCGACCGGCTGTTCTATCGGCCGGGCATTCGCGCGATCGGCGTCGACACCATCGCGGCCGAGACCGGCATCTCCAAGCGCACGCTCTACAATCATTTTCCATCCAAGGACGCGCTGATATCGGCCTATCTGGAACGCCGCTTCGTGCAGCCTCACCCGTCCGACAAACCGCCGCTCGAACAAATTCTCGGCGAAAGAAGCCGCGACGGCGTTGCCGAGCGGCATTTCTCACGCGCGAGAGTCACGTTCGCTTGAGGCAGCTAGCTCATCTGTTCCCACAGCTGGCGCACCAGCGTTCCGGCGCGCTTCTCGATCGCCGACGCGGCATCAAGCGCGAGGTCCTCGCGGTAGCGCCCTGCGATCAGTTGCACGCCGATCGGTCTGCCATCGTGCAGCGCTACTGGTACGACAGCGCTGGGCAGGCCAAGCACATTGATCGCGGAAATGAAACGTATGTCGTTCCAGAAGATTTCACGCGTACGCTCCGGGCTGATCGTATCTTCGCGCGGGCCAGGCGTCGGCTTCACCGTCGTCGGGGCGAGCACGACCGGATAATCCTCGAAGAACAATTGCCAGGCGCGGATATGGGTGTTGCGCGCGGTTGTCGCTCGCATCCAGCCCCGCAGGTCGAGTGTGTTCGCCTTCACCTTGATACCGTTCCAGGCCGTATGAAAATCCTCCGAGGTCACCGCCAGCATCGCGGCTTCCTGCAGCACGACGACTTCATTGACGATGATGTCGCACCAGGTCTGCCAGACGCCGTTGATGTCGGGAACCTCGACCTCGCTTACGCGATAGCCCGAGCGCTCGAGATGGTCGGCGGCCTGCCTGAGCGCCGCGTGCACCGACGGATCGACGTCCATGTCGTCCGGCAGTTTCGCAAGCGCGACCTTGACGGGTCCTTTCGGCTTCGGCCCGATCAGGGGCGCGGGGACCCACCAGGGATCGCGTGGATCGCGCTGACTCATGACCTCCAGCGCGAGCCTTACGTCGGCTACGCTGCGCGCCAGCGGTCCCTGCGCCGACATCAGATGGGCCAGCATCGGCCGCTCGGCCGCGGCGCTCTCGTTATAGGCGGGCACACGGCCCTGTGTGGGCTTGATGGTGGCTACCCCGTTGCAATGCGCCGGCCAGCGCAAGGAACCGCCAATGTCGTTGCCATGCGCGATCGTTCCGATGCCGGCCGCCACCGCGGCGCCGGCGCCGCCCGATGATCCGCCGCAGGTGATCTCGGGATTCCACGGGTTCAGCGTCAGCCCGTGAAGCGGGTTGTCGGTGAAGCCGCGGAACGAGAACTCGGGCGTATTGGTCAGGCCGATGACGATCGCGCCAGCCTTCTTGAGGTTGCGCACGACCGGCGCGTCGGAGGGAGCGATGATCTTCATTTGCGCCGGTACGCCGTTGGGATTCGGCCTTCCATCGTAGTCCACGTTTTCCTTGATGGTGATCGGCACGCCGTGCAGCAGGCCAGGTTCGGTCCCTTTTGCTCTGGCCTTGTCCGCGGCTTTCGCCGCCTCGAGCGCTTCCTCCGAGAGATCGACGACAACGGCGTTGAGCTTTGGATTGACCGCGCGCATGCGCGCGACGTGAGCCTCGACGACCTCGACCGAGGAAACCGCGCCGGCGCGGATGGCCGCCGCCGTCTCCAAGGCCGACCACTGCCAGATCGGCCCCTTGGGCAGGCGCACTTTGGCTGACTTGGGCGGCTCGGCCTTCCTGGCCGCCTTCGCGCCTGCGCGGCCGGACGCCTTCATCGTCGATTTCTTCTTCGCCGCCGCCTTGACGCGAACACCCTTCTTGCCGATCACCGTCTTCCTGGCCACATCACGCCTCCCATGCCCTTCGCAGGGAAACGGTAAGGGCGTCGGGCCCTGCTGTCGAGATGGATGATCATTCGAGCCCCCGATGCCCGCCTCCGACGGGGACGTCCGCAGGCCGGAAATCGCTTTGCCCTTGTTCTGAAGCGCGCCCTCGCCGATGATGACGTCAAAAGAGCAAGGTTTTGGGGAGCGCGCCACGATGCCCTTTTTGCATGGGATTCTCGCAGCCATCCTGTTGCTGGCCGGGATGGCGCCATCGCTGGCGCAGGGATATCCGAACCGGCCCGTGCGCGTGGTCGTAGGCTTTCCGCCCGGCGGCCCCACCGACGTCATCGCGCGCCTCGTGGCGCAAAACCTTTCCGACAGTCTCGGCCAGCAGTTCTTTGTCGAGAACATCGGTGGCGCGGGCGGCAACACCGCGGCCGGCCAGGTCGCGCGCATGACCCCCGACGGCTACACCATCATGGCGATCAGTACGGGCTTCCTGGTGAACCCCAGCCTCTACGCCAGGGTGCCGTACGATCCGATCAAGGATTTCTCCGCCGTGACATTGGTTGCGGTTTCGCCAAATGTCGTGGTGGTCAACCCACAGGTTTCGGCCAGGACGCTGCCGGAGCTGGTGCAGCTGATCCGGGATAATCCCGGCAAATACAGCTATGCCGGCCCCGGCGTGGGGTCGACGCCACATCTCGGCGGCGAACTGTTTCGCCTGACATACAAGCTCGACCTGGTCCACGTCCCCTTCACCGGCGCGGCGCCGGCCGTGCAGTCAACCGTCGGTGGCCACACCCCCATTGCCTTCACCGCCTTGCCGTCCTCGCTTTCGGCGATACAGGGCGGTCAAGTGCGTGCGATCGGCATTGCGGCGACGGAGCGCGCACAGGGAATACCCGACGTGCCGACCTTCGCCGAACAGGGCGTGAACGGTCAGGATGCCGATACGCTGACCGGCATCGTTGCGCCGGCAGGCACGCCACAGGAGATCGTCGAACTGCTTTCGCGCGAGATCGCCAGGAGCGTTGCCCGGCCCGACGTCAGGGAGCGGCTTGCGGTGCTGGGCTTCAAGCCGGTCGCCAATACGCCCGACGAGTTCGCCGCGCGCGTCAAGCTGGAGATGGAAAAATGGAGCAAGGTGGTGCGCGACGCAAATCTGCGGATCGAATGACCGGCCGGAAGCAAGGTCCGTGGCTGTGGAACGTCTCAAACGTGGCATCAACATTCCGCCGCGAGCCGAATGAGTCTAAATCGACGGGGTATTCGCGGTTCAGCAACACAGGCGGGCAAGCCTGTCGAGCCGTGAAGGCCGACGTGCGATGCGTTACTGCAATGCCTCGGTGCGTGTGGATACCAGCACGCCGCCGTTTTCACGAATGAGCTTTTGGGCCTGTGGTGTGCGGACGAAGGCAATGAAGCGCTGCGTCGCTGCCGACGGCTGTGCGCGCATGACGAGGTGCAAGGTGGTCTTCAGAGAGTATTTCCCATCGAGCATATTGTCGACCGAAGGCTGAACGCCATCGAGCATGATGGCGCGCAGGCGCGGGCGGTCGGCGATAAACTGAGTCAGCGTCATTCCGGCAAACGAAGCCTCAATGGCCTCCGCAGCCTGAAGATTATCCTGGTCGGTCGCGGCTATCGGCACGTCGGTGCGCTGCCTAATCTTATCCATCGCGGATTGCATGCCGGGGATGTTTGCGATCAAGAAAGCAGATGCGGTATCGCTTTTCGGTCGAAGGATCGGCTTGATTTGCCTGTTGTCCGGCCACTTCGTGATTGTTCCATTATAAATAGCGACGACATCCGCTGTGGTGAGGTTCAAGTTTTGTGTGTTCGAGGTAACGAACAAAAAAGGCGTGTCAATGAAGGGAAAGCTGTCCAAACCTTTCGCCTTTTCTTCTTGCTTAAGAGGACGGCCGCTCACAGAAAGCATCAGCGCACCTTCCGCAACAGCAGCGATGCCCCCGCTGCTACCCAGTCCTGACACAACCTCAAGCGCGTCGCCCGGGTGAACTGCGCTGAAGGCTTTGCCCAGGATCAGCATTATACCCTGCGCCGCCCCGGTACCGCCGAAGCGGACCTCATCCGCTTGTGCCATGCCACCTGCCGCCCAGAAGCCAACGGTGAATACAACGGCGGCTCTTTGCATCATGCCCGGCATCAGTCGTCTCCTGATGATTGGTCGGAGCTTTGTTTCACGAAGCTGCCAATATTCCGTTATGACGATGAGCGCGATTAATCCTTCATTAAGAGATCGGTAAGTGTCCATAAAGCAACAAGTAATGCGTGGGGCGACGCTGCCAACGCAGCACGCATTCTTAGCGCCAAATTCATTCAACTTGACCGACAATTGGGCCGATACGAGAACGGATCAGACGACAATTCCAGTGCGTCATATCGAGTTTGGGGCGAACCGTCCTTTGACGTCGCGTTTATTGAGATTAGGACAAGGCGGTCATGCTTGCCGGAAGTTTTAGGCGATGGATTATCGTCCTCTCGACGATGGCCGCTATTGCTGCGGCAGTTACGGCGCCAGCCGTTTTTGGACTTATCTCTCTTTATTATGAAGCGAATGCGCTGCAGGTCCGCGCGCTAAGTGATTCGGCGTCTGTATCAAAGTATATTTTTAGGCATGGCAAAATGTGGAGGTTCCATCGTGTCCGTCTGGCTGAACTGGTCGAACATCCAGAATTGGATAACGATGCGGGCCAGGTACGCATCTTCGATCAGACCGACACGCTCGTTTTGGAACAAGGACCCACACTGGTAATTCCGACGCTCATTCGCACTGCACCGATCATCGTTGATGGAACGATCGTCGGCCGAGTTGAGATCGAAAGAAGTGTAGAGGCGCTTCTGAACAAAACCCTGATGATCGGCATAGTCAGCACGCTATTGGCATTTTTCATACTTTTTGCCTTTCGAAAGCTCCCCCTCAGTCTACTGGACCGAACGCTTGCAACGCTGGTGCAGCGAGAAGAGGAACTCGAGACACAAAATTTTCGTTTCGAGGCCGCGTTGGCAAACATGCCGCAGGGCCTTTGCATGTTCGATAGCGAGAAGCGACTTCTGGTAAGCAACGCCCGGTATGCCGAGATATACGGGCTCGATCCCAAACAGTTGAATGTCGGAACGCCGCTCCGCAGCATTCTGGACTGGCGCGTAGCGAGTGGTAATTGTCCCAACGACGGCCAGCAATATATCAACCAGTGCCTTGCCGGAATAGCGCGGTCTGCTGCCTACGTCGCCGTCAATGAACTGCAGAACGGTAAATTTATCGAAGTGTTGCACCAGCCGATGGCGGGTGGGGGCTGGGTGGGCATCCATAACGATGTCACCCAGCAAAAACATTCCGAGGAGAAGATCTCACATATGGCGCACCACGATGCGCTGACAGATTTGCCCAATCGCGTGTTGTTGCGCGAGCGATTGGACCACCATCTGAGCAGTGTGCAACGCGGTGCATCGCTCGCGGTTCTGTGCCTCGACCTCGATCATTTCAAACAAGTCAATGACACATTGGGGCACCCTGTCGGGGATGCCCTGTTGCGTGTCGTCGGCGAGCGCTTGCTTGATTGCGTTCGTGACACCGATGTAGTGGCTCGCCTCGGCGGCGACGAATTTGCGATCATTCAAACCGGCGTCGAACAGCCGACCTCCGCCAGTGTCCTGGCGCAGCGGCTTGTCGAGGCGTTAGCGCGACCGTTTGATGCTGATGGCCACGAAGTGGTCATTGGCACCAGCGTCGGCATCTCCGTCGCACCAATCGACAGTATGGATGCTGATATCCTGTTGAGGAATGCGGATATGGCCCTTTACCGGGCCAAAGAAGCCGGTCGAAACGGGTACAGCTTTTTCGAGGTCGGGATGGACGCGAAAATGCATCAACGCCGGGCTCTTGAACTTGATCTTCGCAAGGCGATTGAGGTCGGCGGGTTTGAGCTTTTCTATCAGCCTCTCGTGAATCTGGAACGGAACGAGATCAGCGGCTTCGAGGCTCTGCTCCGATGGAATCATCCGACCCTGGGGATGGTCTTGCCGGCCACCTTCATTCAGTTGGCGGAGGAGACGGGCCTGATCGTTCCGCTCGGCGAATGGGTGATGCGACAAGCTTGCGCCGAGGCGGCCAAATGGCCGGATCACATCAAGGTCGCGGTCAATCTGTCGCCGGTGCAGTTCCGCAACAAGAGTCTTGTTTCCATGGCGACATCGGCGATTGCAAATGCGGGCATCGCGGCGAACCGCCTGGAGCTCGAAATTACAGAAACAACCATGTTGCAAAATAGCGAACAGACGCTTGCCATCCTGCACATGTTGCGGGACATGGGTATACGCATATCGATGGATGATTTCGGTACCGGCTACTCATCGCTGAGTTACATCCGAAGCTTCCCGTTCGACAAGATAAAAATCGACCAATCGTTCGTTCGAGACCTCGACAAGAGTGTCGAAGCCATCGCCATCGTTCAAGCCGTATCGGGGCTGGCCAGGCGCCTCGGCATGACGACGACAGCTGAGGGTGTCGAAACAAACGACCAGCTTGAGCAGATCAGAGCCCAAGGCTGCACTGAGGTCCAGGGCTATTTGTTCAGCAAGCCCCAACCTGCCTCCGAAGTGCCTCGCCTGCTGTCAAGCCTTTGGAAAAAATGCCCGGCTGCAGCTTGAAGCATTGGCCCGGCTGCGAACGCAGAGCCTCGACCGGCAACGGACGGGAAGCGAACTTCCTTTCATCCACCAACAATCTCTTCCACAGGCAAGAAAGCGGATACCCTTGATATTCAGGAAAGTCCGTGGCCTGCTCATGTGCTTTTGATACGTGAATATCCGATTCCTCCGGGAGAACCGTATGACTGCCAAAAACGGCGCAATCATTTTGGGCGCGATCTTTTTGCTCACGGGTGTGCTCGGCTTCATTCCCAATCCAATCGTATCGCCGACCGGCCTATTCTCCGTGAACGCCGCCCACAACATCGTCCACCTGGCTTCGGGCGTTTTCCTCTTCGCTGGCGCTTATATGTGGCTCGGCACCTGGCTTGCTGCATCGCTGGCACTCAAGATTGTTGGCGTGATCTACGCTGCCGTCGCGGTAATCGGTCTGGTTTCCGGTCCGGGCATGCTGTTGGGACTAATCCTGACCAACCACGCCGACCACTGGCTCCACGTATTTCTGGTCCTGCTCATAGCGGCATTCGCGTTTCTGTAAGTCGCCCTGGCTGTTGCGCTGCCCGTGCGTTTTGGTTCGCAGACTTGTTGGCGGGTGTCGTCGGCGGGTTGACCTCATTGTTGCTCTTTGCCACGGGGTGGGGTGATGACCGTTCGATAGCGATGGCTGTGCTCGAGCTGGTTTCGGAAATATGCAAAGGACGGTAAATCCAAGGGTCCTGGAAGAGAAGTATTGCGGAGTGATCGAGACAAATGTGCAACCGGAGACCGATCGTTTCCAAGGGCGCGTACTCATAAAATCGAGATTGGCTGCTGCGGCTTCCGCTCGAACGGATTGGGATCGGCGCTGAGGTGGTGGAGGCGGTCATGGCTCTTGCCTTTCAACTCGCCGACGCCGATGGATCCTGTTTGAGACGGATCTCCATCTCAATCCTACCGCCGGCGATATCGAGGATGGTGCCGCGCTCCAGGGGACGCCACGCTTCGTTGGTCAATGGTACGCTTGCGACCACTATGACATCAACAGCCGAACCGCTCACGTCCATTCCCGCCGCTGTCGCGGCTATTGGCGCGCTGGCATCGCAATGCCGCTCAAGGAGCCACAGGCCCGGCGGCGTGAACTCTCCCGAGGCCTGCCGCCGCCGATCGGCATGGATCAACAGGCGGTCCGCACTGGCATACATGAGGTTCGCCGGCCCGAAGGTGCGCAGCAAACTCGCCGCATTCGCGAACCTGTCGCGAACGACGCCCGGGGTTCCGTCGGTCTCTGCGATGCTGTCGAGGAACCGGCAGAAGGCGGCCTCGCTGTCCGTATCGCCCAACGGTCGGAACCGGGCCGACGGCTCCGGCCGGTCGATGTCCGGGACCATCCCATTGTGTGCGAAGACATGAAGGCGCCCCCACAGCTCGCGCGTGAAGGGTTGCGTGTTGGCAAGCCTGATGTCTCCTCGTGTCGCTCGGCGAATGTGAGCCAACGCGAGGCGGGTCGAAACGGGATGAGCCGCCAGGCACGCGACCCATGGACTGTCCTTGGCCGGATGCGGGTCGCGCCACACTTGAGCGTCGGTCGCATCCAGGAAGGCCGCGCCCCATCCGTCCGGTTGGCCGTCCGATCCACCGTGCGCCGCGAGCCGCGTCAGCGAAAGCGCTACGTCGACATTCCGGGACGCACTCACCGCCAGTAACTCGCACATATTTCAAGCGGCCTTCGAGTTTTTGGTTTCGCTATCGAGGCGCCCGTCCCGCAAGTGATAGATGCGGTCGAAGCGATCGAAGATCTTCTCGTCATGCGTCACCGCGATGATGGCAGCATCCTGTTCGACCGCGAGCTTGCGCAGCAGGTCCATGACGATACCTGCCCGCCTGGAGTCGAGCGCCGCTGTTGGTTCGTCGGCGAGGATGATGCGGGGGTTGTTCGCCAGGGCCCGCGCAATGGCGACGCGCTGCGCCTCTCCTCCCGACAGCTTTGCCGGCATTGAACCCTTCCGGTTGCCCACCTCCAGATAATCGAGCAGCTCGACCGCTCGATTGCGTGCTGTTCCGGCGTCTTTTCCAGCCAACTGCAGAACGAGTGCTACATTGTCCGTCGCGTCGAGAAACGGGATCAAATTATGCGACTGGAAGATGAAACCGATCTTGTCGAGCCGCAGTTGACGCAGGTTGGATCGCAACCAGTGACCATTCTCAAGGACCTGTTCGCTGTCGAGTTCCATCGCACCCGCCGAGGGGTCGAGGATGCAGCCGATGACATTGAGCAACGTGGTCTTGCCGGAGCCGGAGGGCCCAAGCAGGGCCACCACCTCGCGCGGATAGACTTCGATCGACACATCCCGCAGGGCATCGACCCGGGTCTGCCCCTCACCGAAGTGCTTCGAAATGCCAGTGAGGCGCACCAGCGGCACAGCATCTGCGGTGCTTGACATCCTAGCCTCCGAGTGCCGTTGCTGGATCGACCTTGAGGGCAGCTCTGACGCCGAGACCGCTCGACAGCAGGCAGACGACGAACACGATCGATGCCAGGATCACGACGTTGTCGGGCTCCAGCACCACTCGGCGAGGGAAGTAGTCCTTGATATTGACGATCAACGTCGCGCCCATCGCAAAGCCGATGAAGCCGAGTGCCAGCGCCTGTTGCACGATCATGGCGATGATGGTCCTGTCTGGCGCTCCGATCAGCTTCAAGGTCGCAATCTGCTTCAACTTCTCCATCGTCATCGTGTAGATGATCAGGGCAATGATGACCGCCGAGACGACGAGCAGGAGTGACGTGAAGAGCCCGATCTGCCGACGTGCCCGGTCGACAAGCGAGCGGGTCAGTATCAATTCCTGTCCTTCTTGTGTGATCGCTCCCAAATGCTTCCAGCGCCGTACCGCTTCGGCGACTGCATCGGGCGAGGCGTTTGGCTGAAGGCGTGCGACAACTGTATTGACAGTATCGCGGCCCGCGCCGCCGCTGCCACGCGCGAATTCGACGCGAGCGGCCGGTGGAGCGAGGTCGAATTGGAGTTTCTGCGCGTCGGGCAAGGTAATGTAGACGGCGGGGTCGCCGCCGGAATTGACCTGATGGCGGGTCAGCCCCACAACCGTGAAGGTCCTTCGACCAAGCTGGATGCGGTCGCCAACGCCAAGTCCCGATGTCGAGTCAGCAACCATCTCGAAGTGGCTGCGCGCAATCTCCCGCCCCTCGGCGATTTCGGGCGGTCCACCCGGTCGCGTCGGCTCATAGCCGATGACGTAAAGCCTGAGCTTATCGTCCCGAAACCGGGTTTCGACGGTTTGATAGGTGATGCCGCCGGCCGCGGCTACGCCAGCGATCCGGGCGACCGCCTCACGAACATCGCCCGGGATGCGTGAGGCCTCGGCAAAAGGACCGCGCGTTCCCGTCTCCACCACCCACATGTCGACAGCCGGTGCGCGGGCGATCGTCAGGGCGTCAATGACGAGACCACGATAGATCCCGATCATCGCCAGGACCACGCCAAGCAGGAGCCCGAGCCCGATGCAGGTCAACAAGAACCGGCCCAGATTGTGGCGGACGTCGCGATAGGCGAGATTCATTTTCCTGTAGCCCCCACGACGCGGGCAAAACGCCCTTCCCGGAAGCCATTATCGATGCGCTTCACGACACTCTCGCCATCGGGAAGGCCGCCGACAATCTCGAGTCTGGCATCCTCCGTTCGATGGCGGAACTGGACGGTTCGGCGTTTCAGGCGGCCAGCTTGAACCGTCCAGACGCTGCCTTGCCGACCGTCATAGCCTTGTACTGCCGCCTCGGGAACGAGCAGCGCCGTGTCAAGCTGAGCGACCGTGATCCAGAACTCCACCTGCTCACCCAAAAAGACGCGCGGCGGCGGATTGTCGCCCTTGATGTAGACACGACGTTCCTCAGTAACCCGGTCACTCTCGAGACCGATACGGGCGACCTGCCCCGTGAATGCGTCCTGAGGGCGGGAACGCAAGCGGGCGTCGACATGCTGACCTTCCTGGATGAATCCGGCGCGAGCCTCGTCGACATAGGCAAGGCCCCAATACGATCCAAGCGCAATGAGCGTGAAAATGGGATCGCCGACCTTAACGACGGTTCCAGATTCCTTATGGCGCTCGATGATCAATGCGTCATACGGTGCGACGAGCGTCCGGTGGCGCAGCATTGTTTCCTCGAATTGGAGTTGCGCCTTTGCGTCCGTCAATTGGGCTTCGCTGTTGGCGATCTCGCTTTCCGACACGACCACGTCCGCTCGCGCAACCGCCTCATCCCTCAAGGCCTCCTCCGCCGTCTGCTCCGACACCACGTTGCGACCGACCAACGCCTGCTTCCGCTTATTGGCCTCCAGCTTCTGGGCATGTACGGCTTGCGCTTTCTCGAGATTGGCCTGAGCCCGCTTGATGTTGACCTCCGCGATCAGAATTGCCGCCCGCGCCTTGGCAACCTTCGCTTCCTGCTCGCCGACGCCAAGTCGCGCGAGAACCTGTCCTTTCGATACGCGGTCGCCGTGGTCGGCGTTGAGCTCGGTGAGCGTTGCGCCCACCTCGAAGCCGATCTTCGACAGCACACGGGCCTCGACTGTGCCGAGACCGAACACGCGGACGGGCACGTTGCTCTCGATCGCTGCCACCTGCACAGAGACCGGTCGATTGGTGAAGGCAAAAAGGACGGCGGCGACAATGGCAAACGCACCAATGATCGCTGCTCCCATCCTGGCTCTGGGCCGGCGGGCCGTATTTGCGAGCCACCGAAGGAGCGCCGGCCCGGTCGGAGCCTTGTCGACAGACCCGTCAGATCGTTTCGCCGAATCTTGCATTGTTGCGCTCTTTCAAAATCCAGCGAGGCCATCCGACTATGCAGAACGATTTCTGGGGGAATTTCAATCAAGCCGGGGCGCCGGCCCCGGCGACCTTTCCTATATCGACCTGCCTCGGCCGCGTTGACAGAAATCAAGCCGGCCACGAGGGCATTGTGGTTATCTGTTGAATTTGCTGACGCTCTCTCTGCGCTTGAAGTCCCCTTGTGGCACATCGCGTCATTTCGTTGCGCGATTTTCTCGCCATGGGAGTAATGGCGGACATCGAACAATCAAGCTTGATGTGCGTGCACCCGCCATGGCTTGGAGTCGTAAGCTCTGCATCGGCGGCAAGACGGCTTTGGGGCTTTTTTATGCAAGTGGAATGGCGGGTACGGCGGAGCCTGTCACCGGGGCCGTGCTTTGCGCGGCCCCGGTGACCTCACCCGCCCAGCCGG
>NZ_JBAVNZ010000049.1:0-3205 GCF_049691595.1 Bradyrhizobium sp.
AACAGCGTGAACGGCTCGAACGAGGTCACGGTGTGGCTGCGCTTCAGCGCCGCGATCGGCATGTTCAGCACTGCCAGATGGTCGGCCATGAAGAAGGCGTCGAACTTGCCGGCCTCCAGTTTCTGGATCAGGCGCTTGATGTGGGAAAAATTGAAATTGGCGTCCGGCCAGGCGCCGGGATAGCGCCAGGCGCCGGTGTGAATGGAGACCGGCCGCATGAACGCGCCGAGCTTCAGTTGACGTTTGGCCATTGCGCCATTTCCGTATGGTTGTCGTTGTGGAGAGATATGGAGTTTCAGGGAACAACGCCATCGGCACAGACGGGAAGAATTTTGCAATTTGACCAGGCGCTGAAGAATAAATCCGCGTCGGTCGTACCGCGTCATTGCGAGCGCAAGCGAAGCAATCCATGGACCGACTGGAAAGATAGAATGGATTGCTTCGTCGCTGGCGCTCCTCGCAATGACGAGAGAGAGCCTACGCCCCCAGCACATCCTTCTGCATCTTGCCGCCGTAAAAATGGAAGAACGGCACGGGCGCGTCATGCTTCAATGGTCCGGTGGCGAGGCGGCGGTCGAGCTCGGCGAGCACGTTTTTGGTCATGGCGTGGGCATCGGCAAATGGTTTCGAGCCGATCTCGACCCAGACCAGTTCCACCAGTTCGGCATCGGCATGGATCACGCCCTCGACGCGGTGGGTGATGCGCGAGGCATCCGCGGTGAAGAAGCGGGTGTCGAAGCGCCTGACGCGGCCGGGCGGGGTGATCGCGCGCGCGATCAGGAACAGGCCGGAGGGATCGGGCAGCAGCCCGGCTTCCGAGAACGGCTTCCAGGGACCGTCGAGCGTTGCCGGTTTTTCGACCCTGCGGCCGAGACAGAGACCGGTTTCCTCACAGGCCTCGCGGATCGCGGCTACCGCCAGCGCGCGTGCGCGCGACGGCGCGATCTTTGGGCTGCCCTTGAGCAGGTTGGCCTCGAGCGCCTGCGGGATTGGTGCTGCGACGGGCACGCGATTGTCCGACTTGTCGACGCGGCCGCCTGGAAACACATATTTGCCCGGCATGAACACCACCTTGTCGTGGCGCCTGCCGACCAGCACCTTCGGCTTGCCGGCCGAGCGATCGATCAGGATCAGCGTCGCGGCATCCTTCGGCCGGAAATAAGGATGGTGATCGGCCTCTTTTTCTTCTCTTTGGGCGGTGGCGGCTTCGGTCATTCCATCCCCGTTTCTTGTCTTGGCTATACCGGAGGAATATCACCGCGGGCATCTTCGTCAAACCCGTGCATCCGCAACGCCCATTGCAGGCCGACCACGGCGCCCTTCACCGGTTGCAACAGCAACAGCGATGCAACGAAGGTGAACGGCAGATAGATCGCAAGCTGCAACCACACCTCGGG
Organism: Bradyrhizobium sp.; assembly: GCF_049691595.1. Lineage (GTDB taxonomy): Bacteria > Pseudomonadota > Alphaproteobacteria > Rhizobiales > Xanthobacteraceae > Bradyrhizobium. Next base: position 1,398 of record NZ_JBAVNZ010000049.1, read on the forward strand.
CGCGTAGTTGGTCTCGATCCACAGCGCCGCCGGCACCACGATGTGGCCGACGATGACGATGACGAGATAGGCGGGGAGGTCGTCGGCGCGGTGCGGCGTGAAGTCGAGCTGGCACGCCGAACAATTGTCATCGACCTTGAGGAAGGCCCGGAACAGTCTGCCTTGGCCGCAGCGTGGGCAGCGGCCGCGAAACCCGCGCTTCATCGCGGTCCAGAGATCGCGCTTCCCGGCCGGCACGGAATCCCGCGTCCAGTCGCGTGTCGCGGTGCTCACCGTTTTCATGACTTGCCCTTGTTCGATTTGCCCGGTTTTGGCTTGCCGGGCTTGCGATCCTTCTTGCGCGGGCTGCGGCCCGGATGCGCCTTGGCGCTGCGCTGCGGCCCCGAACCTTGGCGTTTTCTGCCGCGCGGAACGAGCTGGCCTGCCGACAGCAATTCGAACCGCAACGCGCCGGCTACTGGCGCTGCTTCTACCAGACGCACGTCGACGACGTCACCCAGCCGGTGCATGGCACCGCTGCGTGAGCCGACCAGCGCGTGGCGGGTCTCGTCGTAATTGAAGTATTCCGTGCCGAGCGTGCGGATCGGGATCAGCCCGTCGGCGCCGGTCTGGTCGAGTTTCACGAACAGCCCGGCGCGGGTGACGCCGGAGATGCGGCCCTGGAAACTGGCGCCGATCCGGTCGGCGAGGAAATGCGCGATCAGCCGGTCGGCGGTCTCGCGCTCCGCCTTCATGGCGCGGCGTTCGGTGACCGAAATCTGCGCGGCGACCTCGCTCAGCGTCTCAAAGGTCTCGTCTTCCGGCAACGCGCCTTCGCCAAGCCCAAGCGCGCGGATCAGCGCACGGTGCACGATCAGGTCGGCATATCGCCGGATCGGCGAGGTGAAATGCGCGTAGCGGCGAAGGTTGAGGCCGAAATGGCCGTAGTTTTCGGCCGAATATTCCGCCTGGGCCTGCGAGCGCAACACCACTTCATTCACCAGCGGTTCGTAATCCTGTCCCTGGACCTCGGTCAGCACGCGGTTGAACAGCGCCGGGCGCAGCGCGCCGCTCCTGGCGAACGACAGATCGAGCGTCTTCAGGAACTCCTGGAGGTTGTGAACCTTCTCCTGGGTCGGTTCATCGTGCACCCGATAGATCAGCGGCAATGCCTTCTTTTCGAGCATTTCGGCCGCGGCGACATTGGCGAGAATCATGAACTCCTCGATCAGCCGGTGCGCATCGAGACGCTCCGGCACGATGATGCGATCGACGGTTCCATCCGGTTTCAGCAGGATCTTGCGCTCGGGCAGATCGAGGTCCAGCGGATCGCGCTCGGCGCGCGCCAGTTTTAGCAGCGCGTAGGCCGCATAAAGCGGTTTCAGGATCGGATCGAGCAGGGGTCCGGTCAAGTCGTCCGGCCGTCCGTCGATCGCGGCCTGCGCCTGCGCGTAACTCAGTTTCGCCGCCGAGCGCATCAGCACGCGATGAAAACTGTGCGAGCGCTTGCGGCCGTCATGGCCGATCACCATCCGCACCGCGAGCGCCCCGCGCGGCTCGCCCGGCACCAGCGAGCAGAGATCGTTGGAGATTCGCTCCGGCAGCATCGGCACCACGCGGTCCGGAAAATACACCGAGTTGCCGCGCAGCAGCGCATCGCGATCGAGCGCCGATCCCGGCCGCACATAGAAGGCGACATCGGCGATCGCGACATGGACGATGGTGCCGCCCTTGTTGGTCGGATCGGTATCCGGCTCGGCATGGACCGCGTCGTCATGGTCCTTGGCGTCGGGCGGATCGATCGTGACGAGCGGCATGCGGCGCCAGTC
>NZ_JBAVNZ010000050.1:0-3350 GCF_049691595.1 Bradyrhizobium sp.
GCGGAGTGGCCGGCGGTGGCGCGCCGGCTGCGGTGCCTTTCTTGGCGGCCGGCGTATTTTTCCCCGACTGCTGCGCGCGCTGCTGCATCTTCCTGGCGCTCTCTTCGGTGACGATGATGTCGCCTTGCTGTTCGACGGCGGCCTTGTCGTCGACCGACTTCAGCGCGTCGGACCAGGTCTGGCCGGCGGCCTTGCACGAGCATGATGCATTGAACTCGGTGCGGTATTTGAACGCGTTCGGCAGCGCCGTGTAGGGCTGGCCGTTGATCGACACCGCCTGGTTGATGTCTTCGCCGGGATTGCGGTAGGCGAACAGGCTCGCTTCCGCCGCCGGACACAGCGCCTTGCAGGTCTTCTCGTCGTCATAGAAGCGGGCCTGGACGGTGGCGAAGGAGACCGGGAAATAAGCCCCATCGCAGCTGCGGACGCAGACGGTGCGGAACGTGCCGGATGGCGGTCCGAGATCGGCGCCGGGCGGTGCGATGGGATTGTTGTTATTGTTGCCGAACAGGTTCTCGAGGAAACTGCCGGGGCCGCGCGCGGCATTGGCGTATTGCGGTCCGCAATTGTTTTGCGCAAGCGCCGTCAACACCGAGCGGCGCTGATTTTCGCGGTCGGCGCCGCCAAGCCCGCCGCTGCGCAGGTGCTCGAGGCTGATCGTGATCTGGTCGAGATTGGCGCGCATCTGCTGGGTCTGGCTGTTGATCGGCCCGCATCTCTCCGATTGCCCGTTGAACAGGGAGAAGAAACCCGGGCTGTCGCAGCCCATGCGCCTGGCCTGCGAGGTGACGCGATCGAGCTCGCTTTGTTGTTTTGCGGCCGCATCCTGATAGCGGCGGACCTGCTCGTCCCTGGCCGGGTCGCCGCTGCCGCCACGGTCGATGGTCGCCAGCTGGCCTTCAAGGCGGACGCAGATCGGATTGCCTTGCGCGCCCTGCGGCTGCGGCGGAGGCGGCGCGCCGGGATTCATTTGCGCGACGGCGTCCGCGCAAGACAGCGCGATGCCGGCCAGCAAGGCGCAGATCATGATCCGCCGGGAGGAGGGAGCATTCAGGGTTTTGGGCATATCCAGCCATTAAAACGATGCCGCGCAGCGGGCAAACCGGAACGCGCGCGGCCAAGGTCGCTGCCAATACAAGGCTGCTTCCAATACAAGCTTCTCGGGGCAGCGTCACGTCGTTTTGGCGGCACCGATGTGGCAAACCGCCCTGCCGATCCACCGCGGTGGATCAAATCAGTGCTGGCAGGTGATGGCGATGTATTCCCCGCAGCCGCCGGTGCATTTCTCGTTCCCGGCCCTGGGAACCGCGCCGGTAATTTCGTCCGGATCGACGCGGCGGTAGGCGGTTGCCTCCGCAAAATCCCGCGACTGGCAATAGGAACGGGCGGCATGGGCGCCGCATTTCTCGCCTTTGGCCAGGCACTGATCAACCCCATAGCCGTCGGCGTGGTTGGCGATGATGAAAACACGGCTGTCGGCCATCGCAGCCGAAGCGGCGAAAATGAATGCGCAGGCAACAAGTGCTGGCGGAGGTCGCATGGTGCACCGATCGGGAAAGGGACTTCCCGATCAGATAAACCCGAAAGGTTAAGAATGATTAACCATGGCTGCTGCGCGCGAGCCACAGCGCCAGATTGATCTGAAACCGCCGCAGGCGGGGTCTTGACGCGGTCCCCCCGGCTGGCCCATGGTGGAACCATGAACGGTTTCCTCGCCATTTGCGGCATTTGCCGCGAGATTATGCGCTAGCGACTAGTGCCCCGAGTCATTCAAACTGAGGGTAGAGCCTTTTGAGCTTAATGCGGGCGTCGGCGGTTGTGAATTGCCAATCGGCTTTGGCGTGATGAGCGTTGCGATGTTGCTCCCACGCGGCGACTTCGCGGGTCAGGGTCTGTTTGTCTGGGATACGGCGATCCAGACATTGGGTTGAGAGAACGCCGAGTTCGGATTCGGCCATGTCGAGCCAGCTGCCGTGCTTGGGGGTGTAGTGCCATTCGAACCGTTCGACGAGGCGACGCGCCTCTGACGCCGGAAAGGCCTCGTAGAGCGACGCGGGCTTGTGGGTGCTGAGATTATCCTGCACCAGCACGATCTTCGCCGCGCCGGGAAAATGCGTGTCGGACAAATCCTTGAGCGCGTGGGCATAATCGGTGGCGGCGTGGCGGTCGGTCACTTTCACATGCCGCCAGCCTTCCAGAGGCGCGAACATCATGAACAAATTGGTTACGCCGTTGCGCGCATATTCGTAATCGTGACGCGCCTTGCGTCCAGGCTTGGCGGGTACAGGCTCGCGCGTTTCGACGATCATCTGCTTCGAGGTTTCGTCGAGGCACACGACGGGGCGCTCGGGATCGCGGGGTCTCTGATAGACCTCCAGCACGTCTTCCATGTTGGCCACAAAGGCCGCGCTGGCATCCGGCGCAATGACCCATTGTTGCTTCAGATGCGGTTTGAGCTTGTTTTTTTAAGAGTCCGCCCGATGGTGTTGTCGCTGGCGCGCTCAACGATATGCAGTTCGACGACTTTATCCTCGAGCAGGCGCAGGGTCCATTTTGCTTGCCCGTCCGGGGCTGGCCCGCATGCCAGCGTGATCAATCTTGCTTCTGCCGCGCCGTCGAAAATCCGGGGCCGGGCGGAGTTCGGGTTATATTTGCGGGTCAGCACCGCTTCGAACCCTTCCTCGACCAGTTGCCGCCGGGTGCGAAGGATGTTGGCGATGCTGGTATCCAGCGCCCCCGCGATCCGGCTGTCGCTCCAGCCCTCGCCCGCCTCCGAAACGTCGGCCTTCAACAAGATGCGGGCCTTGGTCAGCAGCTGGGCGGAACGCTTGCCCCGGTGGATCAGATCATCGAGTTGCGCGCGTTCGTCCGCGCTCAACCGAACAACGTATTTCTTGACGGCAACCTCTTTCCCGGCCACGAATCACCTCCAACAATGGTTGCCAAAGTGATTCAGAAAATCGCATCAGATTCAATGACGTGAACCACTAGTCGGGCCGCAACAAGCGGTGGCGAGCGACATCCTCGCGAGTCCACATGGCGAGCCCGGCCCGATCATCGACCGTGTCGATCACTATCACCGCATCCGGGTCCGTGAACGATATCCGGCCCGGCAGCCCGGCCTTTACCGTCACCTCGATGGTGACATCGTTCAAGAATCGTTCGACATCCGGCGCGTGCAAATCAAGTCTGGGGCCGCGCCGATGCAGACGCGCGTGAAACGACTTTCCAGCCAGACTCGGTAGCCATTCGAGCAGGATCGATTTCGCCTTGTCCTTGAAGTCCTCCGCAGACGAAAAATCGAACGTTCGCATCGCCGGCGCTACCCGCGCGATCGCATCATAGAGCGC
>NZ_JBAVNZ010000051.1:0-10260 GCF_049691595.1 Bradyrhizobium sp.
AGCTCAACAGCGTGTTGGCGTCGAACAACATCACCGTAAATGCCGGAGTCTCTGCGACGGCAGATACGCTGACCTTCACCTCGACCAACGACGCCGCGAGCCAGACCATCACCAAAACCGGCACCGCGCCCACCGGCGCTGGCGTCGATATCACGGGCACAACGACTGCCACCGTCGGCACCGTCAATGCGGCCGTGGCCGACGCGGTGTCGCAGGCCACGCGCGCGTCGCTGGTCACCCAGTACAACCAGATCATCACGCAGATCACCACCACGGCGCAGGATGCCTCCTTCAACGGCATCAACCTGCTGAATGGCGATTCGTTGAAGCTGGTGTTCGACGAAACCGGCAAGTCGACCGTGACGATCGCCGGAGTCACGTTCAGTCCGGCCGGTCTCGGCCTGAAGGCGCTCACCGCCGGCACCGACTTCGTCGACACCAATGCGACCAACACCGTCCTGACGGCGCTCAACACCGCCAGCATCACGCTGCGTTCGCAGGCGTCGGCCTTCGGCGCCAACCTGTCGATCGTGCAGATCCGGCAGGACTTCAACAAGAACATCATCAACGTGCTGCAGACCGGTTCGTCCGCGCTGACGCTGGCCGACTCCAACGAGGAAGCGGCCAACAGCCAGGCGCTGTCGACCCGCCAGTCGATCGCGACCTCCGCGCTGTCGCTGGCCAACCAGTCGCAGCAGAACGTGCTGCAGCTGTTGCGCTGATCTCGGCGAAACTTCCGACAAACCAGAACGGCGGGGCTTGCGCCCCGCCGTTTTTTTCTGCCGTGACTGCAGAGGCAAAGCCTCGCCGCTGTAACTTCCTTGCCCGTACCGTCGCCGAAACCAGTAATTAGCGCAGGAGTTGAAGGACGCTCTGCTGCGACTGGTTGGCGAGCGACAGCGCGGATACCGCGATCGATTGGCGGGTCGACAGCGCCTGGCTGTTGGCCGCTTCCTCGTTGGTGTCGGCGAGCGTCAGGTTGGACGAGCCGGTCTGCAACACGTTGATGAGTTTTTTCGAGAAGTCCTGGCGGATCTGCACGATCGACAGATTGGCGCCAAAGGCCGACGCCTGCGTACGCAGCGTGAGGCTGGCGGTGTTGAGCGCGGTCAAAACCTTGCCGGTCAGGACGTTGTCCGTGAAGTCGGTGCCGGGGGCGAGCGAAGCCAGGCCAAGACCGGCCGGATTGAAGGTGACGCCGGCAATCGTCAGGGTCGATTTTCCGGTTTCGTCGAAGATCATCTTCAGCGAGTTGCCATCCAGCAGGTTGATGCCGTTGAAGGAGGCGTCCTGCGCCGTGGTGGTGATCTGCTGAATGACCTGGTTATACTGGCTGACGAGGGTCGCGCGAGCGGTCTGCGACGCCGGGTCGGGTACCGCCGCAACGACCGCGCCGCCGGCGCCGCCACCAGCAGCGTTGGCGCTGATGTTGATCGCGTCGAGCGCGGCGGGAGCGGCCGGAGCTGCGGTGCCGGTGATCACCTGGCCCGCGCCATCGTTGGTCGACGTAAAGGTCAGACTGTCAGGTCCGGTGATCAAGGTCGAAAGATTGACGCCCGCGTCCGCCAGCGCCTGGTTCAATTGGGCCACCGACTGGACCTGCGCCGTCTTGGTCACGGGATTGAAAGAGACAGGCGCATTACCGATGGTGATCGTGGCGGCCGTGCCTGCGGAATTCGTGAAAGTGAAAACGCCGCCGTTGAGCTTGCTGGTCGTGAGGTCGGCGGCGGTCGCTCCGCCAGGCCCACTCGGAACGCCCGTACCGGTGAACTGGATGCTGGACTTCGTGCTGTAGCCTGAAGGCTGCTGCAGCGCCTGGTTGGCGATCGACTTGGCGGTATCGACCAGCCTTTGCAGCGAGGTAATGCCGGTGTCGGCGGCCTGCAGAACCTGCACGCCGTTGCCGATGCTGTCGAGCAGGTTGCTGATGTCGCTGGCACGGGCATCGAGGCCGGCGGCGGTGAAGAAGTTGGTCGGGTTGTCGAGCGCGCTGTTGACCTTCTTGCCGGTGGCAAGGCGGGTCTGCGTGGTCGCGAGCAACTCGGCGGTACCCTGCAGGGAGAGCAGATTCTGGCGGACTGCCGCGGTAAGGACGATGTCGGACATTGAATGCCTTCCCTTAAGTGTGCTTCGCCGGCAGCTTGGTCCGGGTCAACGCGCTTCCTGATTCCAACCCATCGCCAGATATGAACAAAAGCTTTTAAAATATGATTAACCGCTGCTTACCGAACGTGGTTAACGAAACCATAAGTCGGTCGGGCGGTTTCCTCGCATCCGTCCGGGCGGGTAGCGGGTTTGCCATCCGCACGCGCGCAAGATATTGAAATAACGTATCTTTTTTTGATCAGCGGATTTTTCGTCCGGCTCGAGCTGGGCGTGAATGCCCCCTTGGCGGAACGCCACGGGATCGTCTCGGACCGGAATCTCGCTTCACGGAAGCCGGACCGCCGGTGCGAACTTCGAAGGGATCTGCCTGAGGCGATCTGGAGCTTCCGGGCGCAAATCGAGGCCGCGGGTAAGTCAATCTTAAGTGGCTGCCTTTACGGTTTCTCGAACGGAAATCGGGAAGCTTGTCAGACGGAACAAGGGGTTGCTGAGGTGACGAATGTCTAGTGCTGCTGCCCAAGCCTACGCGCGCGTCGCGAATACCACCTCGTCCCCCCGTGATATTGAAGCCCAGGCCTTGCTGATGGCGGCGAACAAGTTGCACGCCGTCATGATCAATGCCGACGCGACGTTTGCGCAGACGTCCGAAGCGCTGATGTTCAACCGCAAGCTCTGGTCGATCTTTCTCAGCGAAGCTCAGCGTGACGAGAACCCGCAGCCGCTGGACGTGCGGCAGAAGATCGCAAATATCAGCATCTTCGTGCTGTCCCAGACCGCGGCGTTGCAGATCAGCCCGCAGCGCGAGCATTTCAAGTCCCTGATCGAGATCAACCGCAACATTGCAGCAGGATTGAGCGGGCGCGCCTGAACAGCCGTACGAATTAAGCCAGGAATTATGCCATGGCGGACATCGTCAGCATTCTCAGCAGCAGCTACAAGACGGCGCCAACGCCGTCTTCGTCGAATGCTAAGTATGTCCCGGTCGATCCCACCCATTATACCGGCACCTGGAAGGGGACGTATTCCACCGGCGAGAAGTTTTCGTTCTCGATCTCGGACGTTCAGGGGTTCCGCGCCAAGGTGAAATACCAGAGCGGCAATGGCCCGATTCAATTTCAGGACGTGCTGATCAAGGACAACTCCTTCCGGATCGGGGACACCAAGTTTCTGCTGAAGAAGGTTGGTCACGCGCAGATCAAGACGGTCGTGACGAATCCCGCGACCGGCGCCACCGTGCTCAACACGGCCTACGCCGATCTCGTTTGAGCGCGCCCGGCCGCTGCATCGAGGTGCGGTCAGGCCATCTGATCCGGCTCCCGCGCGCGGCCGTTAGCCGTTAAAGTCTCGTTAACCAAACCAATCTAGCGTTTTGCAACGAAGTCCACGCCGTAGCCACGCCGCGGGCCAACAGTGACCGTGCGAGAGGCATCTTATGGCGGCCTTGCAGCCCAAAGATAATCCGCAGCGCAGGCCTGACCGCGCCACAGCCGTCGTCGCAAAAATCGAATTGCTGCTTTTGCATGCAGACCAACGAACAATATCGGGGAGGGCGCATGGATACTGAAATCAACGAGCGTGGCGACCACGTCGTGGCCGCCGATCGCATCGGTTTTGCACGACTCACAAGGATGGCGTTCGACGGGATCGATCTGCACCCCCTGTGGCTGAGCCTGATGGAGCAGGTGGTAGACGGGACGGCTGATGCGGGTGTGGCACTGGACCTGTCACTGATCGCGCAGTTGCTTGGCGAAAAGCAGACCGGCCTGTCGATCCAGGCCGAAGCGCTCCACTTTCACCGGTTGTACAGGTCTCCGTGCTCGGCTGCGCAGCCGGGGTTGCGGGTGCTGGCGCTGGCGGCAGCCATCGACATCGGCGGCAATACGCCGGTCGAATTCCTGCTCGAAGGCTCCGACATCGAACTGACGACGCTGTACGTCGTGCCGGGAACGGAATTGCCGGCGCCGCTCCCGGACCATGACATCGCGATCGTGGTCGCATCGGATTCGGAAGAATGCATCGGAGCGCTCGCCGACATCGATCGGGTCGCGGCACAGTGGCCGCGCCCGATGCTCAATCCACCGCGCCTCGTTCGCAATCTGGATCGCGACAAGCTGTACCGGTTGCTGCGCGGGATTGATGGCATCGACATTCCCGCGACCGCCTGCGTCAGCAGGGCGCAACTGGTAGAGACGTCTCGCCCGATCGACTTGCTGGTTGACGTTGCCGGGGACGATGTCGAGGGCGATACGGTTGCGGTCATCGTGCGGCCGCGCGGTTCGCATGCCGGCGTCGGGCTCGCCAAGCTCGACGATCGCGCCGCGATCGATCGCTATCTTGCGGAACGACCGGAGCAGGATTTCTTTGTCGCGCGCTTCGTCGATTACGCCAGCGAAGACGGCCTGTTTCGCAAATACCGCGTGGTGTTCGTCGATGGCCGGCCTTACGCGTGCCACATGGCGATCGCCGATCGTTGGGACATCTGGTATCTCAATGCGGGAATGTCCGAGAGCGCAGCCAAGCGTCTCGAGGAAGAAACCTTCATGCGCACCTTCGACATTGGCTTCGCGCGCCGCCATCAATCGGCGCTGGCCGGGATGGTCGATCGGGTCTGCCTCGATTATTTCACGGTCGACTGCGCGGAGAACAAGCGCGGCGAATTGTTGATCTTCGAGGCGGACAATACCGCTGTCGTGCACAACATGGATTCGCCTGACCTGTTTCCCTACAAGCCACCGCAGATGTGCGCAATCTTTGAGGCGTTCGCGGCGATGCTCTACCGTCGCGCCCGACAGGAGCGGGAGCGCGCGGCGTGACAAAGGTCCTGCGCGAAGCAAGCCTGCAATCCGAGTCGAGCGAGACCCTCGATCCACGGAACTGGGACGACATCCGCGCGCAAGGCCATCGCATGCTCGATGACATGATCGACTACGCCGCCAATATCAGAGAGCGCCCGGTCTGGAGACCGATACCGGACGACGTTCGCGCGCGGTTTCACGCCACGCTTCCGCAAAAGCCTTCCGAACTCGGCGAGGTCTATCGGGAATTCACCGATTTCATCGTCCCCTATGCGGTTGGCAATGTTCATCCGGGTTTCATGGGATGGGTGCACGGCGGCGGCAACGTCGTCGGCATGTTGGCGGAAATGCTGGCGGCCGGACTCAACGCCAATCTCGGCGGGCGCGATCACATTCCGATCGAGGTCGAACGTCAGATCGTCGAGTGGATGGCCTCGATGTTCGGGTTGCCGAGCGGGGCGAGCGGGATCTTCGTCACCGGCACGTCGATGGCAAATCTGATGGCGGTGCTGGTGGCGCGAACGTCCGCACTCGGACGGTCCGTCCGCCAGCGCGGCGTCGGCGGCGAAGGTGCGGCGCTGACGGCCTATACCTCGACGGCGGCGCACGGTTGCATCACCAGGGCAATGGACGTCGCAGGCTTCGGCAGCGATGCGTTGCGGTGTATCAAGGTCGATCGTTCTCACCGCATCGACGTCTCAGCGCTGCGCGCCCGGATCGCGCTGGACCGCAAAGCTGGACTGAAGCCTTTCCTTGTCGTCGGGTCGGCCGGGACGGTGGATATCGGCGCCATCGATGATCTCCGGGCGCTGAGCGCGCTGTGCCGCGAGGAGCAACTCTGGTTTCACGTCGATGGCGCCTATGGCGCGCTCGCGATTCTCTCGCCGGCGCTCGCGCCGCGGCTTGCCGGGATTGAAAACGCGGATTCGATTGCGCTCGATTTCCACAAATGGGGCCAGGTGCCCTATGATGCCGGCTTCCTGATCGTCCGGGACGGCGAGCGGCACCGCGAGACTTTCGCCGCGCCGGCAGCATATCTGAGCCGGGAGACCAGAGGGCTTGCCGCGGGCTCGCCCTGGCCTTGCGACCTCGGCCCCGATCTGTCGCGCGGCTTCAGGGCGCTCAAGACCTGGTTCACGTTGAAGACCTACGGCACCGAAAAGCTGGGCGCGGTCATCACACGCACCTGTGCGCTTGCCGGATATCTGGAAGCCCGGATCCTGAGCGAGCCGCGGCTGGAGTTGCTGGCGCCGGTCCAGCTCAACATTGTCTGCTTCCGCTACCGCGCGGCCGACGCCAACAAGGTCAATGGCGATATCGTCATCGATATTCAGGAATCGGGGATCGCGGCGCCGTCGACCACGCTGATCGACGGCCAGCTCGCAATACGCGCCGCTATCGTCAATCACCGCACCGACACCTGCGACCTGGATGCGCTGCTGGCCGCGGTCATCAGGTTCGGCACGACTCGAACATAAATTGATCCCGCTTTCAGGCCGCTTCCGAACGATTGCAAGAGGCGCACATGTTCCGCCCTGAGAGCCATTGGTTTGATGCAGTCTTAGGCGCCGAATCGCCGGATATTCGCCAGGAGGATTCGTTCAGTGCTAGGATAGCCGCCGCGGCTCGGGATGTCCCGAATGCAATTGCTCGTCGTGCGGGCGCATGGAGATAACAGCATGGCGCTGAAGGTTGAACTGAAGCCTTTCGAGCGGATCATCATCGGTCAAAGCGTCATTACCAATTCGGATGCGCGAACGAGGTTGCTGATCGAGGGGGAGGCTCCGATCCTGCGGGAGAAGGACATCCTGACCGCGGAGACCGCCAATACCCCGGTGAAGCGGCTCTATCTCTGCGTTCAGATGATGTATCTGGAAAATGACATCCCGAAATACCAGGACCTGTACATGGGCTTCGTCAAGGACCTGCTGGAGGCGGTGCCCAGCTTCAGAAAGTCGATCGAGACCGCAAGCAAGCTGATACTGAGCGGCTCTCTCTACAATTCATTGAAGGAGCTTCGAAAGCTTATCAAGCGGGAAGCGGAGTTGCTGAAGTGATCGCATGCGCGACTCATCGCAGGGGGCCGGCGCTACCTGGCGCAAATCAACAACAACGTTGTCTCCGGTCCCGCGATCGGCTCAAGCTGTCTCGATACCGCCATCGCCAGGCAACCCGGTAGATTTAAGCCATTTGTTCAGGCCTTGCGGTCGGTCACGGCAAGCCGCGTGGGGCCGCTTTTTGTCAGGTCGAGCGTGTGGAAATAGGCGCGGCGTCGCAGCACGGCTTCATCGGGGAACTGCGTCACCACCGTGTTCGTCAGATTGTCGATGACCTGATAGACGATCGAGGCCGCGGCCTGATCGACGACGACCTGGCGCGATACGGAAGGGGTTGCGGTCTGCGTATCGTTGCGCACGCGCCTGCCCGCATCCGCCGCCGTGACGCTTTGCGGCGCGGGCAGTTCCGTCGTGACCGCCTTGTGCGCCGCTTCGCTCGCGGGCTGCACAATCGGCGTAGCAACCGGTGACCCAACCGGCTTGATGCTGAAATCGGTACTCACGGCAGCCTCCTGGCTTCCCTCGAGTCAAATCCCAACCCCTCTCGAATCGCAACTATGCGCCGGCATCCCTCAATGGTCAGTTAGAGAATGTGCTCAATTTTGCGCGTAAATCGCCGCGCGATTTTGATTAAAAATGTCGGTATTGCCAGCCGGCGGCGGGCGGGACGTCAGAGCGAGCGACTGACCGACAGCGGCGTCATGTGCCGCGGTCCCGGCGTCGCGCGCTGGCCGGCTGATGTATAAGTATTTGGAACATTGCGGCGTTGCATTTCGGCGTTGACGCCGCGCACGATGCTCTCGGACACCGCGTGCGATGTGGCCAGCACGGTGAGATTAATCTGCAGCATGGCGCGAAACACGTCGTGGTGACGATGCAGCGTGGTCAGGAGCTCCGGCGCCACCTGGGCGAGATATTGCTGGCTGGCGTTCAGATGCCCGAGCGCGTTGACATAGCGGCGGGACGCGTCCGTCTTCTGGGGCTCCAGCTTCATCGCCTCCTGCACCTTCCCGGCGCGAACCAGTTCGGTTTCGCGTTCGATCACTGCGAGCAGCACACTCATGATATCCATCAGATCCTCGGCCAGCTTGCGGGCCTTGGCCGGCGTCGATGCGACCGGGACCGGAGCGGGTGCCTGTTGCGGTTGAGGATTGCGGTTCATGTCGGGTTTTCCCTGGATTGGCCGGCGCGATTGGCTTGCTGCAAGATCAGCGTGCGGAACACGTCGTTGGAAATGCCGACGCCGCCGGCCCTGGCGAACGATTTCGAGTATTCTTCCGTCAGCATCGAGCGCCAGACGCCGGTGCCGGGGGTGTCGCCGAACGGGCCTTCGCCCCTGAGGCCGGTCGTCATCTGCGAAAACATCGAGTTCAGGAACATCGCCTCGAAATCGGTCGCGGTCGCCTTGGCCTTGGCCTGCGCCTGCGGCGAGACTTTTGTCAGCGCGTCGGCGAACAGCGGGTCGGGACGGCCCTTGAAGTGCGGCATCATCGCTTTCGAAGCCATGCTGCCGGCAATGGCGCTTGTCAGGCGGCTGCTGTCCGGCATCACATCACCTCGATATCGGCCTGGATCGCGCCGGCGGCCTTGATCGCCTGCAAGATGCCGATCAGGTCGCGCGGGCCGATGCCGAGCCCGTTGAGGCCGTCGACCAGCTGCTGCAGCGAGACGCCGTCCTTCACCACCGCGAATTTCTTGCCGTCCTCGGAGACCGAGACGTTGCTGCGCGGCGTCACCACGGTTCTGCCGCGCGACAGCGGATTGGGCTGGCTGACCTGCGGGCTCTCGGAGATCGTCACGGTGAGATTGCCCTGCGCCACGGCAACGGTCGCGACGCGGACGTCGCGGCCCATCACGATGATCCCGGAGCGTTCGTCGATCACGATCTTGGCGGCGAGATCCGGATCGACCTGCAGCTGTTCGATCTCGGTCAGGAAGGCGACCACGTTGCCCTTGAATTCCGCCGGGATGGCAAGCTGCACCGTGGAGGGATCGATCGGCTCGGCGGTCTTGACGCCGAGGAAATCATTGACCGCGGCGGCGATGCGCTTGGCGGTGGTGAAATCGGCGTTGCGCAGCGCCAGCCGCACATTGGGTAAACGATTGAGCGCGAATTCGATCTCGCGCTCGATGATGGCGCCGTTGGCGATGCGGCCGACGGTGGGCACGCCGCGCACGATCTTGGCGGCTTCGCCCTCGGCCTGGAAGCCGGAGATCGCGAGCGAGCCCTGCGCCACCGCGTAGACATTGCCGTCGGCCCCTAACAGGGGGGTGACGAGCAGGGTGCCGCCCTGCAGATTCTTGGCATCGCCGAGCGCCGAGACGGTGACGTCCATCCGCGTGCCCTGGGTGCCGAACGGGGGAAGGTTGCCGGTGACCATGACGGCGGCGACGTTGCCGGTGCGGATGGTGGCGCCGCGGATGTTGACGCCCATGCGCTCGAGCATCGCCTGCAGCGATTGCTTGGTGAAGGGGATGTTGTTCAAGGTGTCGCCGGTGCCGTTGAGGCCGACGACGAGGCCATAGCCGATCAGCTGATTCTGCCGCACCCCCTCGATATTGGCGAGGTCCTTGATCCGCGACGTCGCGCCCGCGGAGGCGGCCGACAGCGCCAGCGCCGCCAGCGCGGCACAGGCGAGCCTTGAAAATTGCTGCGAATGGATGCCGGGCATCCTGTGCTCCCCCAAATGTCTTCCCGGGATCACCAGCCACTCCCATGACGGCGATCCGGCATTGCCTATGCGAGCGCCGTGCCACCTCCGGCCAGTCTCGCAAGGCTTTGATTTGGTTAAAAATTTTGGAAAGCTCGATACCCCGAATTGGCGTTGCGGCGGCGAAACTGCCGGCCGGCGGCAGATTTTGCCGGGTCGTTTACGTCTCATTAACCACAAGCGAGCGATGCTGCCGGCCATCAAGCCTTGCGAGACCACGCCCATGCGCATCACCGGACCGAACGGCACCACGCTTGGATCGCCTGCGAGAGACGCGCGGCGCACCTCTTCGACCGGCTTTTCGCTGCCGGAGCAGACCGCGGTGCCGGAGGAGACCCGCTCCGCTACCGCGCCAAAATCGGCCGGCAATATCGATGCGCTGCTGGCTTTGCAGGGGGTGGAGGACCCCGCCGAGCGCCGCAAGCGGTCGGTGGCGCGCGGCAGGGGCGCGCTCGACGTGCTCGACGACCTCAAGATCGGGCTGCTCGCCGGCAAACTGCAAGCCTCCACCGTGACCCGGCTGCGCGACGCCGCCGCCAACCTGAAATCCTCCTCCGGCGACCCCGTCCTCGACACCGTGCTGTCCGAGAT
>NZ_JBAVNZ010000052.1:0-7165 GCF_049691595.1 Bradyrhizobium sp.
GGCCTGCGCGTGAAAGTGGTCGAGCGCCGCAAGGTGGTGGGTGGCGCCGCGGTCACCGAGGAATTTCACCCCGGGTTCCGCAATTCGGTCGCGGCCTATACGGTCAGCCTGCTCAACCCGAAGATCATTTTCGATTTGAAGCTTTCCGAGCACGGCCTGCGGATCGTCGAGCGCCGCGCGCAGAATTTCTTGCCAGCGCCCGATGGAAGTTATCTGCTGACCGGCGAAGGCCGCACGAGAGAATCCGTCGCCAAACTCAGCCAACGCGACGCCATCGGCATCGACGGCTTCTCGCGCGAACTGGAAGCCATCGCCGACGTGCTGCGGCAATTGGTGCTGCGCGCGCCGCCGAACATCGTCGAGGGCTTTGGCGTCGGCGCGATCCGCGAAGCGTTCAACGCGCTCGGCAGCGCAAATATCCTGCGCAGGCTGACGCTGGAGCAGCAGCGCTCACTGCTCGACCTGTTCACGCGCTCGGCCGGCGAGATGCTGGATCAACGCTTCGAAAGCGATCTGGTGAAGGCGCTGTTCGGCTTCGACGCCATCGTCGGCAATTACGCGAGCCCCTATGCCGCGGGCTCGGCCTATGTGATGCTGCATCATGCCTTTGGCGAGGTGAACGGCAAGAAGGGCGTCTGGGGCCACGCCATCGGCGGCATGGGCGCGATCACGTTAGCGATGGCGCGCGCGGCACGCGGCCATGGCGCCGAGATCGAAACCGACGCCGGCGTGCGCGAGGTGATGGTCGAGGGCGACCGCGCCGTCGGCATCATCCTCGACGACGGCAGGACCGTCCGCGCCAAATATGTCGCTTCCGGCGTCAATCCGAAATTGCTGTACACGCGGCTGGTGCCGGCGGGCGCGCTCAAGCCGGAATTCCGCGAGCGCATCAAGAACTGGCGCAACGGCTCCGGCACCTTTCGCATCAACGTCGCGTTGAGCGCCCTGCCCTCGTTCACGGCGCTGCCGGGCGGCGGCGATCACCTCACCGCCGGCATCATCCTCGCGCCGAGCCTCGGCTACATGGACCGCGCCTGGCAGGACGCGCGCGCTCATGGCTGGAGCCGCGAGCCCGTGGTCGAGGTGCTGATCCCCTCGACGCTCGACGATTCCCTTAGCCCTCCGGGCCAGCATGTCGCCAGCCTGTTCTGCCAGCACGTCGCGCCGGAATTGCCCGGCGGCCAATCCTGGGACGCGCACCGCGACGAGGTCGCCGATCTCATGATCGCGACGGTGGACAGGTACGCGCCCGGATTCGCGGCGAGCGTGATCGGCCGGCAAATTCTGTCCCCGCTCGACCTGGAGCGCCAGTTCGGCCTCATCGGCGGCGACATCTTTCATGGCGCGCTGACGCTCAATCAATTGTTCTCGGCGCGCCCGATGCTCGGCCACGCCGATTATCGCGGGCCGCTAAAGGGCCTCTACCATTGCGGAAGCGGCGCCCATCCCGGCGGCGGCGTCACCGGCGCCCCCGGCCACAACGCCGCGCGCGTGATCCTGGGCGATCACCGGGCGCCCTTCGCGCGCCGCTGACCGGTGCACAATCCCGTGGACAGGCTGTGGACAACCGGTGGGCGGCTATGGGGAAAGGCCTGTTATGGACGACCGGTATGAGCTGGGGATAAACTGGGTGTATTTTGTGAACTGGGATGTGGGCGAGCAGTGAATCGGCCGTGGAGAAGCCGGGTATGTCTTGCGTATAGGCCTGTGGGCGAGCGGCGAAGTTCGTTCGCCGTTCGCAAAACGGGTTTTCCGCCGCGCTCCGCCGCCCCCTCCTCGTCGCCAAAGATCGGGCGCGCCGGAGCGCCCGATCCCGGGAACCGCATCTTGCGTTCCGGTTACTTCAGCGAGGTGTTGATCGAGGTAAAGGTATTGTTAAGGTTGGTGCCAAGCCCATTGACGGCGGCGATGATGGCGAGCGCGATTCCGGCTGCGATCAGTCCATACTCGATCGCGGTGGCGCCGGATTCGTCGTTCAAAAACTTCAGGACAAGAGATTTCATGGTGGTTCAACCCCGGTTTGCGTCCCCGGAACGAGGGACCAGCTTCAGTTCCGACCCTGAAGCTAACCGAGAAAATCTAAGGCTGGCTAAACGCCGCGCCGACAAGTTTCCCGGATATTGAGACGCAAATATTCTTAAAGTTTGATCGAAAGGGCGCCACGCCAGCCCGGCCTCTCCACCTGCTCCCGGCTTCCAAAATGACCTCCACCCCCTCTACCCATCGCGCCAGCTTCGCCATCGGCAGCGAACAGGCCGCCAGGCGCGTCGTCGACCTGCTCACCGAAAGCTTGTTGGAGGGCGAGGCCGCGATCGCCGCGTTCGAGGGGCCGGGCGAGCGGTGGCACATCACCATGCATTTTGCCGAGCCGCCCGATCAGGCCTCGATCGGCGAGCTCGTCCGTCTGGCCGCCGGCGATGACGTCGCACGCGACATTGCCTTCGACACAATCGAGGCGAGGGACTGGGTCAAGACGACGCTCGACGATCTCGTCCCGGTTCTGGCCGGGCGCTTCATCGTCCACGGCCGGCATCATCGCGGCCGCGTGCCGGCCAACAAGCTCGGCATCGAGATCGAGGCGGCGCTGGCGTTCGGCACCGGCCACCACGGCACCACCCGCGGCTGCCTCTTGCTGCTCGATCACGTCCTGAAGGCGCATCGTCCGCGCAGGGTGCTCGATCTCGGCACCGGCACCGGCGTGCTGGCGATCGCCGCCGCCAGGGCGCTGCATGGCGCGGTGCTGGCGAGCGACATCGATCCGCTGTCGGTCAAGGTCGCCCGCGAAAACGCCCGCCTGAACCAAACCGGACATCTGGTGCAGACGATCCGCGCCACCGGCTTTTCGGCGCCGCAATTCGCCCGGCGAAAGCCGTTCGATCTGGTGCTGGCGAACATCCTCGCCAACCCGCTGCGGCAACTGGCGACGCCGATGGCGCGGCATCTGGCACCATCGGCGCTGGTGATCCTGTCGGGTCTGCTGACGCATCAGGTTTCTGGCGTGATCGCCGCCTACCGCGCCCGCGGCCTGGTCCCGCTGCGCCATCTCAGGATCGCGGGCTGGAGCAGCCTGCTGCTGCGTTACACGCGCTGAGCCAGGCTGGATTATCTTTCGGAGCGGCGGGCGATCGCGCCCCGCTCCTCGCGCTGGCCGCGCCTGATGCGCGCCTCGACGAAACGATCCAGGATCTGGACGATGACGCCGCGTTGCTTCTTGACGATGGGCGGAATCGGGCCGCGACGAACCGGCGGCGAAATCTTCTCAAACGTGAAAGCAGGCATCGTGTGTCCCCTCTTCGTCGAGTTGAAACACTCCTGGAGTTCCTCCGGATCTCGCACCATGAACGGCCAGCGACGGCTAAACGTTCCATCCCGTCTGACGCAGGTGGTTCCATATTCAAGCACAATCTATGCCAAATTGAGGCAAGCCCCGCCGCATTGCGGACTGAGCCTCCTCCTCCTAGAGTGGCCGGGCGATGTTCGAAGCCCATTTCCAGACATTCGAAGAACCCGAAAGCGGCGTGGCGCTGACCGCGCGGCTATCCGCGTTCCGTGAGGAAATGGCACGGCGGAAACTGACGGGATTCGTGATTCCCCGCGCCGATCAGCAACAAAATGAATATGTCGCCCGCTGCGAAGAGCGGCTCGCCTGGCTGAGCGGCTTCACCGGATCGGCGGGATTGGCCGTCGTGCTGACGCAGGAAGCCGTGGTTTTCGTCGACGGCCGCTACACGCTGCAAGCCGCAAAGCAGGTCGACCGCAAGGCCTGGCAGATCGAGCCGCTGGCCGATCCGCCGCCCGAAGGCTGGCTGGAGAAACATCTTGTCGCCGGCGACCGCCTCGGATTTGACCCGTGGCTGCATACTTCGGCGGCAGCGGAACGGCTGCAGGCTGCCTGCGCCAAGGCGGGCGCGGAGCTGGTCGCCGTCGACTCAAACCCGGTTGATTCGATCTGGACCGAACGCCCGCCGCCGCCGCTCGGGCCGGTCACGATTCACGGCCTGCAATTTTCCGGCGAAGCCGAGGCCGAAAAGCTCGGGCGCATCCGGCTCGAGATCGACAAGCTCGGCGTCGATGCGCTGGTGCTGTCGGATTCGCATGCGGTGGCCTGGAGCTTCAACATCCGCGGCGCCGACGTCTCGCATACGCCGCTGCCATTGTCCTATGCACTGGTGCCAAAGGACGGGCGGCCGACGGTGTTCATCGATGCCCGCAAACTGTCGAACGCCACGCGCGACCATCTCGAACAGTCGGCCGATGTCGAAGAGCCGGGCGCGTTGGCCCCGAAACTCACCGAGCTTGCCCGGCGCGGCGCCTCGATCGCGCTGGATCACGCGACCGCGGCCGACGCGCTGGGCCGCCTGATCGGCGAGGCCGGTGGCAAGGCCGTGCGCGGCAATGATCCCGTCAGTCTCCTGAAGGCGGTGAAGAACACAACCGAGATCGAGGGCACGCGCACCGCCCACCGGCGCGACGCCGTGGCGCTGACGCGTTTCCTCGCCTGGATCGATCGCGAGGCGCCGTCGGGACGGCTTACGGAAATCGACACCGTCGAGGCGCTGGAGACCTTTCGTCGCCAGACCGGCGCGCTGAAGGATGTGTCATTCCCGACCATCGCCGGAACCGGGCCGAACGGCGCCATCGTGCATTATCGCGTCACCCGCAGGAGCAACCGGCGGATTGCGCCCGGCGATCTCCTGCTGGTCGATTCCGGCGCGCAATATCAGGACGGCACCACCGACGTCACCCGCACCATCGCGATCGGCGAGCCGAGCGACGAAATGCGCGACCGCTTCACCCGCGTGCTGCGCGGACATATCGCGATCGCCCGCGCGATCTTCCCCGACGGCACCACCGGCGCACAGCTCGACACGCTGGCACGGCAATTTTTGTGGCAGGCCGGCATCGATTTCGAGCACGGCACCGGCCACGGCGTCGGCAGCTATCTTTCGGTGCATGAAGGGCCGGCGCGCATCTCCAGGCTCGGCACCACGCCGCTGAAGCGCGGCATGATCCTTTCCAACGAGCCCGGCTATTACAAGACCGACGCCTATGGCATCCGGATCGAAAATCTCGAGCTGGTGGTCGGCACCGAGATTGCCGGCGCGGAAAAACCGCTCAACGCATTCGAGACGCTGACCCTGGCGCCGATCGACCGCCGCCTGATCGATGTGACGATGTTGAGTTCGGCGGAACTCAAATGGCTGAACGACTACCACGCCCGCGTCAACCTCGAGGTACGCCCGCAACTCGATGAGGAGGCCACCAAACTGTGGCTGGATCAGGCGACGGCGGCGCTGCGGTGAAGCAGCTCCACTCACCAATGACAACGTCATGCCCCGCCGGGGATTGAAACCGTCATTGCGAGTTCTGTACCGAGCTGACGGCCGACCCTGGTGGATGAAACAACGAACCGCGGGGGTGGATTTCACGTTTTTCCGTAACCAGTAAAATCAGTAACTTGGCTTCCAGCCTCAAAATATGGAAAACAACCCCATGCAAAGGAGCCGTTGCTGGCATGATGCCTTGTGCGATGGCGCGAAAACATTTGACACGTCGGGCAAATCAGCGGCACTGCTCCAGCATCGCGCGACCCGCAAGATGGCTATGCCCTGCCCCCCGGCGCGAGGTCTCCATAAATCACGGTGTCAACGAGCGTGCGAATCCGAATTGGGCCGTCGCCGAAATCGAGTGTGGCGCAAGAATCGAGATGATCGTTGAGCCGTAGGGTGGGGCAAAGCGCCCTTGCGCGTGCCCACCATTTCTTGCGCGGACGGAAAGAAAGACGGTGGGCACGGCGCAAGCGCGCCTTTGCTTACCCTACGAATTCGCGTCGTCATTGCGAGTTCTGTACCGACCTGACGGCCGACCCTGGTGGATGAAACAACGAACCGCGGAGTGGATTTCACGTTTTTCCGGAACCAATAAAATCAGTAACTTAGCTTCCAGTTTCTTCTTAGCCAACGGGTCGGCGCAAAGCGCCGCCCGATGACAGGCTCCGCGAAGCAATCCATATGGCCGCAAGGCAAGAATGGATAGCTTCGTCGCTATCGTTCCTCGCAATGCCGCCGGACGCTAAATCTTCTCCAGCTTCTGCAGGCAGCGGACCACCTTCACCGCTTCGGGCATCGGCGTGTCCGGAAAGCTGGTCTTCCAGTCGGTGACCCCGACCTCGCCGACATAGATGTCGCCCCTGGAGTCCAGCGCGATGCCGTGCGGCGCGAGGAATTTTCCGGTCTCCAGGCCCGGACCGTTCTCGCCGCCGAGCCGCGCGATCCGCTTGCCCTTTGAATCGACGATGGAGAGGCGCGGGCCGAGATTCGGCACCTTGCGGTTGACGGGCATGCCGGGGCCGAGCTCGCCGATGATGAAATTCGGGTGCTTGCCGCCGCAGCAATGCAGCGCGCAGGGCCGGTGCAGATTGTTCCACTGGGTCTCGTATTTGCCGTTGCCGTCGAACACCTGGACGCGGTGGTTTTCGCGGTCGGCCACATAAACCCACCCGTCCGTGTCGGTCGCAATGTTGTGCACGATGTTGAACTGGCCGGGATCGGCGCCGGGCTCGCCCCAGGTTTTCATCAACTTTCCGTCCGGCGTGTATTTGTGGACGCAGGCGTTGCCGTAGCCGTCGGAGACATAGATCTCGCCCTTCGGCGACAGCGCGGTATGGGTGCAGCGGTGAAACGGCTCGCCGCTCATGAACGGCGCGGGTTTGTTCGGGATGCCGATCGTCAAGAGCACCTTGCCGTCGGTCGTGCACTTGCGCACGGTATGGTCGCCGTCATCGGTGCAGTAGAGATGGTCGTCGCTGTCGATGTGCAGCCCGTGTGCGCGGCTGAACAGGCCTTCGCCCCAGCTTGTGATGAAGTTGCCCGCACGGTCGAGCACCACCATCGGATGGGTGCCGCGATTGAAGACATAGATGCGGTCCCGGCTGTCGACCGCGACGGAGGCGACGTCGGTGAGTGACCAGCCGTCCGGCAGCCTGGCCCAGTTCTCCACCACGCGGTAGCGGTGCTCGCCCGAGCCGAGAATGGTCGGCATGTGTGGTTCCCCCATAAAAGTTGTTCCGGCTGTCATTCCGGGATGCGCCTTGGGTCGGCAATTGCCGACCTGAGGCGCAGGCCCGGAATCCACACTCTCGATCGTGGTTATGGATTCTCTGATG
>NZ_JBAVNZ010000053.1:0-12717 GCF_049691595.1 Bradyrhizobium sp.
CGCCAGCAGCGCGCGCGTCAGCCCGCCGGGACCGGGTCCGACCTCGATGACGGTGGCGTCTTCGAGCGGACCGGCACTACGGGCGATCCGCGCCGTGAGATTGAGATCGAGCAGAAAATTCTGCCCGAGCGATTTTCGTGCCGACAGGGCGTGTTCGCGAATGACATCCCGCAGCGGCGGCAGATCGTCGATCGCGCTCATGCGGGTTGTGCCGCGGCCATGCGCGCGGCGAGCCGCAACGCCGCAATCAGGCTCGACGGATCGGCCCTGCCGGTGCCGGCAATGTCGAAGGCGGTGCCGTGATCGGGTGAGGTGCGGATGAAGGGCAGGCCCAGCGTGACGTTGACGGCGTCCTCGAAGGCGATGGTCTTGATCGGGATCAGCGCCTGATCGTGATACATGCAGATCGCGCAGTCATAGGTTTTGCGCGCGGCGGCGTGGAACAGGGTGTCCGCCGGCAACGGTCCCCTGGCATCGATGCCTTCGCGCCGCAGGATCTCGACCGCCGGTGCGACGATCTCGATATCCTCGGTTCCCAGCGAGCCGTCCTCGCCGGCATGCGGGTTCAGGCCCGCTACCGCAAGGCGCGGACGGGCGAGGCCGAAGCGGGCCTTCAAATCCGCTACCGCGATACGGGCGGTGGTGACGATCAGATCGCTCGACAGAAGCGCGAGCGCATCGCGCAGCGAAAGATGGATCGTCACCGGCACGACGGCGAGCGCGGGCGACCACAGCATCATCACCGGCTGCGGCGGCCGGCCGCCATTGGCCGCGAGTTCGGCGAGAAATTCGGTATGGCCGGGATGGCGGAATCCGGCGCGGTAGAGCACGCTTTTGGCGATCGGGTTGGTGACGACGGCGCTCGCTTGTCCGGCCCTGACGTCGGAGACCGCCTGTCGAATGGAGGCCAGGGCCGCCGCCGCGCTGGTCGCATCCGGCCGGCCCGGCCGCGCGGTCGCCGGATGGCCGGTCGCCACCACCGGCAGCGCGTGCGGGAACACGGTCAGCGCATCTTCGCGCGCGCAATCGGCGAGTTCGACCTTCAGCTCAAGGGCACGCGCCCGTTCGGCGAAGAAGGCGCGGTCGCCGAGCAGATAGAAGGGCGGAAGGCTCAGTTCGTCGCGCCGCAGCCAGGCGCTGAGGGCGATGTCGGGGCCGATGCCTGCGGGTTCGCCGGATGTCAGCGCGAGGGGCTTTGGCATGCTTCAACGACATTCGATCATCGCGGCCTTACGCACTTCCTGCAGGTAGGCTTTCGACTTCGCCTCATATTTCTGGACGTACATCTTTTCCCGGATTTCCTTTTTCTTCGGCGTATCGACCGTGGTCGGCTTGCGGCCGCAAAGCGCCACCATTTCCACGCCCTGTTTGGTGATCTCCGGCGCGGTCAGACGGCCGATCGGGGTCTTGTCGAGCACGTCACGAAGAACCGGCGGAATGTCGGCCGAGGTCCGCGTCACCGGCTCCTTGATCGCGGCATTCTGCATGGTTCTGAACTGCGCATTGGCCTCGTCGCAGGTCTGGACGCGTTCGCGCAGGGCTTCGGCTTCCTTGCGCCGCGTCTCGATGGCCGCCGGCGCCGAACCGCGAGGGACAATCAGGACGATCGGCTGCAGCTTGTATTCGAATGCCTCGGTTTCGGTCTTCTCGCCGCCCTCCTGCGCCGCGGCGGCGACGTCCTTTTCGCCGACCTGCAGGCTCTCCTTGTAACGGCCGCGCACCAGGCTGGTCCAGACCATCTCGGCCCTGATGCGGGCCTTCAGGGTCTCGGGTCGAATGCCACGGCTCTCCAGGGATTTGGTCAGCTGTTCGGGCGTTATCCGCATCCGCGTACCCATGGCGCCGTAGGATTGTTCGATATCGGAGGATGTGGGGTCGACCCCGTATTTCTTGGCTTCCTTGATCTTCACCTTCTCGTCGGTCAGCTCGTTGATCACTTCGTCCCGGGTCCACTGCTTGTGGGTGGTCAGGAAGTTCAGCTTGGTGCGCTGCTCGATGTCGTAATTGGTGATGGGGTCGCCGTTGACCATGCAGGCCACGGACTGCGCGCGCAGCGGCACGCCGCCCGCGAGCAGCAGCGCCAGCGCGACGGCGCAATCCGACAGCAGCGAGAAAAGTCGATGCAGCAAAGGTGCCGTGTTCATGGTCATGTCAGCCGTGTCAGACAATTCGAACGGGGGTCGCGACGTCCGGGAAATTCCGGGTCATCTCGAAGCCGGCTCTACTGGATGCCGCCGCTTCCGGCCGATGAGGACGAGGTCGCAAGCGTCCGCAGCCCGATCTGCAGCATGAAGGCGTGGCTGAGTACCGGCGGCGTGGTGCCGGCGGAATAGTTGTAGGAAGTGACGTAATTGGCGGCCAGCACGAAGCAGTCGTCCACATAACCGGCACCGATGATGTACTGATTGAGCTTGTTGGCTTCAAGATCCCATCTTGCGGCACCCGACACCACCCAGTTCGACGCGACCTTGACCGACGCGCTGCCGAGCAGGCCCTCGCGGCGGGTCAGGTATCCGAGTTCCGGCTGCGCGGCGTAGTTGCCGTACATCATGCTGACTGACCAGCGGTCGAAGCTCGCACGTCCCTCGGCCTCGAAGCGGTTGACGTTCCAAGTCGCCTCGTCCATGCGTCCGCGCACGCTGAACGTGAAGGTCCGGTTGGGCGAATAATTGACCCGGGCGACATAGTCGGAGCGGGTATTCTGCAGGCCGGAATCGATGCCGGTGTTGGTCGCATCGGCCACCGCAAAGGAATTCATGCCGAACAGCTGATACGACTGCCCGAACAGCACATTGACGCTGCCGCCGCGATCGAACTGGGTGGTCGCCTGCACGCCGACATTGGCGCGGCCGCCGCCCTCGACACGGTCATAACCTGAGAACTTGTCGACGGCGAACAGATTGCTGGCGTCGAACACCAGGCTCTGCGCGTCCTCGTTGGGAAGCTTTCCTGCGTAGGTTTCATTGGGACGAACGATGATCTGCGCGATCGGCTCGATTGTAGTGGTGCCCCAGGGCTGAACGTTGATGAAGGGATAGCGATATTCGAGGCCGACGGTCGGCATCGTGCGCAGCGCCTGCGTATCGCCGACCGGGAGGAAATTCGAGACGCCCGGCTGGTTCGAGATCGATGCGTCGATGGCGTCGGCGCGGACGATCGCAAACGGCGTCCAGATTTGACCGGCGGGATCGGTGAACGACCGCCGCCATCGCGCCTCGGCGGTGAAGCGGGTGTAGGTGCCGGGCATGCCGCGCAGCAGGCACTGCGTCGGAAGCCGCGCCAGCGGATCGGCGGACGCCGTCGTGCAGAGGCCGTTGGTGTTGGCCAGGGTCGTGATCGGGTCGAACGCCGCGGTCTCGCGCGTCAGGCTGGTGAAGTTCGTCTTGTAGCCGAACTCGCCGCCGAAGATCGGGCTGTTGATCACGTTCGCGTAGTCGATGACGGGATGAATCACCGGAACCAGGTTCTGCTTGCCGGAGAAGCTGAGGTAATAGATCGTGCGCGCGTCGAAGAAGCTGCGATTGCCGACGCCGGTCAGATAGAGCTGCGAGATCGCTTCCGTTGGCAGGCTCAGGAACGATCCCAGCGGATCCTTGTACTGGGACAGGCGGTAATCGGACATGAAGGTGTAGTCCGACAGCAGGACGCCATCCCAGCCCCAGGTCCATTTATCGTTCAGCGCAAACTGGCCCCTGGTTTCGACGCCGCCGCGGAACTGGCGGTCGCCGGGTCGGCCGGCGAAGGCGCCGCGGTCGAGCTGATCGATGCCATAGGCACGGATCTGATACGAGCCGTCGATCAGGCGCTGCCGGAACTCGCCCTGCAACAGCACGCCCTGGCGGGTCGTGAAACGCGGATTGAAGGTCGCATCGTAATCGGGGGCGAGCGCGAAATAGTAGGGGATTTCGACCCCGACGCCGTAGGCCGAAACCGTGGTGAAGCCCGGCATCAGAAACCCGCTCTTGCGCTTCACGGTCGGATCGGGCGTCGAGAAATACGGCAGATAGGCCATCGGAACGCCGAAGAACTCGAGCTGGGCGTTCTCGAAGTACAGCATCTTCTCGGTCTGGTTATGAATGATACGCGCGCCCTTGACCTGCCACAGCGGCGGCTTCCTGGGATCGTCCTTGCAGGGGGCGCAGGCGGTATAGACGCCGTTCTCGAACACGGTGTAATTGCCGCCGGTGCGATCGGCGCGGGTCGCAGCCATTCGCGTCTGGTCTTCGGTGTCGACGCGCAACGAATCGACGAAACCGTCGCGGTAATCGTCGCTCAGATCCATGACGTTGGCGTAGGTGATCTTGCCGTCCGCGTCGGTCAGGCGGATGTTGCCCTCGGCGTGCAGGCGCTTGGTCTTCTGGTCGTAGATGACCTTGTCGGCCTCGACGCCGGTGCCGTTGTAGAACAGCTGCACATTGCCGACCGCCGATACCCGCTGGTTGTTGTAGTCATAATCCACCTCGACGGCCTGCACGAGCATCTGGCCGTTGTTGTTGACGGGTAGTCGCGGCGGCTTGGGCGGCCTTGGATTGTAGGTGAAGCTTTGCGCCGAGGCAGGCGTGGTCAGGGCAAGGCCAAGCGCCTGGGTCAGAACAAACCCGACCAGCAGCGCAACCAGGGAGCTGCTGACGGCGGCCAAGCGGGTTCGGTGGCGGCGCAGGTGACTGCGCCGCCCGACCGCGGGCGACATCAACTGGCGGGCGGCGACAACGGCCACTACCCGTCCTCCTGGTACAGCAAGGCCAAAAAACCGGTCAGACCGCCCACGCTCACGGGCAGCCACGCCGCAGCGATGGGATGCATCAACTCAGCCTTGCTCAAATCCTCGGTTACCTTCGACAAAACATAGAGCAGAAAGCCCGCGCCCACGCCACTTAAAACCATCTTTTGCACGCCGCCGAACCGGAAGAACCGAAGGCTGACGGAAGCCGCCAACATCACCATCGCAGCCAGCAAAAACGGCTGTGCGATGAGCTTGTGGTACTGCAGCCGGTATCCCGCGGTCGCAAACCCCGAGCTTTCCGATGATCGGATGTAGTTCGGTAGTTGCCAAAAAGACACGGTCTCGGGGGTGGAGAAGCTGTTGCGGACCTGGGCCGGGGTCAGGGTGGTGGTCAAATAGTAGCTGTCCTGGTCGACCGGCGGCTTGTCGAGGGAGTATCTGCGTACCGATTTGAACACCCAGCGTCCCTCCTCGAGGGTGGCCTCGCGCGCTTCGATTCGCTCCCGGAACTGGAGGTCCTGATCGAACCGGAACACGGTTAGGCCCGTCAGCCGGACGCCCTGCTGCTCGCTGCGGGCCGCGTTGATGATGGAGTGGCCGTCATTGTTGACCTGATTGAGCCAGAAGCCGGACGCATCCTGAACGCCGCCGCCCGGCGCGGAGCCGAACAGTTCCGCCTCCATCCGCTTGGAGAGCTCGCGCAGGTTCGCCGAAATCGGATTGTAGGCGGTCGTCGCCGCGATACCGAGCAGGATCGCGCTTGCCAGCGCCGGGGCGATGAACTGCCAAGCCGAGACGCCGGCGGCGCGTGCCACCACCAGTTCGAGCCGCCGCGACAGCGCGAGATAGCAGGTCATCGCCCCGATCAACACGCAGAACGGCATCATCTTTTCGAGCAATTGCGGCACGCGGAACAGCGACGTCTCCGCCACCATGATCGCGGATGCCGACACCAGGCCCGACGTCTTGCGGACCATTTCGATGTAATCGACCAGCACGAGCAGCACGAAGATGCTCGCGAACACTCCTACCGCCGAGACCAGGAAGCGGCCGGCAAAATATCGCCCGAGCGTGTTGGTCATCATGCTCATGCTGTGGCCGGCCGTCCGAATAGCCGCGCGATGCGTGCGTTGGATTTGTCGATGGCTTCGGTCAGCGCCAGCGGCGGCTCCACCACGATGCCGCCGAGAATCATCCAGACGCTCCCGGCGATCGCGACGACCAGCATCAAATACTGGACGAGCGCCGCGGCCGGCGTCTTCACCGCGATCACGGAACAGGCGAATCCCGCCATGCGCAGACCGAACACGGCCAGGATCGAACTGCCGATCGAAAAGTTGCGGCTTTGGCGGGTGGTACGCGGCGTGCCCAGAAACGCGAAGGTGAGGGCGGCGAAGGCGAACGGATAGGCCGGCGCCATGAAGCGGTCGTGCAGCTCGGCGCGGAACTGGCCGGACAATTGCTGATAGACCGGATCGTCAGGCGCGGGCCAGAGCAGTTCCCAGAGATAGCGTTCGCGAATCCCCAAAGCGACATCGCGGCCCTGATTGGAGAATTTCGACATGTCGAACGCGTAGCGCCCGAACGCCACCAGTGCGGGATCGCGCTTGCCCGTCTCGAAACGCTCGAGATTGCCGTCCTCGAGCACCAGATACGAGCCGCTGTCGTTCTTCAGCACCGTGCCATGGTCGGCGATGATGGTGACGCGTTCCTTCGGATCGCGGCGATCGTCGACGAAGATGCCGCCGAGCACGCCGCCCGGCAGACGCTCGCGAATTCGGATGGTCAGATTCTGGTCGAGCTGGGCGAAGCGGCCGGGCTGCAGGATGTTGGTGAGCACGTCGGCGGTGATCTCGGCGTCCCATTGCTTGATCCGGCGCAGACCGTCGGGCGCGAGATAGGCGCCGATAAAGGCGACCATCAGCGCCACCACGCAGGTTACATACAGAAAAGGGCGGAACAGCCGGAATGGCGACAAGCCGGCGGCGTTCATCACGATAATCTCGGAATCGGTGGCGAGCTTGTTCAGCGTGTGCGAGATCGCGATCATCAGCGCGATCGGCGCGATGATCTGCACCAGCGCCGGGATCACCAGGCTGGTGATGCCGAGGAAGGTCACGATGGTCTGGCCCTGGCTGGTCATCAGGTCGATGCCGCGCAACGCCTGCGTAATCCAGATCACGCCCGTCAGGCTGACCAGGACCAGCGCAAACGACGCAAGCGTCGTGCGGAAAATATACTTGTCGATCGACCCCATCGTTACCGCGCGATCCCACCTCACACGCTTGACGCGTGGCGTTCGACCAATCCCGAAGCCGGGTTCCCCTCTGATCGTGCCGTTAACCGTCGAGCCGTCAACTCTCTCACTAACATCCCTTTGATCCGTCATCAAAATGGCCGCGGCATGGCACCTTCGTCCGCTGGTTAATTATTCGACCGATGTGGCCTCCCGGCCACGGCACCGCTTGGCAGCGCGGCGGCTGACAGGCCATAGTGCCAAAAAGGCCGATTCAGTTCTGACCGGAACCGGCACCGGAAACATTTTGAATGAGCGGGGCGGTTCCCGACCCCGGCAACAACCCTAATTCTGGAGGATTTGCCTATGTCCGACGCCGTCAAGGTCGGCTTTGTCCCATTTTCCGCACCACCCCGCGGCATTCTGGTGGTGTTTTGCGACGACTCGCTGAAATCAGGCGCAGCCGCCCGCAAGGCGCTGGGGACAGCGGCCAATACGGTCAAGCGGGCGGCGGCCGCCAACCAGTTCAAAGGCAAGAGCGGTGCCGCGCTCGACATTCTGGCGCCCGAGGGGATCAAGGCGCAACGCCTGATCGTGGTTGGTACCGGCAAACCCTCCGAAATCAAGCCGCATGACTTTCTCAAATTCGGCGGCGTGATCGCCGGCAAGCTGAATGCCGGCAGCGATGTCGTTACCGTGGTCGCCGAACTGCCCGATGGGGCGATGCAGCCCGATCAGTCGGCGGCGGTCGCGTCGGGCATGAGACTGCGCGCCTATAAATTCGACCGCTACAAGACCAGGAAGAAAGACGGCGAGAACGAGGCCGTGCGGGCTGACGTCTCGATCGCCGTCGACGACGTCGCCGCCGCGCGAAAAGCCTTCGCACCCGATTCCCATGTCGTCGATGGCGTGATCATCGCGCGTGAGCTCGTGAACGAGCCGCCGAACGTGCTTTATCCGGAAGAATTCGCGCGCCGCGCCAGCCAGCTCAGAAAACTCGGGGTCGATGTCGAGATCCTCGACGTCAAGGCGATGACGAAACTCGGCATGGGGGCGCTGCTCGGTGTCGCCCAGGGCTCGGCGCGGCCCGGCCGGACCGTGATCATGCGCTGGAACGGGGCCAAGCGCGGCGATCAGCCGGTGGCGTTCGTCGGCAAGGGCGTTTGCTTCGATACCGGCGGCATCTCGATCAAGCCCGCCGGCAGCATGGAGGACATGAAGGGCGACATGGGGGGCGCGGCCTGCGTGGTCGGGCTGATGCATGCGCTTGCGGCGCGTAAAGCCAAGGTCAACGCCGTCGGCGCCATCGGCCTGGTCGAGAACATGCCTGACGGCAACGCCCAGCGTCCCGGCGACATCGTCACCTCGATGTCGGGTCAGACGATCGAGATCATCAACACCGACGCCGAGGGCCGCCTCGTGCTGGCCGACGTGCTCTGGCATGTGGCGAAGAAGTTCAAGCCGAAATTCATGATCGATCTCGCCACGCTGACGGGCGCCATCATGGTCGCGCTCGGCACCGAGCACGCCGGTCTGTTCTCCAACAACGATGAACTGGCCGAACGGCTGACCAAGGTCGGGCTCGAGACCGGGGAGCGCGTCTGGCGCATGCCGCTCGGTCCCGAATACGACAAGCTGATCGATTCGCAATTCGCCGACGTCAAGAACGCCGGTGTTCGCAACGGCGGTTCGATCACCGCCGCGCAGTTCCTGCAGCGCTTTGTCGACGGCACGCCATGGGCGCATCTCGACATCGCGGGAACCGCGATGGGGGCGCCGAAATCCGACATCAGTCACAGCTGGGCCTCCGGTTACGGCGTTCGCCTGCTGGATCGGCTGGTCGCGGATTATTACGAAGCCAGAAAAAATAGCTGAAATCGGATGACGGAAGTCCTGTTCTACCATCTGCAGAACATGTCGCTGGAAAGCGTGCTGCCGCCGTTGCTGGAAAAATCGCTGGAGCGCGGCTGGCGCGTTGTCGTGCAATCGACGTCGCAGGAGCGCACCGACGCGCTCGACGCCCATTTATGGACCTACAGCGAGGATTCGTTTTTGCCGCATGCGACCTGGCGCGCCGCCGACGCGCCGGATCAGCCGATCCTGCTCTCGGTCGAGGACGGCAATCCGAATCGGGCCAATGTCCGCTTTCTGATCGACAACGCCGCGCTGCCGGCGGATTGCGAGCGTTACGACCGCGTGGTTCTGGTCTTCAACGGTGACGACACGGAAGCGCTGACCGCGGCGCGCGACGCCTGGACGACTTGCAAGGCGCTCGGGTTTGAGGTCACCTATTGGCAGGCCGACGAGCGCGGCCGATGGCAACGCCGGCAATAGCGGAATCGCCCGATTAATGATAATCAGCGGTTTCTGCCGGCATCTTGGCGGGCAGCCACGGTCGTGCCGCAAAGTGATGTTCGTACAAGCAGTTAGAGCGTTTTCGAGCGAAATGGATACCGGTTCGCGTGAACGAAGCGCGTCGCAAGAAAAACTAAAGCCCTTTCGGTTCTGATTAAATCGGAACCGAAAGGGTTTTGGAGGCGGGAGCCTGATGCATCGTGCGTGACGGAACTCACAGTCGAAAAGCCATGCTGGCGTGGCTCATGCTCGCCCCGATGATATCGGGCTGTGCGGGCGGGGCCGACATTTTTCAGTCCGACATTCTGTCGAAGGATGCGGATTGGTTCTCGCGCTCAGGCCGGGTGTTCACCCGGAACATTTCGATCGAAACCCCGCCGCTCAGCCCGAACAAGCCGGTCCCGGCCGAGGATCTGGTCAGTGCCGACGGCGCCTGTCCGGGAATGGCACCGGCCTCCGGCGCGGCGGACGCCAACGCGCTGGCGGATGGTGCCGCCGGCGGCCCGTCGGCGCAAAGGACGGGAACCGTCGCGCTCGGCCATACCGAATGCGACGTCGTCCGCGGCATCGGCGCGCCCGACAGCGTCAACCTCTCGAACAATCCGCGCAGCGAGCGAGTGGCGGTGGTCAACTATTCGCGCGGGCCGCGCGCCGGGATCTACACCTTTACCGCGGGGCGTCTGACATCGATCGAGCGCGGCGCCGAGCCGGCGCCGCAGCCGAAAGCGGCAAAACCCAGGAAGAAGCCGGCGGCGACCTGAGTCGCTGAGTGCGCGTCAAAAACAACATCAACCCGCCGCTTCGTCGTATTGCGAACTGGCCTCCAGCCATGCTTCCTCGGCGCGCCGCAGCGCGCTTTCGGCGCCGGCGCGCGCCTTGCTCAGTTGCGCCGCCTGCTTCGGGTCGCGCGTGAACAAATCCGGCAGCGCCAGCGCGGTATCGATCTTGGCAATGATGCCGCCGATGCGCGCGATCTCGGCTTCGGCTTCCGCAATCCTTCTCAGTGGCTTTTCGCTCTTGCCGCGTCCGGGCTTGGCGTTTTCCTTGACGTTTTCCTTGACGTTTTCCTTGCCGCGGTTGCGCGAGGCGGGGCCGGTGTCGCGCGCCGACAACACCATCCGCCGGTACTCGTCGAGATCGCCCTCATAGGGCGTCACGGTTTGATCGGCCACCACCCACAATTGATCGGCACAGGCCTCGATCAGATAGCGGTCATGCGAGACCATGATGATCGCGCCGGGAAATTCGTTGATCGCTTCGGCGAGCGCGGCGCGGCTGTCGATGTCCAGATGGTTGGTCGGCTCGTCCAGGATGATCATGTTGGGACCGAAGAAGGTCGCCAGTCCGAGCAGCAGCCGCGCCTTTTCGCCGCCCGACAAGCTGCGCACCAACGTGTCGCCGGCCTTGCCGGAGAAGCCGATCGCGCCGGTGCGTCCGCGCACTTTTGTCTCGGGCGCGTCCGGCATCAGCTTGCGGACGTGGTCGTAGGGCGAGCCGTCGAGATTGAGCTCATCGAGCTGATGCTGCGCGAAATATCCGACCGACAGCTTCTCCGCCCGCGTGATCCGGCCGGAGAATGGCGGCAGTTTGCCCGCGAGCAGCTTGACCAGCGTCGACTTGCCGTTGCCGTTGGCGCCGAGCAGCGCGATGCGGTCGTCGGTATCGATGCGCAACGTCACGCGATGGAGCACCGGCTTGTTCGGATCGTAGCCGACCGAGACGTCATCGACCGCGATGATCGGCGGTGACAGCATCTTTTCCGGCGTGGGAAACGAGATGTCGCGCACGTCCTGGGTCACCAGCGCAGTGACCGGTTTCATCCGCTCCAGCATCTTGACGCGGGACTGCGCCTGCCGGGCTTTCGAGGCTTTTGCCTTGAAACGATCGACGAAGGCCTGCAACCGCTTGCGCTCGTCGGCCTGGCGTTTGGCGTGCTTGGCATCGAGCATTTCGCGCGTGGCGCGCTGTTCCTCGAACGAGGAATAGGTGCCCTTGTAGAGCGTCAGCCTGCCGCGATCGAGGTGCAGGATCTGGTCGACAGACGTGTCCAGCAGGTCGCGATCATGGCTGATGACGATCACGGTGCGCGGGTAATGCGCGAGGTGATCCTCGAGCCACAGCGTGCCTTCGAGATCGAGGTAGTTGGTCGGCTCGTCCAGCAGCAGCAGATCGGGCGCCGCGAACAAGGTCGCCGCGAGCGCGACGCGCATGCGCCAGCCGCCGGAGAATTCCGAACAGGGCCGCGCCTGATCCGCGGCCGGAAAGCCGAGCCCGCTCAGGATCGCCGCCGCGCGCGCCGGCGCGGAATGGGCGTCGATATCGACAAGCCGGGTCTGGATTTCGGCGATCCGGTGCGGATCGTGCGCAATCTCGGCTTCGCGCAGCAGCGCGTCGCGTTCCAGGTCGGCCTTGAGCACCATGTCGATCAGGCTTTCCGGGCCGTCGGGCGCTTCCTGCGCGAGGCTGCCGATGCGCCAGCGCGGCGGAATGGTGATGCTGCCGGACTCGGTCGGCAGATCGCCGCGGATCGCGGCAAACAGCGTCGACTTGCCGACGCCGTTGCGGCCGACAAAGCCGACCCGCGCGCCGGGCACGATCTGGACCGTGCTGTTGTCGATCAGGAGCCGCCCGGCGATCCGGACCGATATGTCTGTCATCGAAAGCATGCGGCGTTGTCACCGGAGCCGCCGCCAAACGCAACCCCGTTTGTGGGCAGGATTTCGCCTGCCTAGTCCAGCGGCGGCGAAAACAAGTCAAACCGTCACATGGGAGGGTTTGATAAAGCTGCTCGTCCGTAATCATACGTCAGCCTCCCATTTTCCTGCTTTCCGCCACGATGGCCGCCTATCGCGTCCGCGGCGCTCCGCGATCGCGGCTGGCAATTCTACATTGGCGGCGCGCCCGGTTCATGTTCGCGTGGGATTCGCAGCCGCAACGCGTGGATCAGCTCGCGGCGGACATCCGGCAAATCGCGTCGGCAGCTTGGTAGAGCATGATCCGGAAAAGGCCCGCCTGCACGCGACGCGGGGTGTATGCCGGTTTTCCGAAAAGCATGCCCTTGGGCCCGACCCGAGGGATCATGCGGCGGCGCAATTCATCGAGCAATGTTCCCGTGAGCGGCAAAAAAACCCCGGCTTTGGGCCGGGGCGCAGTCTGGGAGGAATTCAGGTCAGTTCAATAGCAGCGGTTGATCAGGCGCCAGCGCGGGCCCCAGGGAGTCGGGACCACGCGACGCACGTAGCAGCCGCCATAGCCGTAACCGTTGCCGTAACCACCACCGTAATAAGCGGGGCCGCCGACAAAGATGCGGGGTCCACCCCAGCCCCAGCCGTGATGCCAGCCGCCATGATGCCCGCCGCCGTGATGCCAGCCGCCGTGCCAGGCGGAGGCCGAGGTCGGCGCC
>NZ_JBAVNZ010000054.1:0-14401 GCF_049691595.1 Bradyrhizobium sp.
CGCCTGGGTGGCGTGGCTGGGTGCCGCCGTCAGCCCCGAAAGCTCACCGGCACGGCCCTATTACCTGCGCGCGCCCGACGCCAAGCCGCCGAAAGATCCGCTGTCCGGCGCAGCACGGCCGCCGGCATCATGATGACATGGCTCTCCGATTGGTGGAGCGGCGGCACCGCCGTGATCGAACCGGCAAGTCAACGCGACGCGGCGCGGCTGGCGCAACTGCACGGCGCATCGTTTCACCGCGGCTGGGGCGAAGGCGAATTCGAGACGATGCTGACCGAGCGCCATACGCTGGTGCATCGCCTGAGACGGGGACAGAAGATTATCGGCTTCGCGGTGTCGCGCATGGCGGCGGACGAGGCCGAGCTATTGTCGATCGCCATCGATCCGCGACAACGCGGCCGCGGCCTGTCGCGGACCCTGTTGCTGACGCATCTCGGCCATCTCGTAGGGTGCGGCGTGCGCACGGTCTTCCTCGAGGTCGAGGAACATAATCTGCCGGCGCGACGGCTGTATGAGCGGGCCGGATTTGACGTGGTGGGACGCCGCGAGCGCTATTACCAGCAGCCTGGCGGGGAACAATTGAATGCGCTTCTGATGCGGCGCGACTTGCCGTAATATGCCCATGATGGCAGAACAGCCCTGCTTCGCCCGCCAAGGCTCAAAGATCATGACCGGCCTGAAATCCCCGTCCGCGCTCAAAAACACCGGCATCGAGGCGCGTTGCGCCGCCACCGGCATGCGCATGACCGAACAGCGCCGCGTCATCGCGCGCGTGCTGGCGGATGCCGCCGACCATCCCGACGTCGAGGAACTCTACCGGCGTTGCGTCGCAGTCGACGACAAGATCTCGATCTCGACCGTTTACCGGACCGTCAAACTGTTCGAGGACGCCGGGATCATCGAGCGGCACGATTTTCGCGAAGGACGCGCGCGCTACGAGCAGATGCCCGACAGCCACCACGACCACCTGATCAATCTGCGCACCGGCAAGGTGATCGAATTCACCTCCGAGGAGATCGAGAAACTGCAGGCCGAGATCGCCCGCAAACTCGGCTACAAATTGGTCGACCACCGGCTGGAATTGTATTGCGTGCCGCTCGACGACGACAAATCCTGAGCTGCGTCAGGCCTCAGCGGTGCAATTACGCATCGCGCAATCCCTGGATTCCAGGTTCGAGGCTGGCGCATCGCCCCGGAATGACGGCCTGTGGCGCTGGCTTTTCGGCCATTTAGGCTATAATTGACCCCGGGCGTCGCAATGGCGCATTTCCAGCCCCGCAATCAGGTTCCATGAAGCCGCCGCGCAAGCTGCATATCAAGTCCTATGGCTGCCAGATGAATGTCTACGATGCGCAACGCATGGTGGATACGCTGGCGCGGGAAGGCTTCGTCGAAACAGGCAGCGTCGATGATGCGGATCTGGTGATCCTCAACACCTGCCACATCCGCGAAAAAGCCTCCGAGAAGGTTTATTCCGAACTCGGGCGGCTGCGCGCTGTGAAGGATGAGGCCGCGCGCAACGGCCGCCAGATGCGCATCGCGGTGGCCGGCTGCGTCGCGCAGGCGGAAGGCGAGGAGATCATTCGCCGCGCGCCGACCGTCGATGTCGTGGTCGGCCCGCAAAGCTATCATCATCTGCCGCAGCTTCTGGCACGCGCGACAAGCCACGGCCGCGCACTGGAGACCGAGTTTCCGGTCGAGGACAAGTTCGGATTTCTGCCGGCACCGAAGCCGGAGGCGATCCGCGCGCGCGGCATCTCGTCCTTTGTCACCGTGCAGGAAGGCTGCGACAAGTTCTGCACTTTCTGCGTGGTGCCCTATACGCGCGGCGCGGAAGTGTCGCGCCCGGCGGCGAAGATCGTCGACGACGTGAAGCGACTTGCCGATCATGGCGTGCGCGAGATCACGCTGATCGGGCAGAACGTCAACGCCTATCACGGCGACGGCCCGGACGGGCGGAGCTGGCCGCTCGGCAGGCTGTTGCGCCGCCTCGCCGAAATTCCGGGTATCGCGCGCCTGCGCTACTCGACCAGCCATCCACGCGACGTCGATGATCCGCTGATCGAGGCGCATCGCGATTTGCCCGCGCTGATGCCGTTCGTGCACCTTCCCGTGCAATCCGGTTCCGACCGGATTCTCGCGGCCATGAACCGCAAGCATACCGCAGCCGATTACCTTGGCGTCATCGACCGGTTTCGCGCCGCCCGGCAAGATGTTGCATTTTCATCGGATTTTATTGTCGGTTTTCCCGGCGAAACCGAGGAAGATTTCGCCGCCACCCTCGCGCTTGTCACCCAAATCGGATACGCTGGCGCCTATTCGTTCAAATATTCGCCGCGACCCGGCACGCCGGCGGCGAACATGCGGGAGACGGTGTCGGCGACAGAGATGGACGAGCGATTGGTGCGGCTTCAGGAATTGATCGACGGCCAGCAATCGGCCTTCAACAAGGCTGCGATTGGCCGCACCGTCGATGTGCTGTTCGAACGCGCGGCCCGCAATCCCGGCCAGATCGTCGGCCGCACC
Organism: Bradyrhizobium sp.; assembly: GCF_049691595.1. GTDB lineage: Bacteria > Pseudomonadota > Alphaproteobacteria > Rhizobiales > Xanthobacteraceae > Bradyrhizobium. Next base: position 2,527 of record NZ_JBAVNZ010000054.1, read on the forward strand.
GCCTATCTGCAACCCGCGCATGTGATGGCGTCGCCCGACATCATCGGACAGGTCTTGCCGGTGACGATCCAGAGCCTCGAGCGTTACAGCCTGCTCGGCAAACTTGCGGCGCCGGCAACAACGCCCGCCCCACCCAGTCCTTCCCAGATGACAATTGGAGCCTGAACCCTTGCCCAAAAGCGCATCGGATTCACCTTCGCTTGCTCCCAGCCGCAAACCTGACCGCGACATGCAAATTCCACCCGAGACCCAGGTCGTCATCGACTTTGACGACAACCGTGCCGCTTCCGCGCTGGTCGGTCCCTACGGGCAGAACCTGGCGCTGATCGAGCGGCGGCTCGGCATCGTCGTCGATTCGCGCGGCAACCACATCACCATCGCCGGCTCACGCGATGGCTGTGATGCCGCGCGGCGGGTGCTGGAGGCGCTCTATGACCAGGCGACGCTGGGGCACGATCTCTCCCAGGGCGACGTCGAAGGCGCCATCCGCGCCGTGATCGCACAGGGATCGCTGTTCGAATTCGACGCCAAGGCGGCCAAGACCTCGTTCGAAACCATCAACCTGCGCAAGCGCCCGGTGCGCGCGCGCACCGCCGCGCAGGACTCCTACATCCGGGCGCTGAAGCGTCACGAGCTGGTATTCGGCGTCGGTCCGGCCGGCACCGGCAAGACCTGGCTCGCGGTGGCGCACGCCGCGCAATTGTTCGAACGCAAGGAAGTCGATCGCATCATCCTGTCGCGGCCCGCGGTCGAGGCCGGCGAGCGGCTCGGCTTCCTGCCCGGCGATCTCAGGGAGAAGGTCGATCCCTATCTGCGCCCGATCTACGACGCGCTGTATGATTTGATGGATTCGCGCATCGTGGAGCGCGCGCTGCAGACCGGCGAAATCGAGATCGCGCCGCTGGCTTTCATGCGCGGCCGCACCCTGACCAATGCCGTCATCATCCTGGACGAAGCCCAAAACAGCACGACGATGCAGATGAAGATGTTTTTGACGCGGCTTGGCGAGAATAGCCGAATGATTGTCACCGGCGACCCCTCCCAGGTCGACCTGCCGTTCGGCCAGGCTTCAGGGCTCGCGGAAGCCGTCAAGCTGCTCGATGGCGTCGAGGGCATCGCGCAGGTGAAGTTCACGGCCGAAGACGTGATCCGCCATGAACTGGTGGCGCGGATCGTCGCCGCCTATGAGGGATTGCCGCAGCGGCCGGCAACCGGCAAAGCTTGATACCAGCATCTTCGGCCCTCGACCCGCCGCGGGCGGGTTTCGGCCGCAACCCAATCCCTGGAACGCAAGGCCCTGGAACGAAATTGTCTTCCGTTCTTCCCCTCACCGAGGTCCTCGTCGTCGCCGATTGCTGGCGGACCGAGCCTGACGCCGCAGCGGTGATCTATCGCGCGATCGGCGCCGCGGCCGAAATCGCCGACGCCGATGTCGGCGACGCCGAACTCGCCGTCATGCTGACCGACGATTCCGGCATTCGCACGCTGAACAGCAACTGGCGCGGCATCGACAAGCCGACCAATGTGCTGTCGTTCCCGGCGCTGCAGCCGACAGGTCCTGATGGCGCCTGCGATGCGCCGCGCATGCTCGGCGATATTGCCATCGCCTACGAGACGACACGCAGGGAGGCCGAACACGAGCAAAAGCCGTTCGATCATCACCTCAGCCATCTCGCCATCCACGGCTTCCTGCATTTGATCGGGTACGATCACGAAAAGGACGACGACGCCGAAGCCATGGAGAATCTCGAACAGCAGATCCTCGCCCAACTCGGCATCCCCGACCCCTATGCGGATCGGGAGCGGACGCACTGAGATGGCGGATTCCGAACCGACCCAGGAAAATCTGCCGGATAACCCGCGCAACACGCGCAACCTGCCGGCCGTGGTTCAGGAAGGCGAGGTGCTGCGCCCTGTCGCCGAGAACTGGCTGACGCGGGCAATCCGCACGCTGTTCGGCTGGAAACCGGGATCGGTCCGCGACGATCTGCAGGTCGTGCTCGATGCGAGCACGCCGGACGAGGTTGGCTTTTCCGCCATCGAGCGCACCATGCTGCGCAACATCCTCGGCCTGCACGAACGGCGGATCGTCGATGTGATGGTGCATCGTGCCGACATTGTCGCGGTCAAGCGCGACATTCCGCTCGGCGAGCTGATGAGCCTGTTCGAAAGCGCGGCGCATTCGCGCCTGGTGGTCTACAACGAAACCCTCGACGATCCCGTGGGCATCGTTCACATCCGCGACCTCTTGGCATTCATGACCGCGAGGGCGCGCGTCGGCGACGCCGGCAAGGCGCGGCGCAAGAAACCTTTTCCGGCCGGGCTCGATCTGCGCGCCGTCGACCTCGCGCTGCCGCTGGCCGAAGCCGGGATCATCCGGAAACTGCTCTACGTGCCGCCGTCGATGCGAGCGATCGATCTGCTCGCGCAGATGCAGGCCTCGCGCATCCATTTGGCGCTGGTGGTGGACGAATATGGCGGCAGTGACGGGCTGGTATCGATCGAGGATATCGTCGAGCAGATCGTCGGCGAGATCGACGACGAGCACGACAGCGACGCGCCGCCGGCGATCGTGCGGCAGGCGGATAATTCCTTCATCGCGGATGCCCGCGCCAGCCTCGACGATGTCCGCTCGGTGATCGGCGAGGATTTCGTCACCGGCGAAGCCGGCGAGGAGGTCCAGACGCTCGGCGGCTATCTCGTCAGCCATGTCGGCCGCCTGCCGGTGCGCGGCGAGGTTATTTCAGGCCCCGGCAATTTCGAGATCGAGGTACTCGATGCCGACCCGCGACGGGTGAAACGGCTGCGGATTGCCGTCCGCAAGGAGCGCCCGGCGCCACGCACCCAGCGCGAGAGCCGCCGCCGCGAGGCGGCACCCGATTCCGGCACCCCGCAGGCCAATGACAATACGCCGCCGCCTGCCGGCGATGGAGCCGGTTCGTCGTGAGCATGACCTCAAAACTCCGCGCCGCGGCTCTGGCGTTGATCCTGACCTGGGGATGGAAGCGCGCCGCGATCGCGCTCGTTGCTGGCGCGCTGTCGGCGCTCGCCATGGCGCCGTTCAATGCATGGCCGGTGCTGTTCCTGACCTTCCCGGTCGCGGTCTGGCTGATCGACGGCGCCGGCGCCGGACGATGGCGCGGCGTGCCGGCGGCGGCGATGTCCGGCTTCTGGTTCGGATTAGGCTATTTCGTGCCGGGTCTCTACTGGATCGGATACGCGTTTCTGGTCGACGCATCGACCTTCGCCTGGCTGATGCCATTGGCCGTGCTCGGGCTGCCGGCCTATCTCGCCTTGTTCACCGCGTTCGGCTTTGCGCTGGCGCGCGTGCTCTGGACCCGGGACGCATCGCGCGTGCTGGCGCTCGCGACCTGCCTGACCGTGGCGGAATGGCTGCGTGGCCATGTGCTGACGGGGTTTCCATGGAATGCCTTCGGCTACGCGCTGTCCGAGCCGCTGGCGCTGGCGCAGACGGCGTCGCTGATCGGGCTGTGGGGCATGACGTTCCTGAGCATTTCGATCTTCGCCAGCCCGGCGGTATTGATCGATGGAAGTTCGCGCGGGCGGAAGCCCTGGATCGCGCCGGCGACGGCGCTGTCGGTTCTCGCCGCGATGCTCGTGTTCGGCGCCATCAGGTTGACGCTGCAACCGACCGCGATGGTCGCGAACGTCAAGCTGCGGATCATGCAGCCCAATCTGCCGCAGGACGCCAGGTTCAATTACGCCGCCAAGGCGGAGGTGATGCAGAAATATCTGGCGCTTTCCGACCGCGCTTCGGGGCCGCAATCCACCGGCGTCCGCGATGCGACTATCCTGATCTGGCCGGAATCGGCGTTTCCGTTTTTCCTGACCCGGGAAGCCGATGCGATGGCGCAGATCGCCGATCTGTTGCCCAAGGGCACCGTCCTCATCACCGGCTCGGTGCGCGCGCCTGACCTGCCGCCCGGCGCGAGAGTAACGCGGGCCTTTAACTCGATTTACGTGATCGACCATGACGGCAGCGTGCTGTCGGTCTACGACAAGCTGAATCTGGTGCCGTTCGGCGAATTCCTGCCGTTTCAGGATCTGATGGAAAAACTCGGCTTCGTGCAGCTCACGAAAGTTCAGGGTGGCTTCATTCCCGGCACGCGCCGCCGCGCCATGGCGATCCCGGACGCGCCGCACGCGCTGCCCTTGATCTGTTACGAAGCGATCTTTCCCGGCCATGTCGCAGCGCGCGACGATCGCCCGGGCTGGATCGTCAACCTGACCAATGACGGCTGGTTCGGAATTTCAACCGGCCCCTACCAGCATCTGCAGCAGGCACGGCTGCGCGCCATCGAGGAAGGACTGCCGATGGTTCGCGCCGCCAACACCGGCATTTCCGCGGTCATCGATCCGTCGGGGCGGATGGTCGCCCGGCTCGGGCTCGGGGTTGAGGGCGTACTGGATGCCGGACTGCCGGCAGCTATTCCGCCGACGATCTACGCGCGCATCGGCGATATTCCCGCCGCGGTAATTGTGGTCCTGGCACTGATTCAGGTCATTCGGCGGCGTTTGGCAAGGCGAAATTCCTGACATTTTGCATATCCCGGTCGCCGCCGAGAGGCGGAAGCCGCGGTCTGCGTAAATCGACCAGTTGACAGACCGACCATGCCGTTCGCATTCTACGGTTCCAATCGAGAAATCCGGTCGGCCATTGCTCAAATTGCCCGCGTTTCTTTCCGATCCTCCGAGCAGGATTTCACGGCACCGGTGCCTGAGGCATAATTTGCGTTCGTCTTGCCTCATCCCCGCGCGCTAATCCCCAGGAGCGTTGGAGATGTCGACCAAAGCGCCCAACCCGGTTGACAAATATGTCGGCAGTCGTGTCCGCATGCGGCGCATCATGCTGGGCATGAGCCAGGAGAAACTTGGCGAAGCTTTGGGCCTCACATTCCAGCAGGTTCAGAAATACGAAAAGGGCACCAACCGCGTCGGCGCCAGCCGCCTGCAGCAGATCTCTGAAATATTGCAGGTGCCCGTTTCGTTCCTGTTCGATGGCGGACCGAGCGGCGCGGCGAATACCGACGGCTTCAGCGAAGGTACCTCGCCGGCCTACGTTTCCGATTTTCTCGCGACCTCCGAAGGCCTGGCCCTGACGCGTGCGTTCACGCGCATCACCGACGCCAAGCTCCGCCGCAGCATCGTCGATTTGGTCGAGCAGATTGCCGGCCGCGAAGGGCCCGACGAGCGTTGATACCGGCCCCGGAGCCTGGACCGGCTCTGATCGAATCAGAACCAGGTTCGAATCTTTTGTCTTGACGCGTTTTCCTCACGCGAACCGGCGTCCGCTTCGCTCGAAAACGCCATGGATCCTCTAATGTGGCGATTGACGCGCCTGCTGGCGTGAGCGCATGACATTGGCAAGAGCCTCGCAGCCAAAGATGCGCCAATGAAAGCCACGTCCTCCGACCGTTTCGATCCGGCAAAAATCCTCGACGGCATCCGCCGCTGGGTTGAAATCGAGACGCCCACCGAGGCACCCGAACAGGTCAACAAACTCGCCGACCTCGTCGCGGCTGAATATCGCGACCTGCCCGCGACGGTGCAGCGGGTCGCCGGACATGGCGGCTGCGGCGATCATCTCGTTGCGCGTTCGTCATGGGGGCAGGATGCGCCGGGGATCCTGGTGCTGAGCCATCTCGATACGGTTCATCCGATGGGATTCATCGAGCGGCTGCCGTTCAGGATCGAAGGCGACAGCGCGTTCGGCCCCGGCATCTATGACATGAAGGGCGGCGCCTATCTTGCCTACCATGCCTTTCGGCAAATCTGCGCCGGCGGCGCGCGATCGCAGCTTGGCGTGACCCAGCTCTACGTCTCCGACGAGGAAATCGGCAGTCCAACCTCGCGGGCGCTGATCGAGGCCGAGGGGCGCAAGGCGAAATATGTGCTGGTGACCGAGCCCGCACGCGACGGCGGAAAAATCGTCACCGGGCGCAAGGGCGTCGCGCGTTTCGAAATCTTCATCAAAGGCGTGCCCTCCCATGCCGGCACCCGGCCCGAAGATGGCCGCAGCGCCATCCGCGAACTCGGCAACATCATTCAGACGCTGGAGGCGATGAACGACCCCGGCCGCGGCGTCACCGTCAATGTCGGCGTGGTCAAGGGCGGCACCAGGCCGAACGTGATCGCGGAGGAGGCCTATGCCGAGGTCGACATGCGGGTGCCGACCATTGCCGATGCCGACGATCTCGTGCCGAAAATCCTCAATTTGACGTCACGCATTGACGGCGTCAGCGTCAGGGTGGTCGGCGAGCTGAATCGGCCGCCCTACGAGAAGGGCAATGCCGGCGCCGCACTCTATGAACACGCCAGAACGCTGGCCGCCGAAATCGGCTTCGATCTGGTGGACATGTCGACCGGCGGCGGCTCCGACGGCAATTTCACCGCGCCGCATACCGCGACGCTCGATGGCCTCGGCGTCGACGGCCGGGGCGCGCATACCCATTACGAGCAGCTGTACATCTCGTCGATCGAACCGAGGGCGCGCCTGCTGCATCGGCTATATCAGACGCTGCGATGAGCGGCGCGGCGCGCGACCCCGGCGATCGCGATGCACCGCCCGACGACGGCGCATCCGCGCACGCCCCCGGCTCGTTCTTCGGGCGGCGCAAAGGCCACAGGCTGCGCGCGCACCAGGCCGATCTGATCGCGCATCTGCTGCCGCATCTTTCGCTTGATATCGAAAGGCCCGCGCCAGCCGACCTGGCCGGCCTGTTCGATCCGCCGCGGCAAAATGTCAGGCTCGAAATCGGCTTCGGCGGCGGCGAACATCTGGTCGCGGAAGCGCTGGCGTTTCCGGATGCCGGGTTCATCGGCTGCGAGCCTTATGTCAATGGCATGGCAAAGATCCTGGCGCAGATCGAGACCCACAATATTCGCAATATCCGCCTGTTCGCGGGCGACGCCGCCGAATTGCTGGCGTGGGCGCCGGCGCGATCGTTGCGGCGCATCGACCTGATCCATCCCGATCCCTGGCCGAAGCGGCGGCACTGGAAACGGCGCTTGGTGCAGGACGCGACCGTCGCCGCGATGGCGCGCGTTCTCAAGCCGGAAGGCGAGTTTCGTTTCGTCTGCGACATCGACGATTATTGCACCTGGACGCTGGCGCATCTCGCGCGCTCGCCCGATTTTGTCTGGACGGCGGAGCGCGCTTCCGACTGGCATCTGCCGTGGGCCGGCTACACCATGACGCGGTACGGACGGAAGGCCGAGCGTGAGGGTCGCCGCGCGGCCTATTTGCGCTTTCGTCGCATTGACTGATTGTTGCTTAGGCTGATTACTGCTTGGCTATCCGCGTTTTCTTGATGTCGTTGGCTTCCCGCACCATGCGCTGGCCGCGCCTCGATGCAACCGAATGCGAGGGGAGCATTTTGGTTAATGCCGTCGTTGCGAGAAGCGAAGCGACGAAGCAATCTATGCTTCCTTTGCCGCGCTATGGATTGCTTCGCTTCGCTCGCAATGACGATTCAAACTCAGAACGTAGGACGCGTCTTCCAGAAATCCACGATGCGCTGGGCGGTCGCCGCGCCCTGCAGGAACAGTTCGCCGATCCGGCGCGCTGCCTCGGCGCGGCGCCTCGGGTCGCCGGCTCTGACGATCTCGTCGAGTTCGGGGATCAGCGATGTCGCCGTGGTCATAACTCTGCCTAAACCGGCCGCATTGGCCGGTTTTTGGCAATCCAGGCAGGCTTCGTGAACGAAGGGTTAGGTTCGCGCCTGCTTCCAGCCGTCCGCAAAATTGCCCGCCAAGGGGCTCGCGGGCCTTGCCGGATCGCGGGAAAACCGCTATATCGGCAGCAACTTATAGTTCTCATACGATCGCGTATTGAGAGTGGGCCCCGCGGGACCCGCTCTTTTTTATTACCTGATCGAAACCGGCCAAACCGGGTCCGGTTCGGGTCGCAGAGCCTGCCCGATCAGGCCCGGCGAACCGATGCAAGACCGACAACTCACGTCAGACCGCCTTTGACATTCGATATGACCGATCCGATCGCTGCTTCCGTGGATACCGATCTGCTTGCCGAGCCGCGTCTCGTCGTCGAGCCGGGCATGGCCGCGCGCGTAGCCGCGGTCGCAGGTCCGGTCCTGCAGGGGATGGGCTACCGGCTGGTGCGGATCAAGATTTCCGGAGAGGCCGGCTGCACGGTCCAGATCATGGCGGAGCGGCCGGACGGATCGATGCAGATCGAGGATTGCGAGGCGATTTCGCGGGCGCTGTCGCCGGTGCTCGACGTCGCCGACCCGATCGATCGGGCCTACCGGCTGGAGATTTCGTCGCCCGGGATCGACCGTCCGCTGGTGCGCCGTTCCGATTTCGAGCGGTATGGCGGCCATCTCGTGAAAATCGAGATGGCGGTCGCGCATCAGGGCCGCAAGCGGTTCCGCGGCACGCTTGATGGCGTCGAGGGCGATGCGGTGCGCTTGCATCGCGACGATACGCGGGCGGACGAAGATGCGGATGTCACGCTGGTGATGGAAGATATCGCTGATGCGAGGCTGGTTTTGACCGACGAATTGATCGCGGAATCGATGCGGCGCGGCAAGGCCGCGGCGCGCGAGCTCAGGCAAAATCTGGGGCTTGAACCGCCACCCCCGCCCCACGCCAGGAAAAACGACCGTTCGAAACGCAACACTCCAAGGGCGAAACTGAACCTGAAGAACAAGCCCGCTCCGAAGCATACCAAGAAACACCGCCTCGCCGCGCAAGGATTGCCCGGCGGCGAAATCGATCCCACCGAAGGAGACTGAGCCATGGCAGCTGTCAGCGCCAACAAACTTGAACTGCTGCAGATCGCGGATGCGGTCGCACGCGAAAAGTCGATCGACCGCGGCATCGTGATCGCGGCGATGGAAGACGCCATCGCCAAGGCGGCGCGTGCCCGCTACGGCAGCGAGACCGACGTGCACGCCGAAATCGACGCCAAGAAGGGCGAGTTGCGGCTGTCGCGCCACATGCTGGTGGTCGACCAGGTCGAGAATTCGGCGAACCAGATTTCGCTGGCCGACGCGCAGCGCGCCAATCCCGGCGCCCAGGTTGGCGACACCATCGCCGACACGCTGCCGCCGCTGGAATATGGCCGCATCGCCGCGCAATCCGCCAAACAGGTGATCGTGCAGAAGGTGCGCGAGGCCGAACGCGACCGGCAGTATCAGGAATTCAAGGACCGCATCGGCGACATCGTCAACGGCGTCGTCAAGCGGGTCGAATATGGCAGCGTCATCGTCGATCTCGGCCGCGGTGAAGCCATCGTCCGCCGTGACGAAATGCTGCCGCGCGAGGTGTTCCGCAACGGCGACCGCGTCCGCGCCTATATTTTCGACGTCCGGCGTGAGACCCGCGGGCCCCAGATCTTCCTGTCCCGTACCCATCCGCAATTCATGGCCAAGCTGTTCGCGCAGGAGGTGCCGGAAATCTATGACGGCATCGTCGAGATCAAGGCGGTGGCCCGTGATCCCGGCTCGCGGGCGAAAATCGGGGTGATTTCGCGGGATTCCTCGGTCGATCCGGTCGGTGCCTGCGTCGGCATGCGCGGCTCGCGCGTGCAGGCCGTGGTCAACGAATTGCAGGGCGAGAAGATCGACATTATTCCCTGGTCGCCCGACATCGCGACCTTCGTCGTCAATGCGCTGGCGCCGGCTGAAGTGGCCAAGGTTGTGATCGACGAGGACCGCGAGCGGATCGAGGTCGTGGTCCCCGACACCAATAACCAGTTGTCGCTGGCGATCGGCCGCCGCGGCCAGAACGTGCGCCTCGCCTCCCAGTTGACCGGCTGGGACATCGACATCCTGACCGAGCAGGAAGAATCCGAGCGCCGCCAGGCCGATTTCGAGAACTCGACGCGCGTTTTCATGGAAGCGCTGAATGTCGACGAGGTGGTCGGCCAGTTGCTGGCGTCGGAAGGCTTTACGTCGGTCGAGGAACTCGCGCTGGTCGACGCCAAGGAATTGGCCAGCATCGAAGGTTTTGACCAGGAAACCGCCAACGAGTTGCAGAGCCGGGCCAAGGAATATCTGGAGCAGCTCGAAACCGAACTCGAAAACAAGCGAAGGGAACTCGGCGTGGACGATGCTTTGAAGACAGTACCCGGCGTGACCTCGAAGATGCTGGTGAAGTTCGGCGAGAACGACATCAAGACCATCGAGGATCTGGCCGGCTGCGCCACCGACGATTTGATCGGCTGGACCGAGCGCAAGGAAGGCGGCGAGCCGACCAAGCATCCCGGCATTCTCGATGCCAGCGACATCTTGCGCGATGATGCCGAGGCCATGATTATGCAGGCCCGCGTCCTCGCCGGCTGGATCACCGAGGCCGATCTCGCCAAGCAGACCGAGGCGGCAGACGCCCCCGAAGATCAGACGGCGTGACGCGCGTGTTCCACAGAAGCCTGCCCTCGGACTTGAACCGAGGGTGGAAAACCGATTTTGCGCTAAGAACTCGCAGATGACAGGAGAGATGTTACCCGCATGCTCGCCATGGCCGACCCCGATCTCGACAATGGGCCGCGGACCAACAAGTCCGCGACCATGCGGATGTGCGCGGTCACGCGCGAGGTCAGGCCGATCGACGAGCTGATCCGGTTTGTCGTCTCGCCCCAAGGCGAGGTGATCCCGGACTTGAAGCGCAAGCTTCCTGGCCGCGGCCTCTGGGTTTCGGCATCGCGCCGCACCGTTGCGGAGGCCGTCCGGCGTCACCATTTTAGCAGGGGTTTCAAGCGCGATGTCCGTGTCGCGCCGGCACTTGCCTCCGACACCGAAGCGTTGCTGGTCCGCAGCGCGACCGAGGCGCTGGCCATGGCGGCCAAGGCCGGCCAGGTGGTCTCCGGTTTCAGCAAGGTCGAGGACGCGCTTTCGCAGCGGGGAGCCGAAGCCCTGATCCACGCGGCCGACGGATCGGCGGACGGAATCCGCAAATTGGACGCGATCGTGCGCCAAAGGGGCGGAAATAATGGTGAATCGCCGGAAATTCCGATCGTCAATGTCCTGACGTCGGCAGAATTGGATTTGGCACTGGGCCGGTCAAATGTGATACATGCTGCGCTGCTCGCGGGCCCGGCGAGCAAGACGTTCCTGTCGCGCTGCCAGATACTGGTCCGATACCGGATGGCCGATGACGACAAGACCGCCGGTGCGGCCAGAAATTCTAGAGCATGATCCGGAAAAGTGGGTGCCGGTTTTCCAAAGGGATCATGCTCAAAAGAGCGACGGAGCGGGGTGACAGTCCGAAGTCATCACGCGCCACGAAGACTGCTTTAAACGACTGTGCGGATATGCACGACGCAACGAGATTAGGACTGCTGAATGGTCGATAAAACGCCTGGCGACAGGAAATTGAGCGTCCCGAGCAAGACCTTGACGCTCAAGCCGCGCGTCGAGACGGGCACGGTGAAGCAGAGCTTCAGCCATGGCCGCACCAAGCAGGTCGTGGTTGAAAAGCGCGGCAAGCGCCGCATCGGCGGCGATGCGGCCGCAACCGAAACCCATGCGCCCGAGCCGGTCGTCGCCAAGGCGGCACCTGCGAAAACGCCGCTCGCCCGCCCGACGGCCACGCCGGCGGCCCCTTCCGGGCGCGGTGCCGGATCAGGCGTGGTGCTGCGCACGCTGACCGAGGACGAGCGTTCCGCCCGCGCCAGCGCGCTGGCCGATGCCCGGGTTCGCGATATCGAGGAGCGGCGCCAGGCGGAAGAGGAAGCCAGACGCCGCGCCAGCAAGGAAGGCATCGAGCAGGCTGAACGCGAGGCCGCCGAGGCCCGCCGCAAGGCCGAGGAAGAGCGTCACCGGCTGGACGAGGAAGCCAAGCGCAAGGCCGAATTCGAGGCCAAGAAGCGTTTTGGAGAAGCCGAAGCCAAGCC
>NZ_JBAVNZ010000055.1:0-14356 GCF_049691595.1 Bradyrhizobium sp.
ACCTCGCTCCGCGTGCCCCCGGGCGTGCAGGGCACGATCGTCGAAGTCCGCGTCTTCAACCGCCACGGCGTCGACAAGGACGAGCGTGCGCTGGCGATCGAGCGCGAAGAGATCGAGCGTCTGGCCAAGGACCGCGACGACGAGCAGGCGATCCTCGACCGTAACGTCTACAGCCGCCTCGGCGAGCTGCTGGAAAACCGCCAGGGCATCGCCGGTCCGAAGGGTTTCAAGAAGGACACCAAGATCACGCGCGCGGTGCTCGATGAGCATCCGCGTTCGCAGTGGTGGATGTTCGCATCCCCCAACGACAAGCTGATGGCCGAAATCGAGGCGATGCGGAAGCAGTACGACGAATCGAAGAAGGGCCTTGAGCAGCGCTTCCTCGACAAGGTCGAAAAGCTGCAGCGCGGCGACGAATTGCCGCCCGGCGTGATGAAGATGGTCAAGGTCTTCGTCGCGGTGAAGCGCAAGATCCAGCCCGGCGACAAGATGGCCGGCCGTCACGGCAACAAGGGCGTGGTGTCCAAGATCGTTCCGGTCGAGGACATGCCGTTCCTCGAGGACGGTACCCACGCCGACATCGTGCTCAATCCGCTCGGGGTGCCCTCGCGCATGAACGTCGGGCAGATTCTGGAAACCCACCTTGGATGGGCCTGCGCGGGCCTCGGCAAGCGCATCGGCCAGACCATCGACGCCTATTACCAGAGGCACGATCTCAAGCCGCTGCGCGAGACCCTGAAGAAGATCTATGGCGACGATGAAACCATCAAATCGCTGAACGACGGCGAGCTGGTGGAACTGGGCCGCAATCTGAGCCATGGCGTGCCGATCGCGACCCCGGTGTTCGACGGCGCCAAGGAAGCCGACATCGAGGAGATGCTGAAACTTGCCGGCCTCGACGCGTCGGGACAGTCGACCGTCTATGACGGCCGGACCGGCGACGCCTTCGATCGCAAGGTGACGGTGGGCTACATCTACATGCTCAAGCTGCACCACCTCGTCGACGACAAGATCCACGCGCGTTCGATCGGACCGTACTCGCTCGTCACCCAGCAGCCGCTCGGCGGCAAGGCGCAGTTCGGCGGCCAGCGTTTCGGCGAAATGGAGGTGTGGGCGCTGGAAGCTTACGGCGCGGCCTACACGCTGCAGGAAATGCTGACCGTGAAGTCGGACGACGTCGCCGGCCGTACCAAGGTGTACGAGGCGATCGTGCGCGGCGACGATACGTTCGAGGCCGGTATCCCGGAATCGTTCAACGTGCTGGTCAAGGAAATGCGCTCGCTCGGCCTCAACGTCGATCTGCACAATTCCAAGGTCGGCCCGGCGACGACATCCGAGGCGGCCGAGTAAGGTAGTTCGCGTCCCGGGCGCTGCGCAGCACGACGTGTTGCGCGGCGGACCCGGGACCTAGAAATTTTTCTGCGGGCCCGCTGGGTCGCGGATCAGCAACGCCCCGCTCACGCGCTGCGTCGCATCCGGGACACGAGGCACCGGTCAAGGAGAAGACCATGAACCAAGAGATTATGAATCTTTTCAATCCGACGACGCCGGCCCAGGTCTTCGACCAGATCCGGATTTCGATCGCATCTCCGGAGAAGATTCTGTCCTGGTCCTACGGCGAAATCAAGAAGCCGGAGACCATCAACTACCGCACCTTCAAGCCGGAGCGCGACGGCCTGTTCTGCGCCCGCATCTTCGGGCCGATCAAGGACTACGAGTGCCTGTGCGGCAAGTACAAGCGGATGAAGTACAAGGGCATCATCTGCGAAAAATGCTCGGTCGAAGTGACGCTGTCGCGGGTCCGGCGCGAGCGCATGGGCCATATCGAACTGGCCGCGCCCGTCGCCCACATCTGGTTCCTGAAGTCGCTGCCCTCGCGCATCGGCCTCTTGCTCGACATGACGCTGAAGGATCTCGAGCGGATTCTGTACTTCGAATATTACGTCGTGCTCGAGCCCGGCCTGACCGCGCTCAAGGACCGTCAGTTGCTGTCGGAAGACGAGTACCTGAAGGCGCAGGACGAGTACGGCCAGGACTCCTTCACCGCCATGATCGGCGCCGAGGCAATCCGCGAGCTGTTGAAGGGGCTCGAGCTTGAGAAGCTCGAGACGTCCTTGCGCGCGGAGATGCATGAGACCGAGTCCGACATCAAGCACAAGAAGCTCGCCAAGCGCCTGAAGATCGTCGAGGCGTTCCGCTATTCCGGCAACAAGCCGGAGTGGATGATCCTCACCGTGGTGCCGGTGATTCCGCCGGACCTTCGTCCGCTGGTGCCGCTCGATGGCGGCCGCTTCGCCACCTCCGACCTCAACGATCTCTACCGCCGCGTCATCAACCGCAACAACCGCTTGAAGCGGCTGATGGAGCTGCGCGCCCCCGACATCATCATCCGCAACGAAAAGCGCATGCTGCAGGAGGCCGTCGACGCGCTGTTCGACAACGGCCGCCGCGGCCGCGTCATCACCGGCGCCAACAAGCGTCCGCTGAAGTCGCTGGCCGACATGCTGAAGGGCAAGCAGGGCCGCTTCCGCCAGAACCTGCTCGGCAAGCGCGTCGACTATTCCGGCCGTTCGGTGATCGTGGTCGGCCCCGAACTGCGGCTGCATCAATGCGGCCTGCCGAAGAAGATGGCGCTGGAGCTGTTCAAGCCGTTCATCTATTCGCGGCTCGACGCCAAGGGCCTGTCCACCACGGTGAAGCAGGCGAAGAAGCTCGTCGAAAAGGAGCGTCCCGAGGTCTGGGATATTCTCGACGAGGTGATCCGCGAGCATCCCGTGCTGTTGAACCGCGCGCCGACGCTGCATCGCCTCGGCATCCAGGCGTTCGAGCCGGTGCTGATCGAGGGCAAGGCGATCCAGCTGCATCCTTTGGTCTGCGCGGCGTTCAACGCCGACTTCGACGGCGACCAGATGGCCGTGCACGTTCCGCTGTCGCTGGAGGCGCAGCTCGAGGCGCGCGTGTTGATGATGTCGACCAACAACATCCTGCACCCGGCCAACGGCCAACCGATCATCGTGCCGTCGCAGGACATCGTGCTCGGTCTTTATTATCTGTCGATCATGCGCGAAGGCCTGCCCGGCGAGGGCAAGATCTTCGGCGACATGGCCGAACTCGAGCATGCCCTGCATTCGAAGGTCATCCACCTCCACACCAAGATCAGGTACCGCTGGGAGGGCATCGACGAGACCGGCAAGCAGGTCAGGCGCTGGATCGAGACCACCGCGGGCCGGGTCATGCTCGGCAACGTGCTGCCGGTGTCGCCGAAGATCTCGTTCGACGTCATCAACAAGCTGATGACCAAGCGCGAAATCTCCGGCGTGATCGACCAGGTCTACCGTCACTGCGGCCAGAAGGAGACCGTGATCTTCTGCGACCGCATCATGGCGCTCGGCTTCTACAACGCGTTCAAGGCCGGCATCTCGTTCGGCAAGGACGACATGGTCGTGCCGCACGGCAAATGGAAGATCGTCGAGGCCACGCGCGCGCTGGCGAAGGATTTCGAGCAGCAGTACAATGACGGCCTGATCACCCATGGCGAGAAGTACAACAAGGTGGTCGACGCCTGGTCCAAGGCGACGGAGGAAATCGCCAAGGAGATGATGAAGGAAATCTCCTCGACCAAGAAGAACGCCAAGGGCGCGGATGCCGACATCAACTCGATCTACATGATGGCCCATTCGGGCGCGCGCGGCTCGCCGGCGCAGATGCGTCAGCTCGCCGGCATGCGCGGGCT
Organism: Bradyrhizobium sp.; assembly: GCF_049691595.1. Taxonomy (GTDB): domain Bacteria; phylum Pseudomonadota; class Alphaproteobacteria; order Rhizobiales; family Xanthobacteraceae; genus Bradyrhizobium. The sequence goes on from NZ_JBAVNZ010000055.1 coordinate 3,734, forward strand.
GATGGCGAAACCCTCGGGCGAGATCATCGAGACGCCGATCATTTCCAACTTCAAGGAAGGCCTGTCGGTGCTCGAATACTTCAACTCGACCCACGGCGCCCGCAAGGGCCTCGCGGACACCGCGTTGAAGACCGCGAACTCCGGCTACCTGACGCGGCGTCTGGTCGACGTGGCGCAGGACTGCATCATCACCCAGGACGATTGCGGCACCAAGCTCGGCATCAAGATGCGCGCGATCGTCGATGCCGGCACCGTGGTCGCTTCGCTGGCTTCCCGTATCCTCGGACGTACCGCGGGCGAGGATCTGCGCGATCCCGCGACCAACAAGGTCGTGGTCAAGCGCGGCACGCTGATGGAAGAGATCCATGTCGACGCCATCCAGCAGGCCGGCATCCAGGAAGTGAAGATCCGCTCGGCGCTGACCTGCGAACTCGTCAACGGCATCTGCGGCAAGTGCTACGGCCGCGACCTGGCCCGCGGCACGCCGGTCAACCACGGCGAAGCGGTCGGCGTCATCGCCGCGCAGTCGATCGGCGAGCCCGGCACCCAGTTGACGATGCGCACGTTCCACATCGGCGGCGCGGCGCAGATCAACGAGCAGTCGTTCGTCGAGTCGAATTTCGACGGCAAGGTGACGATCAAGAACAAGGCGATCGCCAAGAACAGCGAAGGTCATCTGATCGCGATGGTCCGCAACATGGTGGTTGCGATCACCGATTCCGACGGCACCGAGCGGGCGACCCACCGCATTCAGTACGGCGCGCGCATGCACGTCGACGAAGGCGACACGGTCAAGCGCGGCCAGCGGATCGCGGAGTGGGATCCGTATTCGCGGCCGGTTCTGACCGAGGTCGAGGGCGCCATCGCCTTCGAGGACCTGGTCGAGGGGCAGTCGATCTCGGAGACGCTCGACGAATCCACCGGTATCGCCAAGCGCGTCGTCATCGACTGGCGCACGACGCGGGGCGGCGGCGATCTGCGTCCGGCCATCGTGGTCAAGGGCAAGGATGGCAAGGTGCTGAAGCTCGCGCGCGGCGGCGATGCCCGCTACATGCTGTCGGTCGACGCCATTCTGTCGGTCGACGTCGGCGCCAAGGTCAAGACCGGCGATATCCTGGCGCGTATCTCCACCGAGAGCGCCAAGACCCGCGACATCACCGGCGGTCTGCCGCGGGTGGCCGAACTGTTCGAGGCGCGCAAGCCGAAGGACGCGGCGATCATCGCGGAAATCGCGGGCACCATCCGCTTTGGCCGCGACTACAAGAACAAGCGCCGCATCTCGATCGAGCCGATCGACAAGACCGAGGAGCCGCGCGAATACCTGATCCCGAAGGGCAAGCACATCCATCTGCAGGACGGCGATATCGTCGAAAAGGGCGATTTCATCGTCGAAGGCAATCCGGCGCCGCACGACATCCTGGCGATCAAGGGCATCGAGGAACTCGCCGCCTATCTGGTCAACGAAATCCAGGAGGTCTACCGGCTGCAGGGCGTGCTGATCAACGACAAGCACATCGAGGTGATTGTCCGTCAGATGCTGCAGAAGGTGGAGATCACCGACCAGGGCGAGACCGACATGATCTCGGGCGAGCAGGTCGACAAGATCGAGTTCGACCAGCTCAACGCCAGGGCCAAGGAAGAGGGCAAGAAGATCGCTACGGGAACGCCGGTTCTGCTCGGCATCACCAAGGCGAGCCTGCAGACCCGCTCGTTCTTCTCGGCCGCCTCGTTCCAGGAGACCACCCGCGTGCTCACCGAAGCCGCCGTCAACGGCAAGGTCGACCCGCTGGAGGGCCTCAAGGAGAACGTCATTGTCGGCCGGCTGATCCCGGCGGGCACCGGCGCCTCGATGGCCAAGATCCGCGAAGTCGCGGTCAAGCGCGACAAGATGATCCTTGACGAGCGCGAGAGGCAGGCGGCGATCGTGCCGGCCGCTCCGGAAGTCGAGCCGCTGGCGCTGCCGCCGGCGGAGTAAGCCTCCGTAAATCTACGGTTCATGAAAAAAGGCCGGCGAAAGCCGGCCTTTTTGCTGCTTTCTTTCACCGTTGCGATGCAGGAACCCGCTTTGTTCATCTTTCCTTCAGGGTGAAAAGCGCTTTTGCTAGGCTGACTTAGACCGGCTGCTGCGCGGGCTGCCCGGAAGACGACGGAACCCACATGCTCGATCTTGCAATCGTTGGCGGCGGCCCCGGCGGGCTGATGAGCGCCTGGTATCTGAAGCGGAAACTCGGCGACCTCTGCCGCGTCACCATTTACGAGGCGTCGGACCGCATCGGCGGCAAGATCGTCACGCGCAAATTCGATTCCGCGCCCGCGACCTACGAGGCCGGCGTCGCCGAGATCTACGATTACTCGATGACCGGCCCGGATCCCTTGCGCGAACTGATTCAGCATTTCGGCCTGCAGACGATTCCGATGGACGCCGAGCAGGTCCAGCTCGACGGCGAGCTGCTCGACGACGTGGCGGGCATGCGCCGCAAATATGGGACGAAGACCGCGGCCGCGATCGAGGCGTTCCGCAAGCGCTGCAGCGACATGGTATCGCCGATCGAATATTACGAAGGCGTCGGCGCCCACGACAACGAGCATCCCTGGGCCTACAAGACCTGCGAACAGCTGCTCGACGAGGAGGTCGAGGATCCGGTTGCAAAACGCTTCTTCAAGGTGATGGCGCGTTCCGATATCGCGACCGAAGCCCACAATACCAACGGGCTGAACGCGCTGAAGAACTTCGTGATGGATATCGACGGCTATATCGGCCTGTATTCGATCCAGAACGGCAACGAGCAGCTGATCGAGTGCCTGCGCTCCGAGGTCGATGCGGATATCCAGCTCAATCACCGGGTTCTCAAGGTCGGCAAGACCGGGAGCGGCCGCTATCAGCTCAACATGATGAACGGCAAGGGGCCGGAGACGCGGGACTTCGATCTCGTGCTGATGTGCCTGCCGCATTCCTGGCTCGCCACCATGCACTGGGACGGCGAAGCGCTGCGCAAGTCGATGGTCAGGCACATCGCCTACTTCGACAAGCCGGCGCATTATCTGCGCGTCTCGATCCTGTTCGACGAGCCGTTCTGGGGCGAGAAGATCCCCGGCGCCTGGTTCATGTCGGAAGCATTCGGCGGCTGCTGCGTCTATAACGAAGGGGCGCGGCACGACGTCGGCAAGCACGGCGTCCTGAACTGGCTGATCGCCGGTTCCGACGCGCTGGCGTTCGCCAATCTCGGCGACCAGGAATTGGTCGATGCGGCGCTGAAGTCGCTGCCGGCCGCGTTCGGCGATGCGCGTGAGCATTTCCTGGAGGGCAAGATCCACCGCTGGCTGTCGTCGGTAAACGCGCTGCCGGGCGGGATGCCGGTGCGCGACGTCATGACCAATCACCGGCCGGAGCCGAAGCAACATCCGGGGATCGTCGTGGTCGGCGACTATCTGTTCGATTCCACGCTGAACGGGCTGCTCGATTCCTCCGATGCCGCCACCGACATCGTTCTCACCGAGATGATGCGGCTGCGCCGCGCCCGCGCGCAGCAGGCGAGGCCGCTGTCCGACAGGATCGACCGCGATTATTTCGAAAGATATCGCGGACTGGGTCCCTATAGCGAGGTCTGGAGCCAATTCACCGATCCGGCCTACCTGACCGATTTGATCAGGATCGTGTGGGGCAGGGCGAAAGGCTACAAGCTCTTGGTCGCGGGTTCCGCCAGCGGCGAACTGGTCGGCGCGCTGCGCGAGCGCGGCGTGGATGCATGGGGCATCGAGAACAATCGCTTCATTCACGCCAGGACGCCGAAGGCGCTGAAGAAGTTCAACAAGCTCGGCTCGATCGTCGATATGCCGTTCAAGGAAAACGAATTCGACTTCGTGTTCGAGACCAGCCTGTGCCATCTCGGCGACAAGCAGGTGGCGCGCGCGGTGCGCGAACTGAACCGCGTGGTGAAGACCGGCCTGGTATTCGGCTCGGTGACATCGGACATGGCGCCGGCGCTGATCGACCGCTACGACCTGCTGCGCGGGGTCAAGAAACTCGGCACCTGGTGGGAATGGTCGGAATTGTTCTTCGGTAACGGATTCGACCTCGCCATGCATCGCCGCGACTGCACCGATGCGTTGTGGGCGGCGACGCTCGCAGCCAACAAGGGACCCGGGCAGTGGTATGCCGACTCCGACAGCCTGCGTTATTCGTTCTTTGACAAGGTCGAAACCGAGGACTAATCGACAGCCAATTGTTTTGCCGAATTCGTCATGATCGCATAGGATCGGCGGGGTAGTGTTTTTGCGCTACCGCGTTCGATTTGCGGTCATGCCGGCCGTGCAGCATCGGTTGGTTTCATGGCGCCAAAGCCTCCGTCATCGGATGATCGGGATCCTGCCGCGGCGGATGATGTCGAGCTCGAGAAGAAGCCCGCCGCCGCGCCCGATCCCGGCGGCAAGGCGGCGGCCTCGTCAACCGATGACGATGACGACGCGCTCGAGCGCGATGACGATGATGATGACGAGGACCTCGTTGTTTTTACCGCCAAGGAAGCGGCCGGCGCGCTCGCGACCATCTATGGATTCGTCAAGCCGTTCCTGACCAATTACAAGAAGCTGCTGGCATTCGTCGGCTTCGGCGTCCTGGTCGAGACGCTGTTCAACGTCATCATGCCGCTCAGCCTGAAATTCCTGATCGATGACGCGCTGGGCGAAGAGGATTTTCAGGCGCTGTACAAGATCCTCGGCGTGCTCGCGGTCGCCGGCATCGTCACCTCGATCATCGCGGTCTGGTACGAGCGATGGGACGCGCGGCTCGCGGCCAGCGTGATTTCGGACGTGCGGGCCCGGCTGTTCGAGCACGTCCAGAACCTGCCGTCGGCGTATTTCGCCCGTACCAGGCGCGGCGAAATCCTCTCCCGTTTCTCGATCGACCTCTCGGCCTTCGAAGGCTCGATCAAGAGTTTTGCCAACAGCGCCGCGCTGCCTTTCTTCGAACTGATCGCCGGCATCATCCTGATGCTGTTCCTGAACTGGCAACTGGCGGCGGTCGCTCTCCTGGTGTTTCCGATCACGCTGATCGGGCCGCGGATCCTGACGCCGAAGGCGGTGCAGGCGAATTACGAGCAGAAGCTCAATGAATCGGCGCTGCTCGGCATGGTGCAGGAAAACGTCGCGGCGCAGGCGGTGGTCAAGGCGTTCAGCCTGCAGCGCCGGACCCTCGGCTGGTTCACCATGCGCAACCAGGATGTGCGGATCAAGACCGCGTCTGCCGTGTTCCTGTCCACCATGGTCGAGCGCACCGTCACGATCTCGGTGCTGTTGCTGCACCTCGTGGTGCTGGCGATCGGCGCCTACCTCGCCACCAAGGGCCAGATCACCATCGGAACCTTCGTCACCTTCGAGAGTGCGTTCTGGGAGGTGTCCTACAACATCGCCCATCTCATGCACTTCATTCCGGTGTCGATCCAGTCGGCGGCCGCGGTGCGCCACATCCAGGAGCTGCTCGACGAGCCAACCCGCGGCGCCGACCGCCCGGGCGCGCCGGACCTGCCGCGCATCACCAACGACATCACCTTCGACCACGTGACCTTCCGCTACGAAGGCAGCCAGGCGCCGGTGCTCGACAATTTCAGCCTCAAGCTCAATGTCGGCAAGCGCATCGCCATCGTCGGCCCCAGCGGTTCCGGCAAAAGCACGCTGCTCAATCTGATCCTGCGCCTCTACGTGCCGGACGAGGGCCGCGTCACCATCGACGGCGTCGATATCCGTCGGGTGACCCGCGAATCGCTCCGCGCAAGCATGGCGGTGGTGTTCCAGGAGAACATGCTGTTCAACATGTCGATCCGCGAGAACATCCGGCTCGGCAAGGAAGGCGCAACCGACGAAGAGGTCGAGGAGGCCGCGCGCAAGGCGGAGATCCATCGCTACATCGTCAGCCTGCCGCAGAAATACGACACCCCGGTCGGCGAGCGCGGCGACACGCTGTCCGGCGGCCAGCGCCAGCGCATCGCGATCGCGCGGGCGATCATCCGCAATCCTTCCCTGCTGTTGCTCGACGAAGCCACATCCGCGCTCGACCAGACCACGGAGGCGGCGATCAACCGCACGCTGCTGAAAGTGGCCGAGGGCCGCACCATGATCTGGTCGACCCACCGCCTGACGTCGGTGGTCGATATGGACGAGATCATCGTGATATCGGGCGGCAAGGCGATCGAGCGCGGCTCGCACGAGCAACTGCTCGCCGCCAACGGCGCCTACCGCAAGCTCTGGGACGACCAGGGCCATGCGCCGCATAACCCGGCCGGTCAGGCCGACGACGCCAACGAAGACGACGACGATGAGGATGACGACGAGGCGTGAGTTCGGGAGAGCCGGTTCGGCGGCCCCGTCGACGCCGTCAGGCTGGCCTGCCGTGCTGCGGCTGCCCGGCCGATCCTGCTGCATGATGTGGTGCAGTCGACCGGTCCAGAAGCCGCCTGCGGATGGCGTGCGCCGTTCCATGAGCCAGCCGGGCCAGGAATCGTGCCCAGCGGCGCCCGCGCCACGCGATGCCGTTGTCGATCGATAGCGCGCGCAGGTGGTAGGCTTTCGAGCGGCACCGCGCCTCGCATTCCGCCTTCTCGGGATCGTTGTAAAACTGCGAAATCTTTTGCGCGTCCATGCCGTTGGTCGAAAGCCAGGCCGGGATGTAGACATTGCACAGCCGCCCGACGTCGGTGAACACCTTGGTGGTGCCGGTTCCGGCGGCGGGGCAGGAGGTGGAGAAGGCATCGCCGACCAGCACCACGCCCGGCTGAAGATGGCCCTCGGTGACATAGAGATCGGCGGGGCGGATTTTGACCGGCCCGCGCACCCTGAACTCGCCCATCATGCGCTCAAGGCCCGGCATCATGGCGCACATCGTCTGCTCCGGCGCCTCCCGGAATTGCTGAAACCACGGATCGGTCATGTCGCGATAGACCATGAAATTGGCGCGCATCGCGCCGCCGATCGGAAACAGCGTGAGATAGGCCATCCGCTCGCGCGATCGCTTCGGCCAGTAGGTCAGCGCGGGAAAACGGAACGCGGCGCGGCCGACCGGCTCGACGTCGAAGCCAAGCGTGATCGAATGGCATGGGCTGATGACGCGACGCTCGACCCCGATCAAATGGCGAAGACCGATGTTGAGCCCGTTGGCGAGCACGACCAGGCGCGCCGAGATTTCGTCGCCGCCTGAGAGCTGGATTTTCTGCCGCTCGTCGCCGCAGGCGATACCGGAAGCCTTGGCAAAAATGGTTTCCACGCCGGGGGGAATTTGCGCGCGGACGGTGTTGACGAGCGTGTCGTACATGATGCCGTGCTGGTCGCTGGGTTTTTTGGCGACGACGTAGCCGAAGCGCGCTTCCCACACTTCGCCGTCGAGCGTGGTGGCGCGCAAGGTCGGCTCGGCCAGTCCGGTCTTGCGCAACAGCTCGAGCTGCTCGCCGCCGATCTTCTCGCAGCGCAGTTCCGGCGGATAGACGGGGTGCGGGTCAACCAGGATGGCCGCGATGCCGGCGCGTCCCAGCATCGCGGCGGCCATCGAGCCGGCGAGCCCGCCGCCGACGATTGCAACATCCGTGTAGCGCATGCCTTAAGCCTCTGATCGAACGGCCTATCCTTGCGCCGCAAGAAGCAAATAAAGCTTGAAGGAAAGGCCGGGGCCACCGCCAAAACCCGTGCGACTTAACCGAAAAGCAATGTCGCGGGAACACGATCCGCCGCGATGACGAAACTGGCGCAAGGGCATTCATTCGATGGTTTCGGTAACGATCGATTCACCAAACCTGGCCATCGGCCCGCAATGGGACGATCTGGTCCGGCGGGCGTCGTCGAATGTCTTCATGAATCCTGCCGCGCTGAAGGCTGTGTGCGAGGCGGATTTGGCCGAGGTCCGCATGATGCTGGCCTGGGAGCAGGGCGCCGAGTCGCGCAGGCTGGTCGGCGTCTGGGCGATGCAGTTGCGCAAGGTCGCGCCGTTCTGGCCGGTGTTTCTTGAAGCGCTGCCGTATAATTACGCCTTTCTGTCCAGCCCCGTCATCGACCCGGCCTTTGTCGACGAGGTGATTGCGGCGTTCTTCGTGGCGATCGAAGCGACCTCGTCGCTGCCGAATGTGCTCAGCATGAAGGCGTTCGACGCCGAATGTCCGAGTTATCCTGCGATGCTGAAAGTGCTGGCCGGGCGCGGCATCAAGCCGCTCGTGCTTTGCGAACATGCGCGGCCGTTCGTGACCCGCGAGTTCGGCGTCAAGCGCGCCGGCTCGACCCGGAAAAAGCTGCGGCAGGACTGGAACCGGCTGACCGCGCTTGGCGCCGTCGACGTCATCAACGAGCGAACGCCCGCGGGCGCCGGGCAGGCTTTTGAAACCTTCCTGGCGCTGGAACAAGCCAGCTGGAAGGGCGCCCGGGGGACCGCGCTCTTGTCAGATCCCGGGGATGCCGCCTTTGTCAGGAAATTGCTGCGAGAGCTTGCGGCCGGACAAGACGCGTCGGTGGCGTTGTTGCGGGTCAACGGCGAGGCGGTCGCCGCCCAGGTCCTGATGTATTGCGGGGCGACGGCCTACACCTGGAAAACGGCATTCGACGCCCGCTACGCCAAATATTCGCCCGGCACCCTGCTGATCGATCGCGTGACGGACGAGCTGTTCGCGGGGCCGGATATTTTCGCGATCAATTCCTGCGCCGCGGAGACCAGTTTCATGGCCCAGCTCTGGGCGGGGCGGCGGGCCATGGTCGATCTGCTGGTCGATATCGGCCCGGCCAAATCGCTGCGTTACCACATGGAAGCCGGCCGGCAGCTTGGATATGAACGCTTGCGCGACGTGCGCGACCGGTTGCGGGGCCGGTTGGGGGTGCCGACCGCCAAAAAGCTGGTCCCAGCCACCCGCCAGGCCTGATTATACCCGGATAATAGTACCACCCTTGTTTGTTCCAGCCCGTGTTTGCCGATCCCGGCCAAGGGCTGACCTCAAGGCGTGCTGGTTCCACCGGCGGAGGCGACATGATCGTCCCGCCGAGAATTCACGCGCGGCCGGAAAACGCGGGAGCCTTGGCGTGGGTCGCATGTGGAGCTCGCGCACTCAGCCTGCGGCTGAAGCCCTGCTGTCGCTGTCGTTTCGCCTTGACTTGGCTATCCACCGCTTATAAAACGCGGCCACTTAACGACAGGCGGTGAGCAACGCCAACGTCGGAACGGAACACCCTTCCAGCTTTTTCGGAACCGGGATGGGCACCAACCTCGACGAATGCCGCTCAAACGCTGTCGATCATAGCTAGGCAATGCCAGGACGATTTTGGTTCTCTTGAGCGCGTCCTCTTTGAGACGTCCTCTGGAGAGTGAACTCGGATGCATGACCTCGGGTGCGGGCCGAACAGCGAACGCTGATCGGTCTTGATCGCGGTCCTCTGTGGCGTCGAAGCGCTTTCCGCTCAGCGATGAGTGGTTGGCGCGATTTCGCTTTGCGTGGGTCTCTTCCGCGCGGGGCGGGCCGGACGGGACGGCCGGTCCCGGGAAGAATTGGCGGAGCCGTCTTGGGGCTCCGCATGAACTAAAGGATGAAGGCTGACATGCCGACGATCAACCAGCTGATCGCACATCCGCGTGCGGTACAGAAGTCGCGCAAGAAGGTGCCGGCGCTGCAGCAGTCGCCGCAGAAGCGCGGCGTTTGCACGCGCGTCTACACCACGACCCCAAAGAAGCCGAACTCGGCGCTTCGCAAGGTCGCAAAGGTGCGGCTGACCAATGGCTTTGAGGTGATCGGCTACATCCCGGGTGAAGGCCATAACCTTCAGGAGCACTCGGTGGTCATGATCCGCGGCGGCCGCGTCAAGGATTTGCCCGGCGTGCGCTACCACATTCTCCGCGGCGTCCTCGATACCCAGGGCGTCAAGAACCGTAAGCAGCGTCGTTCGAAATACGGCGCCAAGCGTCCGAAATAATCGGGAACAGACCAGATGTCTCGCCGCCACTCTGCCGAAAAGCGTGAAGTGAACCCGGATCCGAAGTTCGGGAACATCGTCATTACGAAGTTCATGAACTCGATCATGTACGACGGCAAGAAGTCTGCCGCCGAGACCATCGTCTATGGCGCGCTCGAACTGATCGAGACCAAGACCAAGCAGGGCCCGCTGCCGATTTTCGAGCAGGCGCTGGAAAACGTGATGCCAACCATCGAGGTTCGGTCGCGTCGCGTCGGCGGCGCCACCTATCAGGTACCGGTCGAAGTGCGCTCGGTGCGCCGGCAGGCGCTCGGCATTCGCTGGATCATCACCGCGGCGCGCGAGCGCAACGAAAAGACGATGACGGAGCGGCTCTCGGCCGAGTTGCTGGACGCATCGAATGGCAGGGGGAACGCCGTCAAGAAGCGTGAAGATGTGCACCGGATGGCGGAAGCCAACCGCGCCTTCTCGCACTATCGCTGGTAACGGCGAAACAACGGATTTTAAGGAACAACCCATGCCCCGCCAACATGCCATCGAGGACTACCGAAACTTCGGTATCATGGCGCATATCGACGCCGGCAAGACCACGACCACCGAGCGCATCCTTTATTACACCGGCAAGAGCCACAAGATCGGCGAAGTGCACGAAGGTGCCGCGACGATGGACTGGATGGAGCAGGAGCAGGAGCG
>NZ_JBAVNZ010000056.1:0-27833 GCF_049691595.1 Bradyrhizobium sp.
GCCTACAATCTCACCCGAAAGGCCCCGGGGAAAGATTCCATCCGCCTTCGGCGCAAAACCGCAGGCTGGGACGACGAATATCTCGCCAGCCTCATCGCAGCATGATTTCCTTCACCCGATTCCCCTGTGACCTCGGGCATGACTTCGCGCGTGACTTTCTTGCGTGACTTTCTTGCGTGACTTGGGCGGAACCCGCGTTAAACAGACGGGATGTGGACCACCGTCAAAGCGCCATCACTGGCCGAAATGGAAGCCATGGCGCACGAAATCTTCGAGCGCCTGCCAAAAGGCTTTCGCAACCTCTGCGACGGGGTGATCGTCCGCGTCGACGATTTCCCGGCCGACGAGGTGCTGGACGAGATGCGGGCGGAGAGCGAATTCGACCTGCTCGGCCTGTTCCAGGGCGTCGGCCTGCCGCATCAAAGCCATGACGACATCGCGCGGCTGCCCAACATGATCTGGCTCTATCGCCGGCCGATCCTCGACTACTGGGCCGAACATGACGAAACGCTCGGCCATATCGTCCGCCACGTGCTGATTCACGAGATCGGCCACCATTTCGGCCTGTCCGATGCCGATATGGAGGCGATCGAGGCGGACGCAGGCTAGGCTTGTGCAAATTGGCCTTTTGCCTGGCCCCTAATCACGATAAACACCCGCCTGTATCCCTTCAATTCTGGCCGGGAAGTGCGATCGATGGACAAATTCACCACCCTGGAAGGCGTCGCGGCGCCCTTGAAGTTCATCAATGTCGACACCGACATGATCATCCCAAAACAGTATCTGAAGACCATCAAGCGCACCGGCCTCGGCAAGGGCCTGTTCTCCGAGCAGCGCTACAAGGATGACGGCAGCGAGAACCCGGACTTCATCCTCAACAGGCCGGCCTATCGCAACGCCAAGGTGCTGGTCGCCGGCGACAATTTCGGCTGCGGCTCGAGCCGTGAGCACGCACCGTGGGCGCTGCTGGATTTCGGCATCCGCTGCGTGATCTCGACCTCGTTCGGCGACATCTTCTACAACAACTGCTTCAAGAACGGCATTCTGCCGATCCGCGTCGCGCAGGAAGATCTCGACAAGCTGTTCGACGACGCCGAGCGCGGCGCCAACGCGACCTTGACCATCGACCTGCCGAATCAGGAAATCCGCGGCCCCGACGGCGGCAAGGTGAAATTCGAAATCGATGCCTTCCGCAAGCATTGCCTGCTCAACGGCCTCGACGATATCGGGCTGACCATGGAAAAACAGTCGTCGATCGACGCCTATGAGGCCAGGGCGAGGGCCGAGCGCGCCTGGGCCTGATCCTACCAAAACCCTTTTTCGGCGGCCCTCGATGCGGCCTGACGTCGTCACCTTCTGGCATGGCCCGCTCGATGGGCTGCGGCTGACCTGCCTGCGGTCGCAGGCCGCACTTGGCCACAAGGTCACGGTCTACAGTTTCGGTCCGCTGGCGGGATTACCCGACGGCGTCGGCAATGCCGAGGCCGAAGCGGTCCTGCCGCACGCCTTTGCCGAAAGGCTCCGCCCGCCAGAGCCGGACGGCTCCTGGCGCGACTGGACCATTTTGCAGTTCAGCGATTTCTTCCGGATGCGGCTGATGGCGCAAGGCGCCGGGCTGTGGCTCGATGCCGACGTGCTGCTGTTGAAGCCGGTCGAGCTCAATCCGGCGACACCCTATTTCGCCTGGGAACGGGCGCGCCAGCTCGGCAATTCGGTGCTGTATCTGCCGCCGGACGACGCAATCGTTGTAGCGTTCGAGGAGCTGATGGAACAGGACGAGCTGACGCCGGACTGGCTGGCGCTGCGTCATCGCATGACCTTCGCGCTGCGCCGGTTGCGCGGCGGATCGAACCGGTTGTCGGACATTCGCGTGGCGATCTACGGCCCGGCTTCGCTGACCGCGCTCGCCCGCCGCGCCAACGAATTGCGGCACGCGCTGCCGAAGCAATCGTTTTATGCGATCCATGCCGACCCGAAACGCTTTTTCGAACCAACGGATTTTTCAAAACTGATCGGCGACCCCGAGATCATCGGGCTGCACATTTCGCCAAAGGGCCGCGGCGGCCAGCCGCCAATACCGGGCAGCCTGTACGCCTGGGCCGCAGAGCGATTCGGGGCGCGCTGAGGCTCACCACGCGGCACGCCGCCCATTTGATCTATCGCAACGACGTTCCATGCACGGCGCCGATAGTAGCCAAACTCTGCTGGCGACCGGAGGTATCCCATGAGCGCGGAAAGCAAGCCGTATTCCGTTATGGAGTTCCTGATCGAGAAGTTTGGCGACTGGCTGAACCACAGGCGGGAGCTGAACGAGATCCGCCAGATGGACCGCTCCGACTTCGACCGGATCGCGGGCGAATTGCGGGTTTCGCGCGACGATCTGGACCGGCTGGTCCGTCAGGGACCGCACGCCGCGGACGAACTGCCCAAGATGCTGACGGCGCTCGGGATCGACCAGGCGGATCTGGCGCGCACCGAACCGCTGCTGCTGCGCGACATGGAGCGGGTCTGCGCCCTATGCCGACACAAACGCCAATGCAATCGCGATCTCGCCGCCGGCACGTCGGCGGAGCATTATGAGGAATACTGTCTCAACGCCCCCACGATCGATGGCCTCGGCCGGCCGATCGGACACTAGACATGGCGCGACGTGTGCTCGCGGCAGGCAAATGAAGATATCACGGACTGCCCTGATCCATACGTGGCTGGCCGTCGCCATCATCATCGTTGCGGTGCTGTTCGTGCGCCTTCGCCATGCGAACGGCGCCGCACTGCCCCTGGACAGCGTCTCCGCCGGGCATCGCCTGGCGGCGGCGTGGTGCAAGGACTGTCACGCCATTGAGGCCGCGGCCGCGGGAGCGCGGGGTAGCCCACCGGATTTCGTCGCCATCGCCAACCTGCCATCGACCACGGCGCTGTCGCTGAAAGTGTTTTTGCGGACCAGCCACCGAAACATGCCTAACCTGATCATCGCGCCGGAACAGGCCGATGATCTCGTGAATTACATTCTGAGCCTGAAGCGGGATTGACCGCCTGTAATTCGCAGGATGGGTTGAGCCAACGGGTCGCGCGAATGCGCGCCCGATGATAACTCCGCGATACCCATCATCTTTGCCGAAGCGACAGATGGGTTTCGCGGGAGTTCCACCCATCCTGCGACCATCGCTCGTTCAATTTCCCGTTGCTGCGATCGCGTCGGCGATGGCAATGGTGCGCCTCGCCATGTCGGCATGCAGCCGCTCGACCATCCGCCCGTCGAGCTGGATGGCGCCACGGCTGGCGTTCTCGGGCTGCGCGAACGCGGCGATGATCCTGCGCGCGTCTTCGACTTCTTCCCTGGGCGGAGTGAAGATCGCGTTGCAGGCCTCGATCTGACCGGGATGGATCAGCGTCTTGCCGTCGAAGCCGAGATCGCGCGCCTGGGCACATTCGGCGGCAAAGCCGTCGACATTGCCGAAATCGCTGTACGGCCCGTCGAGGATTTCGAGCCCGTGGGCGCGGGTGGCCAGGATGCAATGCGTGATCATCGGGATCATCGCCGCGCGGCCCGGCCGCATCCGGATTCGCGTCTCCCGCGAAATGTCGTTCGGGCCGAACACAAACCCCGCCAGCCTGGTCTCTGAATCCTTCGAGGCCGCGGCGAGCTTCTCGGCATGCAGCACCCCGCGCGCGGTTTCGATCATCGCCCAGACCTTGATCGAGCCGGGCGCGTTGATGTCGGCCAGGCGATCGGCGATAGCGTTGAGGTCCTGTACGCTGGAAACCTTCGGCACCAGAATGCCGTCGGGCCGCGCCTTGCCGGCCATGCCGATGTCGTCGATCCACCACGGCGTATCCAGGCTGTTGACCCGGATCAGCACCTCACGCCTGCCAAAGCCCTTGGCGACGACGGCATTTGCGATCTGGTCGCGGGCCATCGCCTTGGCGTCCGGCGCCACCGAATCCTCGAGGTCGAGGATGATGCCGTCGGCAGGGAGGTTGCGGGCTTTTTCGAGCGCCCGCGCGTTCGATCCCGGCATGAACAACAGGCTGCGGCGCGGGCGGATCATGGGCTCATTCCCTCGTGGTTTTCAATTCCACGCGATAGCATTTCGATCCCTTCACCGAAAGGCTTGTTCCGCCCCGCCGCCTATGGTTAGCAGGCTGCATGTCAGCATTCCCGCACCATCTGCTCGACGGCTATCGGGCGTTCAGCTCGCAGCGGCTTCCGACCGAGCAGTCGCGCTACCGTGAACTGTCCGAGCGCGGCCAGTCGCCGGCCGTGATGGTGATCGGCTGCTGCGATTCGCGGGTGTCGCCGGAGGTGATCTTCGACGCCGGTCCCGGCGAATTGTTCGTGGTGCGCAACGTCGCCAATCTGGTGCCGGTGTACCAGCCGGACGGCGGCGCGCATGGCGTCTCGGCGGCGCTGGAATATGCGGTCAACGTGCTGCGCATCCGCCATATCGTGGTGCTCGGCCACGCCCAGTGCGGCGGCATCCGTGCCTTCATCGACAATATCGAGCCGCTGTCGCCCGGCGACTTCATCGGCCGCTGGATGTCGATGTTCATCAAGCCGGGCGAGGTGGTCGAGCAGCGCGAGCGCGAGTCGATGCAGGAGTTCACCGTCAGGATCGAGAAGGCCGCGATCTTCCGCAGCCTGGAGAATCTGATGACGTTTCCGTTCGTGCGGGAGCGGGTTTTGAGCGGCGAGATCAATTTGCACGGCGCCTATTTCGGCGTCGCCGAGGGCTCGCTGTTCGTGCTCGACCAGGCCGCGAAGGAGTTTCGGAGTGTCGGGGCGAATAGCGAATAGCGAGTGGCGAATGGAACAACCCTGTTCGCTACTCGCCATTCGCTATTCGCGACCATGATCGCTGCCCCAGCGATCCGACAATGCCAGCACCAGCGTCGAGACCACGAACACCAGATGCACGCCGACCAGCCATCCCATCCTGGCGGAATCCAGCGCAGCGTCGAGGTTCATGAAAGCCTTCAGGACCTGGATCGCCGAGATCGCGACGATCGAGGCCAGCAGTTTCTGTTTCAGCCCTGCGAAATCGACCTTGGTCATCCATTCCGGCCAGTCCGGATGGCCGCCGGGGTCGATCCGCGAGACGAAATTCTCGTAGCCGGAAAACACCACGATCAGGATCAGATTGCCGGTCAGCGATACGTCGATCAGGCTGAGCACGCCGAGGATGATGTCGGACTCCTTCAAGCCCGGCGCGTGGACGATGAACTCCCACAGCATCATGCCAAATTTCAGCAACAGCACCGCGAGGCTGATGACGAGGCCGAGATAGAACGGCGCCATCAGCCAGCGGCTGTTGAACAGGATGCTTTCAAATCCCCGCTCGACGCGTTTCAGCGTCGGATTGGGCTGGTAAGGCGCCGGCTGTTCGGTCATCCGCAATCCTACCCGCTGACGCCCGAGCGGCTCTTTACGCCGCTTTTTTCTTGGCGCTGATCAGCTTGCGGTTGATCAGGCATTCGGCGATCTGCACCGCGTTCAGCGCGGCGCCCTTGCGCAAGTTATCCGACACGCACCACAGCGACAGCCCGTTCTCGACCGTATTGTCCTCGCGGATGCGGCTGATATAGGTCGCGTCCTCGCCCGCGGCTTCATAAGGCGTGACGTAACCGCCGGGCTCGTGCTTGTCGATCACGAGGCAGCCCGGCGCATTGCGCAGGATGTTGCGCGCCTCATCGGCCGTGATCGGATGCTCGAATTCGATGTTGACGGCCTCGGAGTGGCCGACGAACACCGGCACCCGCACGCAGGTCGCGGTCAGCCTGATTTTGGGATCAAGAATCTTCTTGGTCTCCATCATCATCTTCCACTCTTCCCTGGTGTAGCCGTCCTCCATGAACACGTCGATCTCGGGGATGACGTTGAAGGCGATACGCTTCGGGAATTTCTTGTTGATGAGTTCGCTGTTGGTGTAGACCGCCTTGGTCTGCGAGAACAGTTCGTCCATCGCATCCTTGCCGGCGCCGGAGACCGACTGATAGGTCGCGACCACGACGCGCTTGACGGTGGCCTTGTCGTGCAGCGGCTTCAGCGCCACCACGAGCTGGGCGGTCGAGCAGTTCGGATTGGCGATGATGTTCTTCTTGGCGAAGCCTGAGACCGCATCCGCGTTGACCTCGGGCACGATCAGCGGCACGTCCGGATCCATCCGCCAGGCGGACGAATTGTCGATCACGACCGCGCCGGCCGCGCCGATCTTGGGCGACCATTCCTTCGACACCGCGCCGCCCGCCGACATCAGGCAGATGTCGACGTCGGAGAAGTCGTAATGCTCGAGCGCTTTGACTTTCAGGGTGCGGTCGCCATATGACACTTCCACGCCCATGCTGCGGCGTGACGCCAGCGCCACCACCTCGTCCGCCGGGAATTTGCGCTCGTCGAGAATGTTGAGCATTTCCCGCCCGACATTGCCGGTCGCTCCGACCAGCGCAACTTTGTAACCCATCGTTCCCTCTCCGGACAAAAATCCCTGCCCACCGTTCGCCGTGGAAGGGCAGAGGCAGCGCTTCTATGCGAGAAACGCCGTCAAGACAACGTCAGACCGTCGCGTTTGGGCGTCTGATGCGCTGGTTTCCGGCCGATCCGGCCAAATCCCATTATATACCGCGAGGATTCCTCCGGCGCTGACCGGCTTTACCGACGATAGCCCGCCAAGATGCTGGTTTTCATGCAACTTTCGGGGTCGGCCCCGCATTATTCTGATCCGGTGTGGCGTAATTGACCTAGTGACGACGGCCCGCCACGGCTACACTATGACCAATCAGATGTGCTGGCCTCAACCGCCGGGCCCCAAAGGTCGAGAATCACGGATCGAGAATGACGAGGATGCGATGATCAGGAAATTGCCCGCTGCGAACAAACTCGCGGTGTTGCTCGCTGCGGCCGCGGTCGTCGCTGTCGGATCCGGCGTAAGCCCGGCCAGCGCGCAGACCAAATATGACCGGGACGGCCGCCCCTATTACGGGCAGAACGGCCCCAATCGGGTATACCAGCAAGGGCCCCGCACCCGCGTCTACGTCACCACACGCTCGTGGCTTGACGCCGGCACCGAAGTGCTGCCGGGCGACCGCAAGTTCACCGACTACGCGTTCCCGCCGGCGCAATCCTTCGGGCGCGAGAACAAGAACCGGCCGATCGACCGCCAGCCACTCAATCCGCCGTCGGACATGGGCGGATATCCGGAACGGTTCCCGCTGTATTGATTGCCGTCGTCCCGGCCCTGAGCCGGGACCCATACGCCGCGGCCTATCGGTTTAAAGACCGCTGCCCGACGGTTTTCGCGCAACAACGAACGCCTGCGGTTATAGATCCCGGCTCAAGGCCGGGACGACAGTGTTGCGCTTACGCGTGCAGCTTCTGCAATTCCTTCAAAATCGCCTCGCCCATCTGTGTCGTGCTGGCCGCTGTCGTGCCCTCCGACCTGATGTCCGCCGTGCGCAGCCCGCTGGCGAGCACGGCCGCGATCGCGGCGTCGACCTCGTCGGCGAGCGCGCCCATGTCGAAGGAATAGCGCAGCGCCATGCCGAAGGATGCGATCATCGCGATCGGATTGGCGAGGCCTCGGCCTGCGATGTCGGGCGCCGAGCCGTGCACCGGCTCGAACAGCGAGCGGCGCTTTTTGGTCTTGGCATCGATCTCGCCGAGCGAAGCCGACGGCAGCATGCCGAGCGATCCGGTCAGCATCGCCGCGATGTCCGAGAGCATGTCGCCGAACAGATTGTCGGTGACAATGACGTCGAACTGCTTTGGCGCCTTCACCAGATTCATGCCGCCGGAATCGGCGAGCTGATGCTCGAGCGTCACGTCGCCGTATTCGCGCGCATGCACCTGCGTCACCACCTCGTTCCAGAGCACGCCTGACTTCATGACGTTGCGCTTTTCCATCGAGGTCACCTTGTTGCGGCGCTTGCGCGCCAGATCGAACGCCACGCGGGCGATGCGCTCGATCTCATAGGTGTCGTAGACTTGGGTATCGATGGCGCGCTTCTGGCCGTTGCCGAGATCGGTGATGGTTTTGGGCTCGCCGAAATAGACGCCCCCGGTGAGCTCGCGCACGATCATGATGTCGAGACCCTCGACCACCTCGCGCTTCAGGCTCGAAGCGTCCGCCAGCGCCGGATAGCACACCGCCGGGCGCAGATTGGCGAACAGGCCGAGATCCTTGCGCAGCCGCAACAGACCGGCTTCGGGCCGCGCCTCGTAGGGCACGCTGTCCCACTTCGGACCGCCGACCGCGCCGAAAATCACCGCGTCGGCGGCTTTCGCCCTGTCCATGCAGTCCTCGGTGATGCTGACCTTGTGCGCGTCATAGGCCGACCCGCCGACCAGCCCCTTCTCGGTCTCGAAATCCGCGATGCCCTGCGCATTGAGCCAGTCGATCAGGCGCTGCACCTCCGCCATCACTTCGGGGCCGATGCCGTCGCCGGGGAGAAGCAGCAGTTTATGGGTCGCCATGGTCGTTACCTCGGGGATGCTGTCTAGTCGTCATGGCCGGGCTTGACCCGGCCATCCAGCTTTCCTGAAGAAGATGGATGCCCGGGTCGAGCCCGGGCATGACAAGAGAGGAAGATCCGCGCGGAGTGCTAATGCGCCGGAAGCGGATTGGCAAGGCGGCTCCACCGGGCGACAAAGGGCTCTGAGCCAGCAAGTTCGCCCAACAGACGCAAGAAGACGGACTCATGACCCCAGCCATCCTCTTTGCCTTCGCCTCGGCCATTTTCCTGGGCGCTGGCGTCGTTATGGCGCAGTTCGGATTGCGCACTGTCGAACCGCTTTCGGGCGCTGCGATCAGTGTTCCTTCCTTCACCCTGCTGTTCCTCGTGCTGGCGCCGCTGATCCTGCAGGGCGAACCCGTGGTCTGGCGCGGCTTGCCGATCTTCATCGCGATCGGACTGTTCTTCCCGGCGTCGCTGACATTCCTGACCTTTGCGTCCAACCGCGCGCTGGGACCGGTCATCACCAGCACGCTCGGCAATCTCGCGCCGCTGTTTGCCGTGACGGCAGCGGTGGTGCTGCTGCACGAGCCGCTGCGGCCGCTGCAATTCGCAGGACTCGTGCTCGCGGTGATCGGCGCCGTGGCCATCACCATCACCCGCCCGCGCGATCTCGGCGACTGGCGCAGCTGGGCGCTGCTGTTGCCGCTCGGCGGCGCGCTGGTGCGGGGCGTGGTGCCGCCGATCGTCAAGCTCGGGCTCGAGGTCTGGCCGAGCCCGCTATGGGCCTGCCTGATCGGCTACGTCATGTCGTCTCTGGTCGTGCTGGGCGTGCAGCGCATTCGCAAGGGAAGTCTGGTCGCGCAAGGACCGTGGTCGGGCCGCCTCTGGTTCGCGGTCACCGGCGTCAGCAACGGCCTCAGCGCATTGACGCTGTTCGCGGCCGTCCGCAACGGTCCGATCACGCTGGTGGCGCCGCTGGTCGCGGTCTATCCGCTCGTCACCGTCGGGCTGAGCGCGATCATGCTCAGGCATGTCAGGATCACCGCACGCATCATCGCCGGAACATTTTTGACGGTGGCTGGCGTCGCGCTGGTGCTGATCGGGTAGCGTCCGGGTTTGAATTCCGAACCCGGACTCCGGCGCGTTGCCTTGGCGCGTTGTCTTGGCGCGTTGTCGTCGCGCCAAGCGGGAACCGGTTCGCTCGAAAACGCCCTCAAGCTTGTTGCGCGACGGGCAAGACACCATTGCAGCCGGCGCGCCTGTGCAAGCCCGCTTTGGCCTGCCACACTGCGCGCCCTGCCGGAGTGTCCTGTGAAAGCCCCCGACCGTCCCTTGCTTTACGCGCATCCCGCGTGGCTGATCCTGATTATGTCGCTGGCGCCGACGGTCGGTCTCGGCATCGGCCGTTTTGCCTATGCGCTGGTGCTGCCGGATATGCGCGACTCACTTGGCTGGTCCTATTCGGCCGCCGGCTTCATGAACACCATCAACGCGATCGGCTATCTCGCCGGCGCGCTGCTTGCATCGCGGATGATCAGACACTTCGGGCTGGCGGCTTCGGTGCGGTGGGGAACGCTGGCCTGCGTGCTGTCGCTGGCGCTATGCGCGGTATCAGGCAATTTCGTCGTGCTGAGTTTTGCGCGGTTGCTGGCAGGTCTGGGGGCGGCGGCCGGATTCGTCGGCGGCGCTGCGTTGGCGGCAACGATCGCGCAATCGCAGCCGCTGCGGGCGAATTTCTTGCTGAGCCTGTTCTACGCCGGCCCGGGTGTCGGCATCCTGCTGTCGGGGCTCGTTGCGCCGTTCGTGCTGCAGGGGGTTGGGCCGGGGTCGTGGTGGATCGTGTGGTGGGCGATGACACTGCTGTCCGGCGTCATGATCGTCCCGCTGCTGCTGGCGCCGCTCGGTGCCGGCGCGGCGACCGAGCGCGCGGCATCCGCCGGATTTTCCGTCCGCCCGGTCCTGATCTATCTGATCGGCTATTTCCTGTTCGGCGCCGGCTACATCGCCTACATGACTTTCATGATCGCCTATGTCCGTGACGGCGGCGGCGGCGCGGCCGCCCAAAGCGCGTTCTGGGGTCTGATCGGGGTCAGCGCCTTCGCGACGCCCTGGGTATGGCGCCGGGTGCTGGCGCTCGACCGCGGCGGGCTCTCGACCACGATCATTCTCGGCGTCAACGCGCTTGGCGCGGTGCTGCCGATCTTCGGGCATTCCCCGATTCTGCTGGCGGCCTCGGCGCTGGTGTTCGGCGTCGCGGTTTTCGCGGTGGTGGGATCGACCACCGCCTTCGTGCGCTTCAACTATCCGCCTTCGGCCTGGCCGACCGGAATCGCGGCAATGACGATCGCCTTCGGCGTGGGCCAGACGCTCGGACCGATCGTGGTCGGCGCGATCACCGATGCCGTAGGCAGCCTGTCGTTTGCGCTGAACGTCTCGGCGGCGATGCTGGCCGCCGGGGCGATCGCGGCTGCATTTCAGAAAAAGCTGGAGCGGGCACCAGGTCCCCTCGTTCCACGGGCAAGCGAGTAGCGCGCGTCGCTGCCAGGGCATCGCCAACTTTGATCCATGTCACGGCAGGCCATCAGCCGATCGTCACGAGAATGACAGGCCCACAATAATCGGCCCTGCGACGCGACCATCAACGTCCTGGAACGCCTCTCTATCCGTGTTTTGGATCCATTGATCCGACTTTCCCTTTGAACTCAATTGTCCTACTCGATATCGGGGAATCCGGCGGTCGGCTTTTCGCCGAGTCGTCCATTCCGACGCCGATGGTCACGAGACAATGAACTCCGCCGCCCGCAACTCAAGTTCCAGCCGCCGCTTCCTGACCGGACTGCTTGGCGCGCCGATCGCAAGTTCGGCGGCGCCGGCCATGCACGAGCGTGCGGCAGCGGCGCTCGACCTTTGCTGCCATTACCATCTGATCGAGATTGCCGGCGCCACGCGCGAGGAGTTGAGCGTGCTGCTCGAAGGCGTGCGGCGGCTGGGCTTCGCCGGCATCAACGTCACCTTTCCCTACAAGGAAGCCGTGGTCGATCTGCTCGACGAATTATCGCCAGCCGCGGCGCTGATCGGCGCGGTGAATACCGTGGTTGTCCGCGACGGCCGATTGACCGGCCACAATACCGATACCACGGGTTTTGCGCGAGCCGTCAGCGAACTCGTCAGCGCCTCCTCGCATGGCGACATCGCTGTGATCGGCGCCGGCGGAGTCGGCAAGGCGATCGCGTTTGCGCTGGCAGGCCTCGGCGTCGCCGGATTGCGGATTTTCGACCGCGAGACCGCCAAGGCCACCCAACTGGCCGCGCAGCTCCAAGGCCATGTCAGGACGAGCGCTACCCACAGCGTCGAGGACGCGCTGCACGGTGTCGCGGGCGTGGTCAACGCTTCCCCGGTGGGGATGCTGCCGAGCCTTGAGACGCCGGTTCCGGATCATCTGCTTCACGCCGGGCTGTGGGTCGCCGATGCGGTCTATACTCCGCTCTGGACCCCGCTCCTGAAGGCCGCCAGGGCAAGGGGCGCCACGGTCATGACCGGGCGGGAGCTTGCCATCAACCAGGCCGCGGACGCTTTCGAACTATTCACGGGGTTTGCGCCGTCCCCCGCCGAGATGGGAATTGCATTCGATGGCGTGATGGCGAAAAGATACGCCGCTTCGCATGCAACCTGACAGGCGGCCGGAAACAGGCCGCACATGACTCGCAAGATCACCGGGGGAGAAACACAATGAAGCCAGGAATTTTGACGGGCGCCCTGCTCGCGGCCGTCTGGACCGGCGCAGCTTTCGCGCAATCCGGCACGCCCATCAAACTGGCTGACGTCGCCGAACTGTCCGGTGGCGGCGCCACCGTCGGAACCAACTGGAAGAACGGGATCGACCTCGCGATCGAGGAAATCAATGCCAAGGGTGGCATTCTCGGCCGCAAGCTGGAAGTCACCCACGCGGATTCCCAGTCGAACCCGGGCGTGGCGCGTGCGCAGGTTCAGAAGGCGCTCGATGGCGAGCCCTACGTCCTGCTCGGTCCCGGCTATTCCGGATCCGTCAAGGTGACGGCGCCGCTCGCCGCGGAAGCTGGCATCGCGCAGATCGTGGGCGGCGAAGCCGCCGAACTGACGCAAGCCGGCAACAAATTTCTGTTCCGCACCTCGTTCGGCCAGCAATCGTCGATGCCGAAGGTCGCCAAATACGTCAACGACGATCTCAAGGCCAAATCGGTGGCGGTTGTCTGGGTCAACAACGATTTCGGCAAAGGCGGTCGCGACGTCATCACCAGGGAATTCGCGCGTTATGGCATCAAGGTCGCAGCCGACCTGTCCACCGAGGCCGGCCAGGCCGATTTCGCTGCCGATGTCAGCAAAATCAAGGCTGCCGCACCCGACGCGGTTTTCATCTACCTGAACGAAGAAGAAAGCGCGCGGATTCTCAAGGAGCTGAAGCGGCAGGCCGTAACCACGCCGCTGATCGGCGAAACCACGCTGGTCGGCCAAAAGGTGGTCGAGCTCGCCGGCGACGCGGCCAACGGCGCGCGCGGCCATGTCGGACTCACCACCGAGGCCCCGGTCGATCTGGTCAGGGCGTTCCGGGAAAAGTTCGTCAAGAAGTACAACTACATTCCCGACCACAACGGTATCAAAGGCTATCTCGCGATCTATATGATCAAGGCGACGACTGAAAAAATGGGCAAGGTCGACCCCAAGGCATTCGCCGACAATCTGCATGGTCTCACCATCAAGGCGGCGAACGAGCCGGGCATCCTGATGGATGTCAGCTTCGATCAGAACGGCGACATCGATCGCCAGGGTTTTCTGGTGGAGATCGTCGAGGGCAAGCAGGTGATCAGGCAGGTGCTGCCGAAGCTCAACTAAAATCGGTACCTTTGCTCGTCCCGCGGCAAGCGGCCGGTGACGCGCCGCCGGTCAACTCGTCAACCCAAGCCGGAAGATCGGCGGAAGCATGTCCAATTTGCTCGATCTTCTCGTGGCCGGCCTTGCGACCGGGGCGATCTACGCGATTGTCGCGGTGGGCTTCACGCTGCTGTGGCAGACCTCGCAGACCATCAATTTCGCACAGGGCGAATTCGTCATGCTGCCGGCGTTCCTGATGCTGGCGGCGATGCACGCCGGCGCACCCTTCTGGCTCGCCGTCCTGATCGGCGTTCTGCTGTCGCTCCTGCTGCTCGGACTTGGCTTCAAGCTGCTGCTGGTCGATCCGATGCTTCGCCACGGGGTGTTGCCGCTTGCGATCGCCACGATGGCGCTCGCCATCGGCATCAAGGAAGCCGTGAAACAATTTTTCAGCGCCGAGGCGTCGCCGTTTCCTGCGATCGTGCCGGCCGGCGACATTTCGCTTCTTGGTCGCATGGTATCGCTGCAGAGCCTGGGTGTGTTTGCGCTGGCGATCCTGGCTGTGGCCGGCCTGACCGCGTTCCTGAACCACACCGCGATCGGCCATCAGATGCAGGCGACCGCGCAAAACCCGACGGTGGCGCGCATCATCGGCGTGCCGGTCGAGCGCATGATCCTGCTGACCTTCCTGATCAACGCGCTTTTGGTGGCGCTCGCGTCGCTCTTGATCACGCCGATCTATCTTGCGAAATTTTCCAGCGGCGAGGTGCTGGGCCAGGCGGCCTTCATCGCCGCGATCGTCGGCGGCTTCAACCAGGTTCGCGGCGCGATCGCCGGAGGACTTCTGATCGGCGTGGTCGATAATCTTGCCGCGGCCTATGTCTCGACCCAGTACCGCGCCGCGGTGCCGCTGATCCTTTTGATCGTCATCATTCTGTTCCGCCCGCAAGGGATGCTCGGTCGGGCGGAAGAGCGCACGATATGAACGTCTCGGGGAAATATCTGCGCATCGCGCTCGGCGCCACGGTGATCGCGGGGCTGATCGTGGTGCCCTTGAATTTCAATCGCTACGGGCTGTTCATCCTGAGCCAATGGGCGGTGATGACCATCGCCGCCATGGGGCTCAACCTGACGCTCGGCTATGCCGGGCAGGTTTCACTGGCGCAGGGCGCGTTCGTCGGCATCGGCGCCTATGCCGCCGCGATCATGACCACGCAGGGCATGCCGTTGATATCAGCGCTCGGCGTCGCCATCGCGCTGTGTTTCTCGGTCGGCTGGATGCTCGGCTATCCGGCGCTGCGCGTGCAGCACCATTATCTCGCCTTCGTGACCCTGGCGTTCTCGACACTGGCTTTTCTGGTGTTCCGTAACGAGGATTGGCTGACCAGGGGCATCTACGGCATCAGCAACATTCCGCGGCCGAACCTGTTCGGTTTCGCCACCAATCGGCCACTACCGTTTTATTACGTCTGCCTCGGTTCGCTCGGCATCGTTTCGGTGATGCTATGGTGGCTGATCCGCTCGCCCTGGGGCCGCGCCTTCGTGGCGCTGCGGGAGAACCCGGTCAGAGCGCTGTCGCTCGGCATCGATACCCGCCGCTACACCTTGATGGCTTTCGCGATCGGCTCGGCGCTGGGTGGCGTTGCCGGCACGCTGTATGCGCCGCTGACGCAATATATCGATCCGGTGCCGTTCAATCTGTCACTCTCGCTTGATCTGCTGATGATGGTGATCGTCGGCGGCGCCGGCTTTTTCTTCGGACCGTTCCTCGGCGCGATGATCGCGGTTTTGCTGCCGGAATGGCTGCGGTTCGCGGAAGGCTATTACCTGATGATGTACGCCATCGCGGTGATCCTGCTGCTGGTCTATTCGCCAACCGGCATTTTGGGAATCCTCGACCGGTATTTCGCGGAACGCCGGACCAAAATGGCCTCCGCGCTTCGCGCCGCCGAATCCGGACCAGGAACGGCGCCATGACCGCGGTCCTTGAAGTCACCGACATCCGGAAACGTTTTGGCGGCATCACTGCGGTCGATGGCGTGAGTTTTGACGTTCACGAGGGTGAAATCCTCGGGCTGATCGGACCGAATGGCTGTGGCAAGTCGACGCTGTTCAATTGCATTCTCGGCCAGCTGACGCCGAGCGACGGTGAAGTAAAGGTCGATGGCAAGCTGGTCACCGGATTGCGCCCTTCCGAGTTGAACCGCCTCGGCGTCAGTCGGACGTTCCAGTTGCTGCAGGTGTTTCCCAGATTGTCGGTGAGGGAGAATCTGATTCTCGCCGGGCAGGAGCATCAGGGCAACATGATGTCCCGCCTGTTCGGTCCCTCCGATGCCGGATTGACCGAGGCCGCCGACCAGATGATCGGCTTCTTCAAACTTGGTCACCTCGCCGACGAGCCGGCCGGCGGCCTGTCCTACGGTCAGCAGAAGCTGCTCGATGCCGCGATGGCTTTCATGGGCAGGCCGCGGTTGGTGCTGCTCGACGAGCCGGCCGGCGGCGTCAATCTCACCATGCTCGCCGAACTCAAGGACCGGCTGGCTGCGATCAATCGCGAGAAACGCGCGACCTTCGTGGTGATCGAACACAATATGGAATTCGTCATGTCGCTGTGCTCGCGCGTCATGGTGATGGCGGAAGGCAAGCTGCTGGCGTTGGGCAGGCCCGACGAAATACGGGCCAACCCGGCCGTGATCGAAGCCTATCTCGGCCATTGAGGAGCGGCCCGTGAGCGACGCCATTCTCGATGTCCAGGGTCTCGTCGGCGGCTACGGCAAGATGACAATCCTCAACGGCACCAGCTTTTCAGTGCCGGCGGGCTCGATCACCACCGTGATCGGGCCGAACGGCGCCGGAAAATCCACGGTGTTCAAGGCGATCTTCGGCCTGCTGAAGCTGCGCGAAGGCAAGGTCATCTTTGGAGGGCGCGACGTGACCGGCCTCAGCCCCCGCCAATTGCTGATGTCGGGCATCTGCTACGTGCCGCAGGGGCGCAACATTTTTCCCGAGCTGTCGGTGCGCAACAACATCGAACTCGGCGCGGCGGCCGCCGGGCGCGACATCACCGATCTTCCGCAACGGATCGAGGCGGCGCTCGACCGGTTTCCGGTACTGCGCAAGAAGGCGGCGCAGCAGGCATCCACCTTGTCGGGCGGCGAGCAGAAGCAGCTCGAGATCGTCCGTGGCCTGCTGCTCAACCCGCGGCTCGTGCTGATCGACGAGCCGTCGATCGGTCTTTCGCCGCTGATGGTGCGGCAGACCTTCGACATTTTGAAGCAACTGCGCGATCGCGGCGTATCGATCCTGATGATCGAGCAGAACGCACGCTCCGCACTGGAGATCTCCGACTTCGGCATCGTGCTCGAGCTCGGCCAGACCCGTCTGGTCGACAGGGCGGAGCGGGTGCTCAGCGATCCCCGCATCGGGCAATTGTTCCTCGGCGGCGCCATGAAGGATGGTGCGGCATGAGCCACCCCCGGCCGGTCATGCCGTTTCAGCTCCCGCTGAACGAATTATAGCCCTGGTCTTCCCAGTAGCCGCCCTTGTAGTCGTTGGTGACTTCCATCGAGATCACATATTTCGGATTCTTGAAGCCGAGTTTTGTCGGCACCCGGATCTTCATCGGAAAACCGTAGGCGCGCGGCAGGATCTCGTCGCCGAACTTGAACGTCATCTGGGTCTGCGGATGCAGCGCGGTCGCCATGTCCAGCGGCGAGTTGTAGCCGTCCTTGTCGGCGCACTGGAACCAGACATATCTGGCGCGGGTGTCGGCGCCGACCAGTTTCAGGAAATCGCGCAACGGCGTGCCGGTCCAGCTTCCGATCGCGCTCCAGCCCTCGACGCAGATATGACGCGTGACCTGCTTGACCTGCGGCAGCTGGTAAAGCTGCTCCAGCGTCCACGGCTTCTTGTTGTCGACGAGGCCGCGCACTTCCAGCTTCCAGGTCTTGCCGTCGATCTCGGGCGCCTCGTCGAGCTCGTAATAGGCGTTGAACGGAAACGGTTTTGTGATTGCGCTTTCCGGAAAGGTCGGCGCCAGCACGTCGGGATTGAACATCCACGCCTGAACGCCGTCATTGAACTTGGAGATCTGCCTCAGCATCTCCTCGGCCGAGAAGCCGTCGGAGACGTTGCAGCCGGTCAAAAGCGTCAGCGCGCCGAGGCTGGCGCCGCTGGCGATGAACCGCCGCCGCGACAACTCCGGCAGCGCCTTGGTGGCGTCCTTGACCAGCAGTTTCTTGTCGACACCTGGAATTAGCAACGAGCGCATGCGACCCATGATGTTTCTCCTATCAGCGTCCGATGATCATGGCGCGCAGGCTCTTCGGCACCAGCACCGCGAGCGCGACATGAACCACCAGGAAGGCGACGATCGCCGCCATGCAGATGAAGTGAACGTAACGCGCGATTTCATAGCCGCCGAACAATGCCGCCAGCCATTGCAACTGCACCGGCTTCCAGATCGACAGGCCCGACAGCACGATCAGGATGCCGACGACGATGATGCCGGCGTAGAGCAGCTTCTGCACGTAATTGTAGCGGGTCAGGTCGTGATGCGACAATTTGCCCGTCAATGCCGCTTTGGTATCGGAGATCACGCCGCTCGGGGTGATCGGCAATAGCTTCTTGCGGAAGCGGCCGGTGGCAAGCCCGAAAACGAGATAGGTCAGCCCGTTGACCGTCAACAGCCACATCGCCGCGAAATGCCACAGCAGCGCGCCGCCGAGCCAGCCGCCCAGCGTGATCGAATGGGAGAATTTGAAGTCGAACAGCGGCGAGGCGTTATAGATCTGCCAGCCCGACATGATCATCAGGACCATGGCGACGGCGTTGATCCAGTGCAGGATCCGCACCCAGGCCGGCTGAATGACCTTCGCCGTGGCAGGGCTTGCGTAGGCGTCGCTGGCTGTAAGGCTGGACATGGCTCTATCCGTCGCTGGGCGTCGATACCGGTTTATACGCCAGGATCCGGTTTTTCGTTACTGCCATCACGCTATCGGTTCCATACGCGCAAGGCATCGCGATCACAAAGAGGCGAGCCGGGCTGCCCCGGCTCGCCGGTGTGCGCATCCCGCGGGGGGGGGGTAATCGGGCGGGCGCGGCTTACGACGCCGGCATCAGCACGGTGTCGACCACGTGGATGACGCCGTTGGACTGATTGACGTTCGAGATCGCGACGGTCGAGGAACCGCCCCTGGCGTCGACGATCATGACCTTGCCGCCGGCCTTCCTCACGGTCAGCTCTTCGCCTTCGACGGTCTTGAGCTTCTGGCCGTCGGCGAGGTCGGAGGCCGCGAGCTTGCCCGCGACGACGTGATAGGTCAGGATCCTGGTCAGGGTCGCCTTGTTCTCGGGCTTGACCAGGGTGTCGACGGTGCCGGCCGGCAACTTGCCGAACGCGGCGTTGGTCGGCGCGAACACGGTGAACGGGCCCTTGCCTTCCAGCGTCTCGACCAGGCCGGCGGCCTTCACCGCGGCGACCAGGGTGGTGTGGTCCCTGGAGTTGACGGCATTCTGGATGATGTTCCTGGAGGGGAACATCGCGGCACCGCCGACCATCACGGTCTTCTCGCCGGACATCTTGTCGTTCTTCATCATCTTGTCTTCGGCGCTGGCGGGCGCAATGACGGTAACGGTGAAGGCCAGCGCGCTGAACGCGACAGCCGACAAAAGTGCGATACGCTTGGACATGGATTGATCTCCCGATGGATTGAGCTGGCCGGCAGGCATTCCGCCGGATGTGAAACAACGAGGCTGGTCGATCGACCGGTAGGCTGCGTCGTCGTTGCCCGAGTTACGGGAGGCGCGCGGGGCGGTTTCGACGAATAACTTTTCGTGATCGCTGAAACTATTTTCGGATCGGCGCGTTGCGCGGTCCAACTTCTCGCACCGCTCCGGTGAACGCCGGGACCACACGGTTTTGCCGTACGCTTCGGTGCCGGTCGTCTGCGTGATGGTGATCGCTCACTGGTTGACCCGCCCTGCAATCCCGCTTCACGCCCGACGCCGCCGCGTCCACCGCAACCCGTCCCAACGTTCGTGACGATGGCCAACGCCCCCCTTCTTGGGACGGGATGGCGCGAGCTTGTAGAGATGATTTGCCCGACGAGGCTGGGCAAGCCCGTAGGATGGGTTGAGCCCTTCGCGAAACCCATCACCTTGCCACCGGACCCTGCGGCCGTTCGCCAAACTCCCCATCGTGAGAAGCTGCCTCCAGCAACGAAATTGCGACGGTAGTCGGCCATGCGGCCCACTCGCCCGTGACGAGTTTCGCCGAAGCGATGCCTATCAATCGCAGTTTGCGAAGGCGATGGGTTTCGCGAAGGGCTCAACCCATCCTACGGGCTGCTTTGTGGTGCTGAAGTAAATGAGTTGTAATCTGCCGCCTGTCTTGCATTGTGCGGTTGAGGATTGGAGCCAACGCCTCCTCCGCGACCGCAACGTTTCCGGCAAAACAAACGCAGCAAGTGGGCGAAATCGCGATGCACTTCAGGCCTCCGTCCAGGAGCGTTGGATGGAGAGCCCCACTGTCGGCAATTTTCGTGTCACTGATGATGCGAATCTCATCATCATCAATCACGCGCGCCACTACGAGGCTCATGTTGAGGCTTTCCGAATTACGGTGGAATACGGGGACAGTGCCATTTAACTCGATCCATGCGTTGGCGCGGTCAACGGCTTTCCGGCTCGACCAGCTCCGACCCGCGCTTGCCCGGTTTGAGTGCACGCCCGGTCCGGCGTTCGCGCGGTGCGGCAGGATCAAGCCGAAGCCTTGCGCTTTACCGCCTTGCGCAAGGTCTCATCGATCCGCGACTGCCAGCCCGATCCGGTCGATTTGAAATGCTCGATCACCTCCGGGCTGAGGCGCAGCGAGACAAGTTTTTTGGTCGGCGACTTGTTCGGGCCCCGTCCTTTTCGAATGGATGCGCCCAGATCAGGGAAGACTTCAGCGAATGGCCGGGCCCTGGCGAAATCCGCCCTTGTCAGCTTCGGATTGTCGCTGACTTCGCGCAGATCCTTTTTGCTGTAGGCTGCTTTTTTTCTAGCGTTCGGCATAGAATTTCCTTTCATTGCGGCTTGCGGGCCGCATGCTGATGATGCTTACGCCTTCACGCCCCAGCCGGGCGAATACGACGACGACAACACCCCGGATGTTCACGCCGACCGCGACCCAGCGCTTGCTCTTGTTGTGCGAAGGAATGATCACCGCGTTATCGAAAAACGTCTCGTTTAGATCAGCGAAATCCAGCCCGTGCTTTTCGAGGTTGGCGAGCCGCTTCGGTTCGTCCCAAACGATTTGCATAATCTTTATGTAGCTACAATTTATATTCTGTCAAAAGATATCTTGTAGCTACAACATAAATCCCCCGCCACCCCCTGGGCCAATTACGGCCAACAGGACCGGGGTGGCACGGGCGCGCTTGCGCCGCGCCCGCCCTCCTCAGTTGGCCAGGAGAGTAACTAATCCCGGCTCAGCGGCGTCTGGATGAACCCCCGGTTCCAGGTCGGGCTGATCAAAATCTCGTTCATGCAGACGCGCGGCGGCATGCTGGCGACGAAGGCGATGGTGCGGCCGCAATCTTCGGGCTGCAGCATCCGCGCCTGCTCCTCCGCGCTCGGCACCACCGGCCGCAGCTTCAGGATCGGAGTCGCGACCTCGCCCGGCGACAGGCAGCACGCCCGCAGGCCGTTGACGCATTCGTCCATGTTGAAGGAATGGGTCAGCGCCAGCACCGCGTGCTTGGTCGTGGTGTAGGCCGGGCCCGGCATCTTTGAGACGTGACGGCCGGCCCATGAGGCGACGTTGATGATGCAGCCGTCCTTTTGCCGGCGCATCGCCGGCAGCACCGCGTGCATGCAATAGAGCACGCCATTGAGATTGATCTCGACCAGTTTTTCCCAGCCTTCCAGCTCCATGTCGGCCCAGCTCCGCTTCGGCACATTGATGCCCGCGCTGTTGACCAGCAGGTCGATCCGGCCATGCCGCTCGAGGATCTGCTCGGCGGCCTTGTGGACATCGTCCTTCCTGCTGACGTCGAGCGCAATCGCCTCGGCCTTGCCGCCGCTCCCGGTGATCTTCGCCACCACGCCGTCCAGCGCGGCCTTGCGGCGTCCCGAAACCACGACGATCCAGCCGTCCGCCGCCAGCGCCTCGGCCCCGGCTTCGCCGATCCCGCTGCCGCCCCCGGTCACCCAGGCCACGCGTTTCCCGTCATTTGACATGCAAACTGTCTCCGTTGCCTTGTGAAGGGCGTTTTTGCTAATGCAGCCTCAAGATCAGCCTTTGGATTGTCGGCCTCCGTCCTCACGGAATGTTGCATGAACCCCACCGCCAACGCCAACCTGTTTTCCCGCCTGTTCGACCGGCTCGACGATCCGGGCCGGCTCGCGATCGAGACCCATGACGGACAGCGCATCAGCTATGGCGACCTGATCGCCCGTGCCGGGCGGATGGCCAACGTTCTGGTGGCGCGCGGAGTCAAGCCGGGCGACCGCGTCGCGGCCCAGACCGAGAAGTCGGTGCCGGGCCTGGTACTCTATCTCGCCGCGGTTCGCGCCGGCGCGGCCTATCTGCCGCTCAACACCGCCTATACGCTGAACGAACTGGAATATTTCATCACCGACGCCGAGCCGTCATTGGTGGTGTGCGATCCGTCGAAAGCGGAAGGGATCGGCGCGATCGCGGAAAAAGTCAACGCCAGGGTCGAAACGCTGGGGGCTGACGGCATGGGCTCGCTGACCGACGCCGCCGACAAGGCAGGCGCGGAATTCGACACCGTGGCGCGCGGCAATGACGACCTCGCGGCTATCCTCTACACCTCCGGCACCACCGGCCGCTCCAAGGGCGCGATGCTCAGCCATGACAATCTCGCGTCGAATTCGCGCTCGCTGGTCGACTACTGGCGTTTCACCAGAGACGACGTGCTGATCCACGCGCTGCCGATCTATCACACCCACGGCCTGTTCGTGGCCAGCAACGTCACGCTGTTTGCGCGCGCCGCGATGATCTTCCTGCCGAAATTCGATCCCGAACTGATCATCAGGCTGATGGCACGCGCCACCGTCTTGATGGGCGTGCCGACCTTCTACACGCGGCTCCTGCAAAGCCCCGCGCTGTCGCGCGAGTCGACCAGACATATGCGGCTGTTCATTTCAGGCTCGGCGCCGCTGCTCGCCGACACCCATCGCGAATGGGCGGCGCGCACCGGCCATGCCGTGCTCGAGCGCTACGGCATGACCGAGACCAACATGAACACCTCGAACCCCTATGACGGCGAGCGCGTCCCCGGCGCGGTCGGCCATGCGCTGCCCGGTGTTTTCGTGCGCGTCACCGATCCAGAAACCGGCAAGGAACTGGCGCGCGAGACCATCGGCATGATCGAGGTCAAAGGTCCGAATGTCTTCAAGGGCTACTGGCGGATGCCGGAGAAGACGAGGTCCGAATTCCGCGACGACGGCTTCTTCATCACCGGCGATCTCGGCAAGATCGACGACAAGGGCTATGTCCACATTCTCGGCCGCGGCAAGGATCTGGTGATCTCCGGCGGCTTCAATGTCTACCCGAAGGAAATCGAGAGCGAGATCGACGCCATGCCCGGCGTGATCGAATCCGCCGTGATCGGCGTGCCGCATGCCGATTTCGGCGAAGGCGTCACCGCCGTCGTGGTCTGCAACAAGGGCGCCGGGGTCGATGAAGCTTCGGTGCTGAAGGCGCTCGACGGGCGGCTGGCGAAATTCAAGATGCCGAAGCGGGTGATCGTGGTCGACGAACTGCCGCGCAACGCCATGGGCAAGGTGCAGAAGAATATTTTGCGGGATACTTATTCGAAGATTTACGCGAAGTAGACCGCAGTCCAAAGCCGTCATTGCGAGCAAAGCGAAGCGATCCAGCTTTGTTTCAACAAAGAAAGAATGGATTGCTTCGCTTCGCTCGCAATGGCGAAGGGCAGCAATGCGGCGAAACCATTACAGCAAGCTTATCACAAACCGGCCGCCGACGATGAAGAGATAGCAGCCGAACGCGATTTCCAGCGTCCGCTTCGACATCGCATGCGCCGCCTTGACCCCGAGCGGCGCGGTCAGCAGGCTGGTCGGCATCACGAGGATGGCGCCGATCAGCGAGACGTAGCCGATCGCAAGCGGCGATTGCAGCGCGGCGATGTCGGGATAGCGCGCGGCCGCCGGCCAGCCGGCATAGACGTAGCCGAGCGCACCGGGGATCGAAATGAACACCGCGAGCGCCGACGACGTCGCCACCGCCTGATGGATCGGCCGGCCGTAGAGGGTCATCAGCATGTTCGAGAACAACCCGCCGCCGACCCCCATCAGGGTCGAGAGCAGCCCGACGAAGAAGCCATAGAGCCGCATCAGCGGGCCTTTTGGGACCTCGTCGCCGAATTTCCAGCTCTCGCGCGCCAGTATCAGCCGCGTCGCCCCGAACCACGCCACGCCGACGAAGACGATCTTGAACAAGCGCTCCGGCGCGAAGCGCGCGATGATGCTGCCGGCGACCACCCCGAGCACGATCGGCAGCCACCAGAGCCTGAGGATCCCGGTATCGACCGCGCCACGGGCATAATGGGCGCGAAACGAGCTGATCGAGGTCGGGATGATGATGGCGAGCGAAGTGCCGATGCAGAGCGGCATCCGCACCTCCAGCGGCACCCCGGCCAGCCGAAAACACTCGTAGAACACCGGAACCAGGATCGCACCGCCGCCGATGCCAAAAATGCCGGCGAAAAATCCCGACAGCGCCCCCACCGCCACCAGCATCAGCGCCAGTTCGATCAGTTCGGAGACATCCAGCCCGGCGATCGCCATTCGCGGTTTCCAAAAACCCCTTTGCGCCGAACCTGCCCGTGTCCATGAATTGCGCTTCCGGCATACCAGCCATGAACGAGCGCCGATCATTGTCAACGCCCGTAATTGCACGGCTGGTGGATAGCTGTGAACCATCGTTCGCAATTGGCGATTTTGGCCGTTGCGCGGACTGTTTCGACTTCGTAAATAGGACTGCCTTACCGCGATCCCGAATGGGCCGTCCGCGGGCCCCCCGCCAACCGTCGAAGCCGCCGATGACCGCCAGGATCGAACGTCCGCTTTCCCCGCATCTGCAGACCTATCGCTGGACCCTGACGATGGCGCTGTCCATCGTCCACCGCTTGACCGGCGTGGCGCTCTATTTCGGCACGTTGCTGCTGGCGTGGTGGCTGATCGCGGCCGCTTCGGGCCCCGCCGACTATGCCAATGTGCAGGCCTTCACCGGCAGCATCATCGGCCGCCTGATCGTGTTCGGCTACACCTGGGCGCTGCTGCATCATCTGCTCAGCGGCCTCAGGCATTTGGTCTGGGATCTCGGCTATGGCTTCAAGGCCAACGAACGCGAGGCAATGACCTGGGGCGCGCTGATCGGCGGCATCGCGCTGACCGTGCTGGTGTGGATCGCAGCCTACACGATCGGAGGCGGACGATGACCGCGCCCAATTCCCCCTCGATGCGCACGCCGCTCAGCCGCGTCCGCAACCTCGGCGCCTCGCATTCCGGCACCTCGGATTTCTGGCGCCAGCGCCTCACGGCGGTGGCGATGACGCTGTTGATCGTGCCGGTGATCGTGGTGGTCATCATGCTGATCGGCCGCAATCAGGCCGGCGCCGCCCAAATTCTCGGTTCGCTGCCGATCGCGGTCATCATGCTGCTGTTCATCATCGCCAGCGTCTGGCACATGAAGATCGGCATGCAGGTGGTGATCGAGGACTATGTGCAGAGCGAAAAGCTGAAGCTTGCCAGCGTCATGGCCAACAACTTCTTCTGCGTCGCGGTGGCGCTGGCCACGATCTACGCGATCCTCAAACTGTCATCTGGAGTGTAGCCGATGGCCGCTGACGGCAACGGCAAGGCCGCCAATGGCGGTGGCCCTGCCACCAATGGCAAAGCCTATCCGATCGAAGACCACATTTATGACGTCGTGGTGGTGGGCGCCGGCGGCGCCGGCCTGCGCGCCGTGGTCGGCTGCAGCGAGGCCGGCTTGCGCACCGCCTGCATCACCAAAGTGTTTCCGACCCGCTCGCACACGGTAGCCGCCCAGGGCGGCATTTCCGCCGCGCTCGGCAACATGCATCCGGACGACTGGCGCTGGCACATGTACGACACCGTCAAGGGGTCGGACTGGCTCGGCGACCAGGACGCGATCGAATACATGGTGCGCAACGCGCCCGAAGCCGTCTACGAACTCGAGCATTGGGGCGTGCCGTTCTCGCGCACCGAGGACGGCAGGATCTATCAGCGCCCGTTCGGCGGCATGACCCTGGACTACGGCAAGGGCCAGGCGCAGCGCACCTGCGCCGCCGCCGACCGCACCGGCCACGCCATGCTGCACACCATGTATGGCCAGGCGCTGCGTCACTCGGCCGAATTCTACATCGAGTTCTTCGCCATCGATTTGATGATGGACGACCAGGGCGTCTGCCGCGGCGTGATCGCGCTCAAGCTCGACGACGGCACGCTGCACCGGTTCCGCGCCCAGACCACGATCCTGGCGACCGGCGGCTACGGCCGCGCCTATGCCTCCTGCACCTCGGCGCATACCTGCACCGGGGACGGCAGCGCCATGGCGTTGCGCGCCGGGCTGCCGCTGCAGGACATGGAATTCGTCCAGTTTCACCCGACCGGCATCTACGGTTCGGGCTGTCTCGTCACTGAGGGCGCGCGCGGCGAAGGCGGCTATCTGGTCAATTCCGAGGGCGAGCGTTTCATGGAGCGTTACGCGCCTTCCGCCAAGGATCTGGCGTCGCGCGACGTGGTCTCGCGCGCGATGACGATCGAAATTCGCGAAGGCCGCGGCGTCGGCAAGAAGAAGGACCACATCTACCTGCACCTCGACCACCTCGATCCCAAGGTGCTGCATGAGCGGCTGCCGGGCATTTCGGAATCGGTACGAATCTTCGCCAATGTCGACGTCACCCGCGAGCCGATCCCGATCGTGCCGACCGCGCATTACAATATGGGCGGCATTCCCACCAATTATCACGGCGAAGTGCTGACCAAGCAGAACGGCGACGACAATGCCGTGGTGCCCGGGCTGATGGCGCTCGGCGAAGCCGCCTGCGTCTCCGTGCATGGCGCCAACCGGCTCGGCTCCAATTCGCTGATCGATCTGGTGGTGTTCGGCCGGGCCGCTGCGCTGCGCTGCGCCGAAAAGCTGACGGTCAACGGCAAGCAGCCGGAACTGCCGGCCGGCTCCGCCGACCAGGCGCTCGGCCGGCTCGATCGCTACCGCTACGCCTCCGGGGGCACGCCGACGGCCAAACTGCGCGAGGGCATGCAGCAGGTGATGCAGAACAATTGCGCGGTGTTCCGCACCGGCGACCTGCTGCAGGAAGGCCAGAACCTGATCCACAAGGTGCATGGCGGCGTCAGTGACGTTGCGGTGTCCGACCGCTCGCTGGTCTGGAATTCCGACCTGATCGAGACGCTGGAATTCGACAATCTGATCGTGCAGGCGGTGGTGACCATGGACTCGGCGGCCAACCGCACCGAGAGCCGCGGCGCGCACGCGCGCGAGGATTTTGCCGACCGCGACGACAAGAACTGGATGAAGCACACGCTGGCGTGGATCGATGCGCATGGCAGGAGCACGATCGACTACCGCCCGGTGCATGACTATACGATGACGAACGACGTGCAGTACATCCCGCCGAAGGCGCGGGTGTATTGAGCTTGTCATGCGCGGGCTTGACCCGCGCATCCATCCTCAAAAGATGATGGATTGCCGGGTCAAGCCCGGCAATGACGGGAGGAACCGCAGAGGCAGGGCATATGGTTGAATTCGCGCTTCCGAAAAACTCCAGGATCAGCGGCGGCAAGAGCTGGCCGAAACCTTCAGGCGCGACCGAGACGCGCGAATTCAAGGTGTATCGCTGGAATCCGGACGACGGCAAGAATCCGAGCGTCGACACCTATTACGTCGATACCAATGATTGCGGTCCGATGGTCCTGGACGGCCTGATCTGGATCAAGAACCACATCGATCCGACGCTCACATTCCGCCGCTCCTGCCGCGAGGGCGTCTGCGGCTCCTGCGCCATGAACATCGACGGCCTGAACACGCTGGCCTGCACCAAGTCGATGCACGACGTGAAGGACGGCGCGGTCAAGATCAATCCGTTGCCGCATCAGCCGGTGGTCAAGGACCTGGTCCCCGACCTCACCAATTTCTATGCGCAATACGCCTCGATCGAGCCGTGGCTGAAGACCACCACGCCGACGCCGCAGAAGGAATGGAAGCAGAGCCACGCCGACCGCGAAAAGCTCGACGGTCTCTACGAATGCATTCTGTGCGCCTGCTGCTCGACCTCGTGCCCGAGCTATTGGTGGAACAGCGAACGCTTCCTCGGGCCGGCCGCGCTGCTGCAGGCGACGCGCTGGGTGAAGGACTCGCGCGACGAAGCCACCGGCGAACGGCTCGACGATCTCGAAGACCCGTTCCGGCTCTATCGCTGCCACACCATCCTGAACTGCGCCAAGGCATGCCCGAAGGG
>NZ_JBAVNZ010000057.1:0-22005 GCF_049691595.1 Bradyrhizobium sp.
CCTGCGAACCACACCTGGCTGAGCTGCTCGTCCTTGACGAAACGCTCCCTGGCCGGATCGGGTTCACCGACCGCTACGTCGCCCTCGTTCCACAACTCGGGATGAAATGTGGTTCGTTCCTCGTCCAGCGCCAGCGCCTGGCAGGCACGTGTCACCCGGTCGCGGGGAAGGGTGTGAGTGGGAAGCTCGAGCGGCCAGATGTAGCGGCTGATGCCGCGTGTCATTTCGTCGAGCGGCGCGCCATAGGCGGAGACGGTGTCCCAGACGCCGACGAAATGGACCTTTGCCACGTGCCGGTTGTCGGCCTTCTCATATTTATCCCGCAGGAACAGATCGCGGACGCCACGGAAGATATCCTCGATGCCCCAGATGGTGTGGTAGCGCTCGCGGCGATACTGGCGATAGGCCGCGCGTGCTTTCTGATCGAGTTCCTTCTCGTTTTGAGCGGTGACGAGACCCTGGTTGAGAATGAGCCCGCCGACGACGCGGATGGTGAAGGCGCCGCGGCTAAAGCCGAAGCCGAAGAGGCGATCGTTGTCGTCGCGATGGTTGCGGCAGGCGAATTTGTAGATGTCGATGACATTGCGCTTCAGGCCGATGCCGAACGCGCCGCCAAAGATCGCCCAGGGCTTGAACGAGGACGTGCCGACGCCGTCGTCGTAGAAAGCGACCTGGTCGCTGCCGGACAGGTCGAGCGCCTCGAAGGTGCGCCAGACATTGGTGCGCCAGACTTTCGCGGCGGAGTTGCCGGTCCCGTCGGACAGGAGGACGATGTTTCGGCTCATGACCGCGCCCCGCGTTGTCGGAGACAAATGCAATCTCTGGCGTCAGAGCATGACACGCGCTTTCTTCCCGGAAAAGCGATCTGGTTCACAGAGAGTCAAAAGCGATGGGATCGCCGGACGGCGGTGGACTTCCCAGGCTCTGGTGCTGGAGAAATCTGGAGCGGGCGAAGGGGCTCGAACCCTCGACCCCGACCTTGGCAAGGTCGTGCTCTACCACTGAGCTACACCCGCATCCGAATTGGCGGCGATCGCGCGCCGGCAACGGCAGAGCTATGCCAAATGCGGCCCGTGAATGCAACAGTTCGCGAACGGCCCGAACCCGCTCAGATGGTCCGATTTCAATATCAAATCGGTGCGAATCGGACGAAACCAAGTCCGAACGGCTCCTTATTCCGTCCTCGGCCGGGAACCCTGCCGCTGGTGCGTGGCGATTCGGGCTGCGAGCCGGCCGTCCGACACTCCGCCGGGACGAAGTCTTGGCCAGGACGAAGGCTTGGCCGAGCCATCCGTGAACGTGGGCTGCCACTTGCCCGGAACTTCGTCGGCATCCTGCCAATCGTCGTGGGGGCCAAGGCAGCCAATTGAAATTTCCGCACAAAGCGCCATTTTCCCGCACAGGAACTCTGAACCGCCCGTCCAGCCGTGCTAGAACGGGCCGATTTTCGAAACATCAGGCGAGGATAGAGTGACGATCATTGAGCAGGGGAGCGGACCGGCGCCGCAGGCGGCGCCCGATCTGATCAAGGAAACGACCACCCAGACCTTCGTGAAGGACGTCATCGAGGAATCGAAACGCCAGCCGGTGCTGATCGATTTCTGGGCGCCATGGTGCGGTCCCTGCCGCCAGCTGACGCCGATCCTCGAAAAGGCGGTTCGCGCCGCCAAAGGCCGGGTCAAGCTGGTCAAGATGAACATCGACGAGCATCCGGCGATTCCCGGCCAGATGGGGATCCAGTCGATCCCGGCCGTGATCGCCTTCGTGGGCGGCCAGCCCGCCGACGGGTTCATGGGCGCGGTGCCCGAGAGCCAGGTCAATGCCTTCATCGAAAAGATCACAAAAGGGGTGCCGGCCGCGGGCGAGCCGAATATCGCGGAAATCCTCCAGGAGGCCGAAGCCGTGCTGGCGGAAGGCGATGCCGCGGCCGCGGCCCAGATCTATGCCGAGGTGCTGGCGGTTGATGCCACCAACATCGCCGCGCTGGCGGGACTGGCGAAATGCTACCTGGCGACCGGCGCGGTCGAACAGGCCAGGCAGACCATCGCCATGGTTGCCGAATCGAAGCGCAACGACGCCGCGGTGAAGGCGGTGCAGGCGGCGATCGATCTGGCCGAGCAGGCCCGCGCCGTCGGCCCGGTCGCAGAGCTGGAGCAGAAAGTAGCCGCAAACCCGCTCGATCACCAGGCGCGCTTCGATCTGGCGACCGCCCTCAACGCCGCGGGCAAACGCAGCGAGGCGACCGCGCATTTGCTTGAAATCGTCAAGCGTGACCGCAAATGGAATGACGACGGCGCGCGCAAGCAGCTGGTGCAGTTGTTCGAGGCGTGGGGCGGCGCCGAAGAGGCGACCGTCGAGGGCCGAAAGCGGTTGTCGACGATTCTGTTTTCATAGCGCGTATTCCGCGACGGTGACACCGGTTTTGCGATAACAATACGCGCAGAAACATAGAGACTTCAGCCACCGGGGCCGCCGATGCCGATCAATGCCGAATATCGCGGACCCGGCGAGCTTCCCGAAGTGATTCCGGTGTTCCCGCTGCCTGGCGCGCTGCTGCTGCCGCGCGGCCAGATGCCGCTCAATATCTTCGAGCCGCGCTATCTTGCGATGGTGGACGACGCGCTTCGTGACGGCCACCGGCTGATCGGGATGATCCAGCCGGACGTGACCCATTCGCAGGACGCGACCAAACCCGCGCTGTTTCGGGTCGGCTGCGCCGGGCGCATCACCCAGCTCGCCGAATCCGGCGATGGCCGCTACATCCTCGAACTCACCGGCATCGCGCGCTTCAAGGTGATCGAGGAGGTTTCGGCGCTGACCGCCTATCGGCAGTGCAAGGTCGATTTCTTTTGCTACGCCGACGATTTCACCGCCCGCAAGGGCGAGGAGGCGGTCGACCGCAAGGCGCTGCTCGAGGTGCTGACGGATTTTCTCAAAGCCAACAATCTGAAAGTGGATTGGGAAGGCATCGAGAGTGCGCCGAATGAAGCGCTGGTCAACGCCCTGGCGATGATGTCGCCCTATGGCCCGCCCGAAAAGCAGGCGATGCTGGAAGCGCCCGACCTGAAAACCCGCGCCGAAATCCTGATCGCGGTGACCGAGATGGATCTCGCCAAGAAGCGCACCAGCGGCGATCCGCCGCTGCAGTAGCGGGCAGACATCGACCTGGCCTGTCAGTCCCGAGGCGGCGTTCCAATCGAGGCGATGGTCGCGGTCGCCAATGTCGGCGC
Source organism: Bradyrhizobium sp. (assembly GCF_049691595.1). Taxonomy (GTDB): domain Bacteria; phylum Pseudomonadota; class Alphaproteobacteria; order Rhizobiales; family Xanthobacteraceae; genus Bradyrhizobium. The sequence continues at coordinate 3,231 of NZ_JBAVNZ010000057.1, forward strand.
CAGGAGCCTGTTCCGGCAGTTCAAGCAGGACCGCGGCTATTCGCCGGCCGATTTCGTCAAGCGGGTGCGGCTCAACCGCGCGCGGGAAATGCTCGAAAAATCGGGCGATGACGCCTCGGTGGTGCAGGTCGCGCTGAAATGCGGTTTCCAGAATCCCGGTCATTTCGCGCAAGATTTTCGTATCCTGTTCGGCGAACTGCCGTCGGCGACCTTGAAGCGGGCCCGCAAGTGGCAGGCTTGATGAACCCCCGGCTCCCTCTATTGGGCGTTTCTCGGCTTTGCGCAGTCGGACCGGCGGTTGCCGCAAGCGAGACAACAGGCCGTGCTCGACGAGTTGCCGTTGATGGCCACCCGCTGGCTCAAACAGTTACACCTGCGGGTCGGATATGTTAGGAGAGCGCCGCCACGCCGGAGACCGCGCATGAATTCCCCGCCCGAACGCCTCGAAGGCACCGTCGATCCAAAATTGCTGGAAATTCTGGTCTGTCCGCTGACCAAGGGTCCGCTGGAGTTCGATGACTCCAGACAGGAGCTGATCTCGCGCTCGGCCAAACTCGCCTATCCGATCCGCGACGGCATTCCGATCATGCTGCCGGAAGAGGCGCGCAAGATCGAGTGACGCAACAGGGCGAATAGGGAGTGGCGAATGGAAACGTCTGTTCGCTACTCCCTATTTCGCCATTCGCTGCCTTACAGCGCCTCGCCCTTCAGCAGCCGCGGCACCTCACCCGACAGTCCCGCGGCCTGGCGGATGAACAGGCTTTTCAGCGGCGGGGTGCGGTCGACCAGTCCGAGCCCGATATCGCGGACGGTGCGCAACAGCGTCGATTCGTTCGAGAACAGGAAGTTCAGCGAGTTGGTGGCGAGTCCCATCGCCATGGTGTCGAACCGCCGCCAGCGCTGATAGCGCTCGAGCACGCTGGCCTGGCCGAGATCGATGCCGAGCCGCGCAGCATCGACCACCACTTCGGCCAACGCTGCGACATCCTTCAGGCCCATATTGAGGCCTTGGCCGGCAATCGGGTGAATCACATGCGCGGCGTCGCCGACCAGCGCCAGCCGCTCGGCGATGAACGCGCGGGCGACGAAATAGCCGAGCGGAAACACCCGCGGTTTGTCGAGCGCCCTGATCTCGCCGAGATGCAGCCCAAAACGCCGCTCGAGCTCGCCGTGGAATTCGTCCGCGGCGAGGGCTACGATTCGCGCCGCCTCCTTGCGGTTCTCGGTCCAAACCAGCGAAGCGCGTTTTCCCGTCAGCGGCAGGATCGCGAACGGACCGGCGGGCAAAAAATGCTCTTCGGCGCGGCCGTGATGATCGCGTTCATGGCCGACGGTGACGACGATGCCGGATTGATCGTAATCCCAGCCATGGGTGGCGATGCCGGCGCGCTCGCGCAATTTCGAGCGGGCGCCGTCGGCGGCGACCAGCAGGCTGGCCTCGATGATCTTGCCGTCAGCGAGCGTCACCGTGACGCTGTCGGGACGTGAATCGAAGGTCGATACCGCGGTGGCACGCAGATCGATGCCCTCGGCTTCGCAGCGCGCAACCAGCGCATCGATCAGATGACGGTTTTCGACCATATGCGCGAAGGGTTCGCCGGGTTCGACGTCGCCCGCAAAGGTCAGGAACACCGGGCGGGTGGCGTCTTCCAGTCTGGAATCGGTGACCACCATGTCGAGGATCGGCTGCGCGGAGCAAGCGACCTGTCCCCAGACGCCGAGCGTCTCGAACAGCCGGCGGCAGGCGGCGACGATGGCGGTGGCGCGCGGATCGCGGCTCGGCCGGACGCCGAGCGCCGGATCGGCCACGATCACGGCAATATCGGCGCCGAGGCCCTGACGGAGCGCCAGCGCCAGCGCCAGCCCGGCAAACGCGCCCCCGCAGATGACAATGCTTCGCTGTGCCGGCATGGGAAACCTGTTTACTCATACTCTTGCGCTTGGAGTATAGCTGGGCGAAACAAGTTCGCCAAACAACGCCCGTTAACCCTCGTCATTCCGGGATGCGCCGCCAGGCGCAGGCCGGAATCCGTACTCCCGATTGTGGTTATGGATTCTCTGATGTGCAATTGCACATCATAGTTCGCTCGTTACACTCGCGCCCCGGAATGACGATTGTCATTTGCATCTCGACGCATTGAAAGCGCCGCCATGTCCAAAGGCCTGATTGACCTGATTTCCATCCTCGATCTCGAGCCGATCGAGGTGAATATGTTCCGCGGCAACAGCCCGAAGACGAGCTGGCAGCGGGTGTTCGGCGGGCAGGTGATCGGCCAGGCCATGGTGGCGGCATGCCGCACCGTCGAGGCCCGCCTGCCGCATTCGCTGCACTGCTACTTCATCCTGCCCGGCGATCCCCAGATTCCGATCATCTACGAGGTCGAGCGGCTGCGTGACGGCAGGAGCTATTCGACCCGCCGCGTCACCGCGATCCAGCACGGCAACGCGATCTTCTCGATCATGGTGTCGTTTCATGCCGACGAACAGGGCTCGTTCGATCACCAGGACCGGATGCCGGAGGTGCCGCCGCCGGAAAAGCTCACCGCCGAGGAGGTCGCCAAGCAGCCGATGTTCCGGGAGATGCCGGATTTCATCCGCCGTTACTACGAATCGGACCGGCCGATCGAATTGCGCCCGGTCGAACTCGGCCGTTATTTCGGTGAGAGGATCGACGACGGCCGCATCCATGTCTGGATCCGGACCGCCGCGAAACTCCCTGACGATCCGGCGCTGCACATGTGCGCGCTGGCCTATGCCTCGGACTTTTCGCTGCTCGATGCCGCGATGGCGCGCTACGGCCGCACGCTGTTCGACAAGCGCATGATGCCGGCGAGCCTCGATCACGCGATGTGGTTTCACCGGCCGTTCCGCGCCGACGAATGGCTGCTCTACGCGCAGGATTCGCCGAGCGCGCAAGCCGGCCGCGGTTTGACCCGCGGCCTGATCTTCAGGCCCGACGGCACGCTGGTGGCTTCCGTCGCCCAGGAAGGTTCGCTGCGCGAACGCCGGTGAACGGATTGACGCTTCGCCTCAGGCGGTCCGGTTGACGAGCGCGATTTGCGAGACGTACCAGCTTATATACCAGCGCAGCAGCCACGGGATCGGGATGATCAGCAGGCAACCGAAGCTGAACGCGATCGTTCGCCACAGCACATCGAGTCCACTCGCATTGAAGATGACCTCGCGTTGCGTGCCGACGATGTTGCGGAAATTCCATCGCATCCAGGCGGTCGTCACCCAGGCCCAGCCGATGATGGTGATGAAGGAAATGTACAGCAGCACGAACCAGCCGATATAGCCCAACGCGCTGCCGTCGAAGGCGATCGGAAGCCGCTGCCCGTTCGAGGCGAGATTGCCGGCGATCCAGCGAATGCTCATCCAGGACAGAAACGCCTGCACCGGGATGGCAACGAGCTGAACAATGTAGCTATCGCTCAGACCGGCATAGCTCAGAAGCCCCATCGCGACGAACACGTACCAGATGTCGCCAACCTCGCCGGTGAATGCGAAGTTCGGCCGACCCGGCACATGGATGCGCGACGCCATCCATCGGTAGAAGCTGGTCGCCGTCCATGGCGCCGGGATCACCAGCATGAGCCCGATCACGAACAGCAGGCAGCGGCCAAGCAGGGGCCACAGGTCAACGTCGATTGAAAGCGGTCCCCCGGCGTAGCCGCCCGCGCTCGCCGGCAGACCATCGGATTGCGAAATAACGGGAGGCCGGGAGCCGCCCGGTACCAGACCGGGAATGTCGCCGGCCTTCTGCCAGCCAGCCATCCCCTCGGTCCAGACCAGCGTATCCGCTCTCACCGCACCTCGGGTAATGAGGTCGCGCAACTGACCCTCCGGAAAAGGACCCTTTTGCTGGCCTTCGGACGCATAAAACCACGATCGGTTCGACATTTTTTCTAATCCCCAGAGCGTTGTGGCGGAAGCCGAGCCGGCGGGACTCGCTGGCGGGGCGAGGAAGACCGTATTCTGCGGACGAGCCCGTGGCCTGTACAGTCATTGAGGTCACGAGCCCGCGACGTTTTCCCTTACACCTGCAACTTTTTTGTGCCATTCGCCCGGAAAAATGCCAGATTTGGGCGAACGTGAAAACTACGCCCTGAAATCAGGGTTCCCCGCAGTCTTGAGAGAAATGAAGGCCTGACCATGAAACTCGTCGTCGCGATCATCAAACCCTTCAAGCTGGACGAGGTGCGCCAGGCGCTGACCGCCATCGGCGTCCACGGCATGACCGTGACCGAGGTGAAGGGCTATGGCCGGCAGAAGGGCCACACCGAAATCTATCGCGGCGCCGAATATGTCGTGAACTTCCTGCCCAAGCTGCGGATCGAAGTCGCCGTCGCGTCCGAAATCGCCGACAAGGCGGTTGAGGCCATCACCGCCGCCGCGCGCACCGGCCAGATTGGCGACGGCAAGATCTTCGTGACGCCGATCGATCACGCGCTGCGCATCCGCACCGGCGAAACCGACGCCGACGCGCTCTGACTTCAAGAGCGCGATCCGGAAAAGTGGGTACCGGTTTTCCGAAAAGATCGCGCTCAAACCGAAAGATAGAGTGGGATGAAAGGTCATCCCACTCCGAAAAATCTCAACCGCATCCGGTAACGACGCCGGGCGCACAGCAAGAAGCCACAACAGACCGGGGAATTTCCATGGGGGCGCTATCGTATCGTGCAGCGAAGCTGGCTGCGCTCGTCAATGTTGCGACGATCTTCGGGCTGGCGACGCCGGCTCTTGCCCAAACGTCCGACATCAACGCCGCCGATACCGCCTGGATGATCGTCGCAACGGCGCTGGTGCTGATGATGACGATCCCGGGGCTGGCGCTGTTCTATTCCGGCATGGTGCGCAAGAAGAACGTGCTGGCGACGATGGCGCAGAGTCTGGTCACGGTCGCGACCATCTCCATCCTGTGGGTGACGTTCGGCTATTCGCTGGCGTTCATCGGTGACGGTCCGTGGCTCGGCACGCTCGACCGCTGGTTTCTTGCAGGCATGACGATGGACGGCGTCAATCCCGCCGCGAAGACCATTCCGGAAGCGCTGTTCATGCTCTACCAGATGACGTTCGCGATCATCACCGTGGCGCTGGTGGCCGGCTCCGTCGCGGACCGGATGCGGTTTTCCGCCTATATCCTGTTCTCGACCGGCTGGTTCGCCTTTGTCTATGTTCCGCTCGCGCATTGGGTGTGGGGCGGCGGCTTCCTCGCGGCCATGGGCGTGCTGGATTTTGCCGGCGGTCTCGTGGTGCATCTTTCCGCCGGTATCGGCGGACTGGTCGCGGCGAAAGTGATGGGCCGGCGTCACGGCTATGGCAGCGAAAACCTTGCGCCGTTCGACTTGTCGCTCGCGGTGATCGGCACCGGGCTGTTGTGGGTCGGCTGGTTCGGCTTCAACGGCGGCTCGGCGCTGGCGGCGAATTCACGCGCCGTGATGGCGATCGTCGCCACCCATCTGGCGGCCTGTGCCGGCGCACTGACCTGGGGCGCGATCGAATGGGTGACCCGGCGCAAGCCGTCGGTGCTCGGCATGATTTCCGGCGCCGTCGCGGGCCTTGGCACGATCACGCCGGCTTCCGGATTCGTCGCGCCGTGGCACGGCATCGTCATCGGCGTGGTCGCGGGTGTGTTCTGCTACTGGGCCTGCACCTGGCTGAAGCAGCGTCTCCAATATGACGATTCGCTCGACGTGTTCGGCGTCCACGGCATCGGCGGCATGACCGGCACCCTGCTTGCCGGAATATTTGCGGCCAGCGCCATCGGCGGCACCTCCGGCCTGATCGAAGGCCATCCGCAGCAGGTGTTGATCCAGTTGTACGGGATCGCCGCTACTCTGGTGTGGTCCGGCGGTGTGACCTATGCGCTACTCAAGCTGGTAAGCGTCTTTGTGCCGCTGCGCGTCTCGCCGCAGCAGGAGCTGGAAGGCCTCGACATCTCGCAGCACGGCGAAGCGCTCCAATAAATCTACATCTAAATACCGTCCTCCTGCCTCGCCGCTGGGCAGAATTATGTCGGCAGCCTGCTGCGCCCATTTGTTAGGCAGGCGTGACTATGTTTTGGGCGCGACGGATTGGCGCAGCCGGGGGCTTTTCCCGCAGAGCGCGAAAAGGGACGGATTCATAGTCCGTTAGGGAACAGGTCCGGTCTGGCACGGCATTTGATTCTAACGGTCCTGGCTGTGCCCGCGTAGTGAACTTCTCCGCGTGGTGGACCTCAGTCGAAAGAAACTCCCGGTCTGTCTGCACCGGGCCCAAGCGGGGATAGGACCCATGAAAATTGTTATGGCGATCATCAAGCCATTCAAGCTCGAAGAAGTCCGTGACGCCTTGACCGCCATTGGCGTTCACGGTCTCACGGTAACGGAAGTCAAAGGCTATGGCCGACAGAAAGGCCATACGGAAATCTATCGCGGCGCCGAGTACGCCGTGAGCTTCCTGCCCAAGATCAAGCTCGAGGTCGCTGTCGCCTCGGAGCAGGTCGACAAGACCATCGAAGCGATCACCTCGGCGGCGAAAACCGGACAGATCGGCGACGGCAAGATCTTCGTCATCAACCTCGACCACGCGGTTCGCATCCGCACGGGAGAGGCGGATGCCGCCGCACTCTGATTTCGCGCTCAACCATATCCACTCAGGAGTAAACCAAATGACGTTCAAGCGTCCCTATAGCGCGGGATTGGCGGCCCTCGCAGTCGGCCTGTTCGCCGCGACCGCTGCCTACGCCGAGCCAACCGTCAACAAGGGCGACAATGCCTGGATGCTGACATCGACGGTGCTGGTGCTGATGATGACGATTCCCGGTCTTGCGCTGTTCTATGGCGGCCTGGTCCGTTCCAAGAACATGCTCTCGGTGCTGATGCAGGTTTTCTACACCGTCTGCATGGTCACCGTGCTCTGGGCGCTGTACGGCTACAGCCTCACCTTCACCGGCGGCTCCGACTTCATCGGCGGCTTCTCCAAGGCGTTCCTGTCGGGCGTGACGCCGGATTCTAAGGCGGCGACCTTCAGCATTGACGCCAACATCTCCGAGCTCGTTTACGTCTGCTTCCAGATGACCTTCGCGGCGATCACCCCGGCTCTCATCGTCGGCGCCTTCGCCGAGCGGATGAAGTTCGCGGCGGTCGCGCTGTTCATTCCGCTGTGGGTGACGTTGGTCTATTTCCCGATCGCCCACATGGTCTGGTACTGGGCCGGACCGGACGCGATCTCGGATGCGGTCAAGGCGCTGGCCGCGGCGGGTGATGCGGCGGCGAAGACGGCCGCCCAAGCCAAGCTCGATGAAGTCAACGCCGACGCCGGCTGGATCTTCAAGAAGGGCGCGATCGACTTCGCCGGCGGCACCGTGGTGCACATCAACGCCGGTATCGCCGGTCTGGTCGGCGCGCTGTTGATCGGCAAGCGCACCGGCTACGGCAAGGAGCTGATGGCGCCGCACTCGCTGACCATGAGCATGATCGGCGCCTCGCTGCTCTGGGTCGGCTGGTTCGGCTTCAATGCCGGATCGAACCTGGAGGCCTCCGGCGGCGCCGCGCTCGCCATGACCAACTCGTTCGTCGCAACCGCGGCGGCGGCGCTGGCCTGGATGTTCGCGGAGTGGATCATCAAGGGTCATCCCTCCGTGCTCGGCGCGTTGTCGGGCGCGGTGGCGGGGCTGGTGGCGGTGACACCCGCGGCCGGTTACTCCGGCCCGATGGGCGCGATCGCGCTCGGTCTCGTGGTCGGCGTGGTCTGCCTGTTCTTCTGCACCGTGGTCAAGAATGCGCTCGGCTATGACGACTCGCTCGACGTGTTCGGCGTCCACTGCATCGGCGGAATCATCGGCGCGCTCGGCACCGGCATCCTGGTCAATCCGGCGCTCGGCGGCGCCGGTATCATGAACTACGAGACCGGCAAGATCGCCGACTACGACTTCGTGGCCCAGATGACGTCGCAGAGCTGGGGCGTCGCCACCACGCTGGTGTGGTCGGGCGTGGTTTCGGCGATCCTCTACAAGATCGTCGATGTCATCGTCGGCCTGCGGGTCAACGTCGAAACCGAGCGCGAAGGCCTCGACGTCACCGAGCACACCGAGCGCGCCTACAATATGTGAGTTCTCCCGGGGCGCGGTCTCCCCGCGGTCGCGCCGCAACTCCGGTTCGGGCACATACCCGGCAATGCCCTGACCGTTGAGGGGGCTCCAGCGCAAGCTGGGGCCCCCTTTCTTTTTTCCCATAGCGTTTTCGAGCGAAAGCCTGCCCCGCACCCGATGCGGGATGGGCACCGGTTCGCGTGAGGAAAACGCGTCAAAATAAGGCCGGTGCCCCCGAAAAACCGGTTGCCAAACCCCGCGCGAGGCGTCGAAATGCCGCAAACAGGGCAGGGGAGAGCGTCATGAAACTGGAAGGCGGATGCTATTGCGGCAAGGTGCGCTATGTGGCCGAGGGCGAGCCGATGATGAAGGCGCAGTGCCACTGCCGCGAATGCCAGTATATCACCGGCGGTTCGACCAACATGTTTCTGCTGATGCCGATCGCCGGCTTCAAATATACCAAGGATACGCCCAGGCAATTCAAGCGCAGCGATCTGGAGCGCGCCGTGACGCGGGAGTTCTGCGCCGAATGCGGCACGCATGTCGTGACGCGGCCGCCGGGCCTGCCTGCCGTGGTGATCAAGGTCGGCACGCTCGACGATCCCAGCCTGTTCGGCGGCCCGCAGATGGCGATCTACACCATCGACAAGCAGCCCTATCACCACCTGCCTGAGGGCATGCCGAGTTTTGAGCGGCTGCCGTCGCGGTAGCAGGCGCTGTCTAGCCTTCACTCTCCGGCGCAATCAGCGTCACCATCGGAAAGTAATTTCGATAGCGCCTCACATCACGCGTCAGCAGCGGTAGCCTTTCCACCTCTGCGTGGGCGCCGATGAAAAAATCTGGCAGCACGCCGGTGCGAACGCCACCTGAGTTGCGGTACCGAACAAAAGCTTTTCCGGCGAGGAAGAGCGCCGTCCGCGGTATCGGCGCAAAGGTTATGCCTGCGTCTGCCAAGGCAGCGTCGAAATCTTCGATACTTGGAAAGCGGATCGATGTTTCAGCCAGGATAACGTCGTTGACGATCAGGGGGCCGCGCCTGGCGGCATTCTCAAGCTGCGCGAGCGCCCATTCCCACCAGATCGGGGTTTTGGTGAAAACGTCGAGCAGGACGTTCGAATCCACCAGCGTCACGGGACTATTCTCCGCGCGTCATCGCCATGATCTCGTCGGTAGAAGGACCCGGACCCGCGATGCCGACCAGCTTCGCGAAACGGCTCGGCTGGCTCGTGCCACCGGCTTTTTCGATCACGACGCTTCCGTCTGCAGCACGGCGGAATTCGACCTTGCTGCCGGCTACAATCCCCAGATGATCGCGAACCGGCTTTGGAATTGTGACTTGACCCTTGCTGGTAACCGTCGTTGCCATCGTGAGTCTCCAAAAGTAATACCTCATCATGATATGGTAATACCGCACAAATTGTCCAGTCACCCTTCGGGCCTGAAAACGGGAATTTCCCGAACGATTTCATCGCTGATTCTACTGTCCAGTCTCATCTAGAAAAATATTCCTATTTCCATCGGACCCAAATCAGTCCTAGAACCCGGTATCCCGTCCCCCACGAGGGGCGCTCGCGATCGTCACGGACGTTGGGGTGGGATGCGGTGGACGCGGCAGCGACGGGCGCGAAACGGGATCGCAGGGCGGGTTTCGATCCGTGAGCGGTAAACGGCGCGCAGACGACCGGCGCTGCTTCCGAATTCGTTAAAGCTTCGGCGGACGGGTACCAAGCCTGGCGAAGCCTCTTGGCGAAGACGGGTCGCGTACGGCAAAAGCGTGTGGTCCTGGCGCCCGTTGCTGGCGTCAAGTTCGCGAAGACAGATCGGCCCAACCGGGCGCGGATTCCGTTGCTAATTCGCGGACGACGGTGACAAGACGAATTCGTCGCCGGGGAGAGTACGCCATAAGCCGTTCAAACCATTGCGCAGGGAAGGTCGGATGCCCCGGCTGATACCTGTATGCTCGTGCGCGCATTCTACCGCATTTTTGCGCACGAGACCGCGGGTGCCAGCCAGCCCGGCCTTCCCTGCGCCCTCTGATTTCAGGGGGCGGAGATTTCAGCAACAACCCGGGCCCCTCGCGCCGTGGGGCCGCGAGCGCATGTCATGAGGCCGCCATCACCAAGCCAATGCTTCGCGCGAATGCATGCCCGACGGCCGGCCGCGCCGATCGATCCATTCTTTCTCCGCGCAGGAAAATCAGGCAAAATCGCCGCCGGCTTCGATGGTTAATCGCGTCTTAACCTCGCCGTATCTATGGTGGTTTGATCGGTTTCCGGTCGATCATTTGGGCTCCTCGACCGCTTTGAAAGTGCTGGCGCTTCAGACATGGCAATGACCGCTCCTTCCGGCGTGGCGCAGGGCGCCGGCAATGTAGCGCCGGCCGGTCAGGCCGAGCGCTCGCCGTTCGCCAGGACCACCGAGCTGTTGGCCTCGTATCAGCCAGCCAAGCCATTGATTACGCTATCATTGGGGGAGCCGCAGCACCCGGTGCCGGACTTTGTCGGCCCGGTTCTGGCCAGCCATATCGCCGAATTCGGCCGCTACCCCTTGGCCCGGGGCATCGAGCCGTTCCGGCGCGCCGCGGCGAGCTGGCTTTCGACCCGGTTCCACCTGCCGCGGGCGATCGATCCCGAGCGCGAAATTTTGGTCTTGAACGGCAGCCGCGAGGGCCTGTTCTTCGCCGCGATATCGGCCGCTCGTTATGCCGGTGCGCGCAAGGGAAAACCTGCGATCCTGATGCCCAACCCGTTTTATCCGGCCTATGGCGCCGGCGCCCGCGCCGCCGGATGCGAACAGATCTATCTGCCGACCACGCTTGCCAACGGATTTTTGCCGGATCTCGACACGCTCGACGACGCGACGCTGGCCCGGACCGTTGCCATCTTCATCGCCTCGCCCGCCAATCCGCAAGGTTCGGTCGCCTCACGCGACTATTTCCTTCGCCTGAAGAAGCTGGCCGACCGCTTCGGCTTCATGATCCTGAGCGACGAATGCTATTCGGAAATCTACACCCGGGATGCGCCGGGCAGCGCGCTGGAATGCGCCGGACCCGACTTTACCAACGTGGTCGCGTTTCAATCGCTGTCGAAGCGCTCGAACCTGCCGGGCATGCGCGTCGGCTTTGCCGCCGGCGATGCAAGATTTCTCGACCAGTTTCACGAATTGCGCAACGTCGCCGCACCGCAGGTGCCGGTGCCGCTGCAGCATGTCGCGGTCGCCGCCTATAGCGACGAGGCCCATGTCGAGGAGAATCGCCGGCTTTACCGGATCAAGTTCGACCTTGCCGACCAGATCCTCGGCAATCGCTACGGTTATCGCCGGCCGGCCGGCGGCTTCTGTGTCTGGCTCGATGTCTCCTCGCGCGGCGGCGACGAAGCCGCGACGGTGAAACTCTATCGAGACGCCGGCGTGCGCGTGATCCCCGGAAGCTATCTGGCGCGACCGCAGGATGACGGCAGCAATCCCGGCGCCGGCTACATCCGCCTCGCGCTGGTGTCGGACGGCGAATCAACAGCCGAGGCGTTGCACCGGCTGGTCGAAACTCTGGATTAGTCGCAGGGCCCGATGAGCATGCCAGCGATCGAACGTGTCATTCCCCTGGTCGGCCAGTTGCCTTCGGCGATCCGCGAGGCGCTGGCGCGGCGGTTGCGCGAACTCGCGGGACTGAGCCTGATCGCGGCGTCCGGCGTGGCGGCAGCCGCGCTGATGACGTGGTCGGTGCAGGATCCAAGCCTCAGCCACGCCACCTCGCGCCCGATCCGCAACATCGTCGGCTATCCGGGCGCGGTCGGCGCTGATCTCCTGATGCAGATCCTCGGCCTTGGCGCGATCATGCTGGTCCTGCCGGTGGCGGTATGGGGCTGGCGCATGCTGACGCATCGCGGTTTCGACCGCGAGGCGCTGCGGCTCGGATGCTGGATTCTGTGCACCGTGATCGCGGCGGGCTTTGCCAGTTGCTGGCCGCATGGCTGGGCCTGGCCGCTGCCTACCGGGCTTGGCGGCGTGGTCGGAGACGCGCTGGTGCGCGCGCCGGCTGTCGTGTTCGGCCCCGTGGGCCTGGTCTACCGGCTCGTGCTCGGAACGATCCTGTTCACGGCGATGCTGGCGACCTTCCCGTTCGCGAGCGGCTGGGGTTCGCGCGCCAGCGACGAAGAACTGACCCCGATCGCGGACGACGACGCGCCCTTCGAGGAAGACGAGCGCAGCTCGGTCTCGCTCGGCTGGATGTTTCATGCGCTGATGAGCGCGAAGGCCCGGCTGGGGTGGCTATTGACGACGGCATACCGCTCGCTGGTTGCAAGTTCGCCGCCGCCCCGCGCGTTTTCGTTCGAACGCCAGGAGCCAAGTCTCGGCGGCCGCTCGCATGCTGAAGAAGATTTCGAGGATGAGGACGAGGACGAGGAGGACGACGAGGCGCCCGCCGCCCGTAGCCCGCGCAGGAAAGCGGCGCCGCGCGCCTCGGGGCGCAAATCGTCCGACAAATTCGAACTGCCTTCGGTATCGGTATTGACGGCGCCAAAGGCTTCCGATCGGCAGCCGCTCAGCAAGAGCGAACTGGAAGCCAACTCGCGCGCGCTGGAGGGCGTGCTCGGGGATTTCGGCGTGCGCGGCGAAATCGTCAAGGCCCACCCCGGACCAGTGGTGACGCTGTACGAGCTCGAGCCCGCGCCCGGCATCAAATCGTCGCGCGTCATCGGCCTTGCCGACGATATCGCCCGCTCGATGAGCGCGCTGTCGGCCCGCGTTGCCGTGGTCGCCGGCCGCAACGCCATCGGCATCGAACTGCCGAACGCCCATCGTGAAAAGGTCTACCTGCGTGAATTACTGACGACGAGAGACAGCAACGAATCGGTTGCCAAGCTGCCGCTTTGCCTCGGCAAGAATATCGGCGGCGACGCCATCATCATCGATCTCGCGCGCACCCCGCATATGCTGATCGCCGGCACCACCGGCTCGGGCAAATCGGTGGCGATCAATACCATGATCCTCAGCCTGGTCTACCGCTTGAGGCCCGACCAGTGCCGCCTGATCATGGTCGATCCGAAGATGCTCGAACTCTCGGTCTATGACGGCATCCCGCATCTGCTGACGCCCGTCGTGACCGACCCGAAGAAGGCGGTGGTGGCGCTGAAATGGGCGGTGCGCGAGATGGAAGAACGCTACAAGAAAATGTCCAAGCTCGGGGTGCGCAACATCGACGGCTACAACGCGCGCCTGGCCGAGGCCAGAGGCAAGGGCGAGGAACTGACGCGCACGGTGCATACTGGCTTCGACAAGGAAACCGGCAGGGCGATCTATGAGGAAGAGAAGCTCGACCTCGATCCGCTGCCCTACATCGTCATCATCGTCGACGAAATGGCCGACCTGATGATGGTCGCCGGCAAGGACATCGAAGGCGCGGTGCAGCGGCTGGCGCAGATGGCACGCGCCGCCGGCCTGCACGTGATCCTCGCCACGCAGCGGCCCTCGGTCGACGTCATCACCGGCACCATCAAGGCGAACTTCCCGACCCGGATCTCGTTCCAGGTCACCTCGAAAATCGACAGCCGCACCATCCTCGGCGAGATGGGGGCCGAGCAGCTGCTCGGCCAGGGCGACATGCTCTATATGGCCGGCGGCGGACGCATCAGCCGCGTGCACGGCCCGTTCGTCTCCGATGAAGAGGTCGAAAAAGTCGTGCGCCATCTCAAGACGCAAGGCTCGCCGGAATATCTCGAGGCGGTCACGGCGGAAGAGCCGACCGATGAGGACGGCGCGGTGTTCGATTCCACCGGCATGGGCGGCGACGGCGGCGGCGACCTGTTCACGCAGGCGGTTGCGATCGTCAAACGCGACCGCAAGGCCTCGACCAGCTACATTCAACGCCGGCTGCAGATCGGATATAACCGCGCCGCATCGCTGATGGAGAGGATGGAGCTCGAGGGCATCGTCGGTCAGGCGAATCACGCCGGCAAACGCGAGATTCTGGTCGAGGAAGAAGAAGGCCGCTTCTGAATTGGCGCGATATTTTCACGGAAAAACGATATCTCCTTGGCTATGAAGCGCGATAGAATGGTAATGGCGAAGCGGCACGACGCCTTGAAAAGAGATCCGAAACATCGAATGGCAAAACGACAAACTCTTCGTGGCATCCGTTACGGGCTGGCGCTGCTCATGACCGCTTCCATCGCCGGCGGCGCGGCCCCGTCGGCCGCGCAGAACGTTCCGGTTCCAAAGCCCGCGCCAAAAAGCCGCGATGGCATGCCAATCGGCGGACCGGACCCGCAGAAGGGCGGGGTGACGACCGGCACCACCCAGGCGCCGCCGAACCCGGTGATTCCCGACCCACGCCGCAGCGCGCCGGCCAACATCTTCGCCAGCTTCGATGCGAACCAGAAGGCGCAGGCCGCCAGGGTGAGCAGCTATCTGTCGTCGCTGCAGACGCTGGTCGGGAATTTCGTCCAGGTCGGGCCCGACGGCAGCAAGACCAAGGGCGATTTCTACATCCAGAAGCCGGGCAAGGTGCGTTTCGAATACGACGCGCCGAACCCGATCGCGATCATCGCCGACGGATCGGCGCTTGCGGTGCGCGACCGCAAGCTTGCGACCCAGGATATCTATCCGCTGTCGCAGACGCCGCTGCGGTTCCTGCTGTCGGACCGCATCGACCTGCTGAAGGATACCAACGTCGTCAACGTGACCGCCGACGATGTCTTCATCAGCGTCACCATCGAGGAAAAGCAGGCGCTGATCGGCACCAGCCGCCTGATGCTGATGATTGGCGCCAAGGACGGCCAGCTCAAGCAATGGACCGTGACCGACCCGCAGGGCTACGACACCACGGTCGCGGTGTATAATCTCGACACCACCAGGAAGGTCGATCCCGGGCTATTCAAGATCGACTTTACCAATTATCTCAGCCCGCCCGGCTGATCCCAAAGCGCGTGTTCCCGTCCTTGCCTGTGGAGAACGGACAACGACGGCTTGAACCGTGGTAATAGCCGGTTCCCATGCGCTTCTCCCTGACAACGTGGAATATCAACTCGGTGCGCCTGCGCATCGATCTCGTGGCCAAATTCATCAAGTCGGCACGGCCGGACGTGCTCTGCCTGCAGGAAACCAAATGCATCGATGACGCGTTTCCGCTGAAGCGTTTCAAGCGCCTCGGCTATCAGCACGTCGCGCTGAACGGGCAGAAGGGCTACCACGGCGTCGCCATCGTCTCGAAGCTGCCATTCGAGAACAGGGATATCCGCACCTTTTGCGACAAGGCCGATTCGCGTCACATCTCGGTGGCTTTCGGCGAGAAGGCGCGGCTTTCCAAGCCGCTGGTGCTGCATAATTTCTACGTTCCGGCCGGCGGCGATATTCCGGATCCCGCGCTCAATCCGAAATTCGAGCACAAGCTGCGTTTTCTCGACGAGATCAGGGCCTGCGCGCCGCTGCATCCGCGCGGCGACGACCGGCATATTCTGGTCGGCGATCTCAATGTTGCGCCGCACGAGAATGACGTGTGGTCGCACAAGCAATTGCTGAAGGTCGTGTCGCATACGCCGATCGAATGCGAGAAGCTGTTGGCCGCGCAGGCACACGGCGAGTGGTTCGACGTCGCGCGCGAACGGATCCCGCTCTCGGAAAAGGTCTACACGTGGTGGAGCTATCGCGCCGCCGACTGGACCGTGGCCGACCGCGGCCGGCGGCTCGACCACATCTGGGTCTCCCGCGCGCTCAAGGATAGCGTCAGTGATTTCCGTATCAGCCGCGACGCCCGCGGCTGGGAGCGGCCATCGGACCATGTGCCGGTGACGGTGGTGCTGGAGGTTTGATCCTGCTCTTGTCTCGACGCGTTTTCTTCACGCGAGCCGGCGTCCACCCCCGGATCAAGTCCGAGGGCATGCTTCGCTTGAAAACGCTATCATCAGCTACCGAGCTTTGCGCCGGCCATCAGGATGTCGCTGGCGAGCTGGCTGGAGCGGGCCGCCATTTCGTCACGCAGCCGGCGCGCCGCGGCAGGGTCGCTTTCCAGCACGCGCTGAAACAGGCTGCGCGCAACACGAATCACCGAGGATCGCTCGAGCGCGATCGCGCTCGACGGCCGCCGCATCGCCACGATCATCGCAAGCTCGCCGATCAGGGCGCCTGGACCCGCAACGATCTCGGCGCCGCCATCCTCGACACGGAACGC
This sequence comes from Bradyrhizobium sp., assembly GCF_049691595.1. GTDB lineage: Bacteria > Pseudomonadota > Alphaproteobacteria > Rhizobiales > Xanthobacteraceae > Bradyrhizobium. The sequence goes on from NZ_JBAVNZ010000057.1 coordinate 19,469, forward strand.
GCCGCGCCGGACGATGTAACCTGCGTCGGCTTCGTCGCCGGCGTTGAAAAGCTGATCGCCCCGATCGAAATCGCGCTGTTCCGAACCGATCGCCAGCATGCGCAACGCGGTATCGCCCAACAGACGCAGTGTCGGGACCCGCTGCAGCAGGGCTACGTCATCTTCGATCGACATACCGGACCGGCGAGGGGGGTGCGCAAACGGCGATGAATCGTGGCGCGAATCGTATCACGGCACCAGCTTGTAGCCACCGGCTTCCGTCACCAGGATCTCCGGGTTGGCCGCATCCTTTTCAATCTTCTGCCGCAGCCGATAGATGTGGGTCTCCAGCGTATGGGTGGTCACGCCCGAATTATAGCCCCAGACTTCCTGCAGCAGCGTCTCGCGCGACACCGGCAGCTGGCCCGCGCGATAGAGGAAGCGCAGGATTGCGGTCTCCTTCTCGGTCAGCCGCACTTTCCTGGCATTGGCGCCGGTCAGCATTTTGGAGCCGGGCCGGAAACTGTAGGGGCCAACGGAAAAGACCGCGTCCTCGCTGGCTTCGTGCTGACGAAGCTGCGCCCGAATCCGGGCCAGCAGTACTGCGAACCGGAACGGCTTGGCGACATAATCATTGGCACCGGATTCGAGCCCAAGGATGGTGTCCGAATCGCTATCGTGCCCGGTCAGCATGATAATGGGAGCCTTGAAGCCGCCCTTGCGCAAGGAGCGCACGACTTCGCGGCCGTCGGTATCCGGCAGGCCCACGTCCATCAGCACGAGATCGGGAGAATTGGCCTTGGCCGCGCTGGCGCCCTTGGCGCCGGTATCGACCGCGGACGCTTCGAATTCCTCATGCAGCGATAGTTGCTCGACCAGCGTATCGCGCAGATCGGTATCGTCATCCACGATCAGGATCTTGCGGGCATTGGCCATAGGTACGATCCTTGTGAGGCAGGCGGCGGACTCCAGCGGGAGTGTTTTGAGTCCGAGACGTGGTAGCTGGATTCGTATTCAGTTAAGCGATTGTTACGGATTCTCAAGGCGAGGGCAGTCTATCCCACAATCGGCAGGCATTTGGGTGAAATGTCCGGTAATGGAATCAACTCGCCAGATGGAACGATCCTGGCAGGCCAGCCGACCCTTGTTTGCGAATGATTCTCATGGAAAGTATATATTTTTCAATCACTTATGCGAAGGATGTGCGTGATCGGCCGCTCTCGGCGATCCGGGTTCACCCCGCCGCGGGTAACCCGTGCCGGGGCTGGTTGACCGCGGATGGCTGGACCGTTCCGGTGGCGCTGGGCCGCGGCGGTATTCTCGCCAACAAGCGCGAAGGCGATGGCGCGACGCCCAAAGGCACCTTCCGCCCGCTGTGCTTGTGGTGGCGCGCCGACCGCCATCCGCGCCCGCGGACCTACCTGCCGATCCGCCCGATCCGGCCCGAGGACGCCTGGTGCGAAGACCCCAAGGACCGCCACTACAACCAGCCGATCCGGCTCGGCCGCGACAAGGCCGGCGACCGGCTCACCCGCGACGATCATCTCTACGACTTCATCGTCGAAATCGACCACAATAGCGCGCCGCGCATCGCCGGCCGCGGCAGCGCGGTGTTCCTGCACCTGGCGCGCACCAATTTCTCGGCCACCGCGGGTTGCGTTTCGATGACGAAATCCGCGATGTTGCGGTTGTTGCGGCGGATGAGCCGGCGGACCAGGATCATCATCGGCTAAGGCCGCTCTCGGGAATCACTGCCATGCTCGACCACAACCAGATCGCCGCGGCGTCAAAGACCCTGAACGACCATTGGCGCGCCGGGACCAAGTTCGGCGGCCTCGAAGCTTCGCTGCGGCCGCGCAACCGCGCCGAGGGCTACGCGATCCAGGGGGAAATCGAAAAATACTCCGCCGGAAGATTATTCGGCTGGAAGATCGCGGCGACCAGCGCAGCCGGCCAAAAACATATCAATGTCGATGGCCCGATGGCAGGGCGCATCCTGCCGGAGACGGTGATCCCCGAGGGCGGCACGGCTTCGATGGCCGGCAATGAAATGCGCGTCGGCGAGCCGGAATTTGCCTTTCGCATGGCAAGGGACCTTGCCCCGCGGTCATCGCCTTATGCCGTGCAGGAGGTTCTGGACGCGGTCGACACGCTTCATCCCGCGATCGAGATTCCCGATTCGCGTTTCACCGATTTCGTCAGCGCGGGCGCCGCGCAGATCATCGCCGACAATGCCTGCGCGCATCTGTTCGTTCTCGGTCGGCCGACCACCGCGAACTGGCGCGCACTTGATCTGATCGAGCAGAGGCCGGTCATCACGCTGCGCGGAAAGCGGTATCTCGGTCACGGCAGGAATGTGCTCGGCGATCCCCGCGTCGCGTTGGCCTGGCTTGCCAATGAACTGCGCGCGCTCGGCGTGACGCTGAAAGCAGGCGAGGTGGTGACCACGGGAACCTGCCATCCGCCGCTGCCAATTCAATCCGGCGATTTGTTCGAGGCAGATTTCGGTGCGCTGGGAAAGGTGTCGGTGGCGTTTCGCTAGACTCTTTCCACGTCAT
>NZ_JBAVNZ010000058.1:0-6870 GCF_049691595.1 Bradyrhizobium sp.
GGGCTGCGGCTCCGGCGGCGGGCGCCAAGGCGCCTGCCGGTGGCGGCGACAAGAAGAAGTAAGCGAACGCGGGATGCCGCGGCATGCGCCTGTTTGTCGGCCTCGGTAACCCCGGCGCGAAATACGCCAACAACCGGCACAATATCGGCTTCATGGCCGTCGGTGAAATTGCGCGGCGTCATGGTTTTGCACCATGGCGCCGCCGTTTCCAGGGCGAGACCGCGGAGGGCACGCTCGACCACGAGAAGGTGGTGCTGCTGCGGCCTTCGACCTTCATGAACGAATCCGGGCGCGCGGTGCAGGAAGCCGCCAATTTCTTCAAGCTCGGGGCCGGCGAGATCACCGTGTTCCAGGACGAACTCGAACTGCCGGCGGCGAAACTGCGCGTCAAGGTCGGCGGCGGCATTGCCGGCCATAACGGGCTGCGCTCGATCTCCTCGCATATCGGCAACGACTATCGCCGCGTGCGGCTCGGCATCGGCCATCCCGGCGTCAAGGAACTGGTGCACGGCCACGTGCTGTCGGATTTCGCCAAGAGCGACCGCCCGTGGGTCGAGGCGCTGTGCGCGGCGGTTGCCGACAATGCCGGCCTGCTCGCCACCGGCCGCGACTCGACGTTCCAGAACAAGGTGCATCTGGCGATGCAGGCGAGGGGATTTTTCGACAAGGAAGACGGCGCGACGTAACGCTGGTCATCGCAGGACTTGATCCGGCGATCCATCCTTCAAAGAAGATGGATGCGCGGGACACAAGGTGGGAAGACGGCGCTCCCGCGCCTTTTGCCCGCATATGACGACCTCAAATCAATTCACTCGCGGCAGCGTCGCGCGAAAGAGCGGAAAGTACGATGGGATTCAAATGCGGTATCGTCGGATTGCCGAATGTCGGCAAGTCGACCTTGTTCAACGCGCTGACCGAGACGGCGGCGGCGCAGGCGGCGAACTATCCGTTCTGCACCATCGAGCCGAATGTCGGCGAGGTCGCGGTGCCCGATCCCCGGCTCGACAAACTGGCGGCGATCGCCAAGTCGGCGCAGATCATCCCGACCCGGCTGACCTTCGTCGATATCGCGGGCCTGGTGCGCGGCGCCTCCAAGGGCGAGGGCCTCGGCAACCAGTTCCTCGCCACCATCCGCGAGGTCGATGCGGTGGCGCATGTGGTGCGCTGTTTTGAGGATTCCGACATCACCCATGTCGAGGGCAAGATCGCGCCGCTGGCCGATATCGAGACCATCGAAACCGAGCTGATGCTGGCCGATCTCGACAGCCTGGAAAAACGCGTCGACAACCTCGCCAAGAAGGCCAAGGGCAACGACAAGGACGCCAAAGAGCAGCTCGAACTCGTCAACCGCGCGCTGGTGCTGCTGCGCGACGGCAAGCCGGCGCGGTTCCTGGAACGCAAGCCGGAGGAGGAGCGCGCCTTCCGCATGCTCGGCCTTCTGACCTCAAAACCCGTGCTCTATGTCTGCAATGTCGAGGAAGGCTCGGCCAGGGACGGCAACAGCTTTTCGAAGCAGGTGTTCGAGCACGCGCAGAAGGAAGGCGCGGTCGCGGTGGTGATCTCCGCCAAGATCGAATCGGAGATCGCGACCTTGTCGCGCGAGGAGCGCGCCGAGTTCCTGGAAACGCTGGGGCTGGAGGAGGCCGGGCTCGACCGCCTGATCCGCGCCGGCTACCAGCTGCTCGACCTCATCACCTATTTCACCGTAGGCCCCAAGGAAGCCCGCGCCTGGACCATCGACCGCGGCACCAGGGCGCCGGCGGCGGCCGGCGTGATTCATACCGATTTCGAGAAGGGTTTTATCCGCGCCGAAACCATCGCCTATGCCGATTATGTCGCGCTCGGCGGCGAGGCCGGCGCGCGCGACGCCGGCAAGCTGCGGCTGGAAGGCAAGGAATATGTCGTCGCCGACGGCGACGTCATGCATTTCAGGTTCAATACCTGACGCGCGGACTTTATCAGCGCATGGCCCGGTGCAGATGGGGGCCGGCTTGACGAAAGCGAGTTACTTCCCGCGAGCATGATCTAAATCAAGGCAAAGGCGACCGCGACCGTCCTAAATTGGTAAAATTCTTTGACGGCGGGCGTCTGCGATGAAAAAGCCGGTTCGCGTCATTGACGAGCCAGAGCCGAAGAAAGCGCCACGAGCCGACAGGCCTCCTGCCGAAGGGTTCGTGGTGGTCGTCGACGGCCATTTCAAGTCGGAATTTGACACGCTCGAAGCCGCTGAAACATCGGGCCGAGAACTGAAGTCGACTTATCCGATGCTCAAGATCGAAATCTATGACGCCGCCACCAAGGTCCGCACATTGTTGGGCTTGTAAGCCTGGCTGTCGCAACGTCATCGCAGGGAGCGGAAAATGGCTGTCTTGAAGCGAGATCTGTATCGTCGGGTAAAGGGCCCTGAGGTCACCCATGCGGATCGTTGCGCCCTTGTCTTCGATACCGACAGCAAACGTTTGTACGTCGAGCGTGAGATAGCGCATTTGGAGGCGAACATCGGGGGCACGGTCGACTACCAAACAGCGACGATGGATATTGCGGATTATCTGACGCAAGGCGGCCAAACAGCCGGGCATCGTGAGCTATGGCGGTTGCTCAGAACGCTGTTCCAGGAGGACAGCGACAGCGCCGGATACATCGACGAGACGTCAGCCGCGTCGAGTTGACATATATCAAATTTTGAATTGGGGAAAATTGCTAGACATGCGTCGTCAGGCAAATCGGATCGATCATACGCCGAAGGTGGCATATGAATAGTTCGTCCAGCGAGTTCGAGCTATTGTTGGGCCGCGCGGCCTTCAAACTTTGGCCGGACTTGCCGCGTGACACGCAGGAAAAGCTCTTTGAGGCCGCCGTTCCCGACAATCCTCTCCTGCGATATAGCTTTGCCGTATTTCTTCATGACCATCATCCGAGAACCGCGCACCCGCCCAAGCCGGCCAGCCTGGCGTGAGGCGCGCCGATCCCTTGTTTCAAGTCGGCGAATTGGCGCTCTCCTGAACTGGCGTCACATCGCACCGACTGAAGAAACCATCCCGGTCAAAGGATCCGCTGGAGGAAATGATGAGACGGCAGAAAAAATTCTATGCCTGGGGCTATGCCGACGAGGATCTGACCCCGGACGAAATCAGGCCCTGGGAAACCGGTATCGCAAGGCGATACGGGCTCTCGGGGTTCGACGTCACGCCGCCGCCCAGGGCTGAAGAGATTACGCTGCGTCCGTCACGCGTCGTCGTGCCGTCCGCGCTGCAACCTATCGTTCGCACCGATCATCTCACCCGGCTGGAGCACGCTTACGGCAAGGCATGGTTCGACGCCTGCCGCATGTTCCTCCGCTCGGTGCCCAATCCGCCCGATGCCGTGGCCTTTCCCGACAACGAACAGGACATCGTGCGCATCCTCGCCTGGTGCGATCAGATCGGCGCCAAGGCGATTCCGTACGGTGGCGGCTCGTCCGTGGTGAAGGGCATCGAACCCGCGGCTGAATTCGAAAAGGTCGTAACGATCTCGATGCGCCATATGGACAAGGTGCTGGAGGTCGACCCGGTGAGTCACGCTGCGCGCATCGAGGGCGGCGTGTACGGGCCTCATATCGAAGACCAGCTGCGCGAGACGCCGTTCACGATGCGCCACTACATGCAGGCCTACCGCTGCTCGACGCTGGGCGGCTGGATCGCCACGCGTTCGGGAGGTCACTATGCGACCCTCACCACTCACATCGACGATTTCGTCGAGAGCATGCGGGTGGTGACGCCGGTCGGCACCCTCGAGACGCGGCGCCTGCCGGGCTCCGGTGCGGGGCCAAGCCCCGACCGGATGTTCATCGGCTCCGAGGGCATCCTCGGCATCATCACCGAAGCCTGGGTGCGGCTGCGCAAGAAGCCGACCTTCCGCGCGGCAACCAGCGTGCGTTTCGAAGACTTTTATGCCGGTGCCGACGCCGTGCGCGGTATCACCCAGGCCGGCCTTTATCCCGCCAACTGCCGGCTGCTCGAGGCGCGCGAGGCACTGCCTGACATCCCGTGGGACAACAAAGAGGCCGTGCTGATGCTCACCTTCGAATCGGCCGACCATCCGCTCGAGGCCTGGATGGCACGTGCGCTGGAAATCTGTCGGGACAGCGGCGGTGTCCCGGACGCCGCGGCGCTGGACGACGAGAACTCGCATCGCACGGGCGCCGCCGGCGCCTGGCGCAACAAATTCATTCGCGCGCCCCATTACAGCGAACACGCGGTCGCGCGCGGGTTGCTCTCCTCGACGTTCGAGACCTCGATGACCTGGGAGCGGTTCCGCGATTTCCACGCGAAGATCACCAGGATCACCCACGATACCATCAGGCAGGTGACGGGCCGCGAGGGTACGGTCACCTGCCGTTTCACGCATGTCTATCCCGACGGGCCGTGCCTCTACTTCACGTTTGGCGGCATCCTCGACAAGCCGGTCATGCTCGACCAGTTCATGGCGGTGTTGACGACCTGTACCGCGGCGACTGTCGAGCATGGCGGCACCACCACCCACCATCATGCGGTGGGCCGGTTCCATCGGCCGTTCTATGACAGGCAGCGGCCCGAGCTGTTTGCCCGCGCGCTGCGGGGCGCCAAGCGCGAACTCGATCCGAAGGGCATGATGAATCCCGGCGTGCTGATAGATCCGTGATCCGACGCCGGCGGGCGAACGCACGACCGACCCGAATGAGACGCTGAATCGCGGCGTAGCTCGAAAACGATGCGCGATGACTGCTTTTGGAGGTAGACTGGACGTGATCGACGCATGGTCAAACCGACGCGTTTGATCCAACCTGGAAGCGGCGTGTGCATCGCAGCAAATCGCCCGGATGGAAGCGACGGTTAGAAAAAACCGGCTACCGTGTTTCCGGATTTTGCTAGCGCATCTGGCCCTGATCGCGGATTGCGCCGAGATGCTCGTTGATGCGGAACACGATCAGGATGAATTCCGCGGCGATGCGCGAAGATACCACGCCGACGACCACGCTGGCGATCGAGGACAACAGCAGGATGAAGCCGCGGAACGGGCTGATCGCCATCGTGGCCAGGCCTGAGAAAATGCCGGAGATGCCGAACAGCACGATCAACGAAATCACCAGCCAGTAAAAGGTCTTGATGATCGTTGGCGTGATGAAACGGTCCCACTGAAACAGATCCTGGAAATCGAACATCGGTGGTTCTCCCGGCAAAGTCGAAAAGCGTGGTGTCTGATCTGGTCCCGCGCGCGCACAGGGCTAGCTCCGAATATCGCGTCGGGCAAGTCGGGGGTAGCACTGGCGGGCAGGCCCATCCGCAGGGTGCACGAGCCATGCGGGCCGGCGGGTTGAGATTGCCGCAAATAACGGCCACAATCGGGCTTCCTTCCAACAAATCTCCATCATGACCACGCTGGTATTTGAAGATTTTAAGCCCGGCCGCTTCGGCACCTTCGGACCGCGCCATGTCTCGCGCGAGGAAATGCTGGCCTTTGCCGCCGAGTTCGACCCGCAGCCGATGCATCTTGACGAGGCGGCGGCGAAGCAATCGATGCTGAAGGGCCTGTCCGGCTCCGGCTGGCACCTCGGCTCGATCATGATGCGGATGATGTTCGATGGCTTTATCGGCCGTACCGCGTCGCTGGGGTCGCCCGGGATCGACGAGCTGCGCTGGCTTGCGCCGCTGCGGCCGGGCGACGACCTGACGCTCGAAGTCGATGTCGCGGAGGCGAGAGCCTCGCGCAGCCGTCCCGCGACCGGCATCGTGACGTTCAAGGTCACGGCTCGCAACGCCGCCGGCCAGGCGCTGTGCGAATGGGTATCGTCGATCATCGTGCGGCGGCGCATTGAGGCGACGGCGGAGTAAGACATTCAATGCGCTTCTTTGAAGATATCGAAATCGGCGCGCGGCGCGAGGTCGGTTCGTTCACCTTCACCGCCGACGGAATCAAGCGATTCGCCGCGCAATTCGATCCGCAGCGCTTTCATCTCGACGAGGAAGCCGGGCGCCAGTCGCTGTTCGGCGGACTGGCGGCGTCCGGCTGGCATGTCGGGTCGGTCTGCATGAAGCTCGTGGTCGCCGACGGCCAGCGCCAGACCAGCGAGGCGGTGGCGCGCGGCGAGCGCGTCGCGGTCTGGGGACCGTCGCCCGGCTTTCGCGAGTTGCGCTGGATCAGGCCGGTGCTGGCCGGCGACACCATCAGCTTCATGAGCGAGGTCCATTCGAAGCGAACGTCGGATTCGCGCCCCGAATGGGGCATCCTGCAGGCCCGCAACACCGGCACCAATCAGCGCGGCGAGCTGGTGTTCTCGCTGCTGGCGAGCGCCTTCGTGCCGCGACGTGGCGCCGGTTCCTGAAACACAAACGCAACCAACATGGTTACCGGATTGCCTCGGGATATCCGTGCCGCCGAAAATTTCGCGGGACGATTTTTTCGCTAACGCATTTTGAACCTGTCCCTGCCATATGAGTGCCGGGGAAGAAACCGGGGGGACGACCATGGCAGATCGCAGCGGCCTGAAACTTGTCGGCTTTATGTTCGCGACCGTGACGCTCGCGGTGATGCTGACCGCGGGGATGGTGGTGAAGGGCTATGCCGACGGCGCCTATGCGCTCGAAGGTAGCGTGATCGTCAGTCAGGATTTGCTAACCATGGACGCTGCATCGCGCCATTGATCGGCGAAAACTCAGCGGCTCCATAACAGCGCCATCACCACCACCGCGGTGGTCAGCCATCCGACAAACCGCAGCATGATGGCGGCCACGCTGTGCGGCGAACGCCGCATCGGCATCGGATCGGCGTTATCGGGCTGAACGCTTTGCATCAGAGATGTTTCCCCACAGCCGTCTGCCGCCGCGCGGCGGTATCGGATCCTTGGTCGCGGCC
>NZ_JBAVNZ010000059.1:0-3699 GCF_049691595.1 Bradyrhizobium sp.
GCGCAAACCGAGCTGCCGCTTCCCGTGCCGGCTGCCGTCCGACGCCCGCCGATTGTCGCCCCCGCACGGCCGCGGGTCGCCGCTACCGCCGAGGTCGCCTCGCCCTCGCGCAGCCGGACCCAGCTCCTGGCCGCCGTGAAAAACGCGGTGGAGGAAAACCGGCTCGAACTCCATCTGCAGCCGATGGTGACGCTGCCGCAGCGCAAGGTGCGCTATTACGAGGCGATGACGCGGTTGCGCGACGACAAGGATCAGATTATCGCGGCCGACGATTTTATCGGCGCCGCCGAGGCGGGCGGCCTGATCGGGCGCATCGATCTCATGGTGATGCTGCGCTGCGTGCAGGTGCTGCGCCGGCTGATGGTGCGCAACAAGGACGTCGGGGTGTTCTGCAACGTGTCGGCGGTAACGCTCGGCAATCCCGCCAACTTCGCCCAATGCCTCGATTTCCTCGAAGCCAACCGCGCGCTGGCGCCATCCTTCGTGCTCGAATTCAAGCAGTCGACGTTCCGCCATCTCGGCCCGACCGAGACCGAACATCTGGCGGCGCTGTCGCAGCGCGGCTACCGCTTCTCGATCGATCATGTCAGCGACCTCGGGATCGAACCGCGGGAGCTCGCCGACCGCGGCGTCCGTTTCATCAAGGTGCCGGCGGCGCTGCTGCTCGATCCGATGCTGAGCTCGACGTCGGACATCCACCCTTCCGATCTCTCGGATCTGCTGGGCCGCTTCGGCATCGATCTGATCGCCGAAAAGATCGAGGGCGAGCGCGCGGTGGTCGATCTGCTCGACTTTGACGTGCGGTTTGGGCAGGGTTTTCTGTTCGCGCCGCCGCGGCCGTTGCGGCCCGATGGGGCATCTGCTACCGGCGGGGCCACTCCAGACAGGGCGCAGCACCCCGATGGCTCCAGCAATATGGCTCCCCTCACCGGCCCGGCCATCGAGACCCCGCCGCGGGCGACCGGCAATGCCGCGCTGGCGCGCCGCGCTGCCGGACCGGGCTGACCGGCGCTTGCGATCATGACCTCACTTCGGTTTGTCGAAAGGCTGCGCGACCTGGTCGGCGGCGTCGAGGTCGTGCTCTCCGACATCTGGGGCGTGGTGCATAACGGGATCGAGGCATTTCCCGACGCCTGCGACGCGCTGCACGCCTTTCGCAGGCAAGGCGGCACCGTCATCCTCATCACCAACGCGCCCCGGCCGGCCGATTCGGTGCAGCGGCAATTGCGCAAGCTGCGCGTCGCCGACGAGACCTATGACGCGATCGTCAGTTCCGGCGACCTGACCCGGCATTTCGTCGCCGATCATCCGGACAAGAAAATGTTCTGGCTCGGCCCCGAGCGCGACAGCTCGATCCATCGCGGGCTTGATGCCGTTATCGCGCCGCTGGAACAGGCCGATTACATCGTCTGCACCGGCCTGTTCGACGACGAAACCGAATCGGCGGAGGATTATCGCGCGATGATGCTGCAGGCGCGCGCGCGCAAATTGCCCTTGATCTGCGCCAATCCCGACATCGTCGTCGAGCGCGGCGACCGCCTGATCTATTGCGCCGGCGCGATCGCCGAGCTCTATCGCGAACTCGGCGGCGAGGTGATCTTTTACGGCAAGCCGCACCGGCCGATCTATCAGCGCGCCATGGAACTGGCCGCCGCGCGCCGCGGGCATTCGGCGGAGCTCAGCCGCGTGCTGGCGATCGGCGATTCCGTGCGGACGGATCTCGCCGGCGCGCACGGTTTTGGGATCGATTGCCTGTTCGTGACCCGCGGCATCCACTCCGGGGAGTTCGAGGGCATCGATCAGCTCGACCCCGCCTCGGTGCGGGAGTTGTTCGGCCATCCCCCGCAGGCGCTGATGCGGGAGCTGAGGTGGTAGCTGGCCGTTCCCCGGATGCGGCGCAGCGCGCCGCGCTTTGCACTCGGGTCCGCGCTTTGCGCGGCCCGAGCACAGGCTTCGTGGTGCGCTGCTGATCCGGGGGCCATACTTTGTCGGAAAAAATGGGTCCCGGCTCTGCGGCGCATCGCCGAAGAGGCGCTGCACCGCGTCCGGGACACCAGACTTCAGCGCACCGTCACCGGCGAGCCGGTACGCAGGCTCACCTGAGCGTATCTCGCTCCCAACCAAAAATATCGAAAACAACCCCATGCAAAGTAGCCGGCCGTCGCTGGCATAGGCCTGGCGCCATGCTTGACACGTCGGGCAAATCAGCGGCACTCCTTCATCGTCGCCCGATTTGGCAAGAACTCGCGGCCCGCCGCAACGGGCGCTTCGGCGCGATGACGGGCGAAAATCCTCACCCACCATTGAAGTTGGCACTGGCTCATCGCGGCGCGTGATGGCCTGCGCGTTGCCGAAGCGCGCGCTTCCGACGCGCGTGCCGAGGAATATCGACATCAACACCGCTCAAGGGGGAATGTGGCACGTCGCAGCGAAATGACGCGATGTGCCAACAACAGACATGCGCCGCCTTAACAGAGATCGAGCTGGCTAATTCGTTCTCAGCGGCCAACGCCGGGCCGCCAACCAGCCCGCCAGAGGCGCGCCAAATGCCAGGCACCATGTGAATTGCGCAACGGACGGCGCGACGACGGCCATCACCGTTCCGAACACGAATACGAAGACCGGAAAGATCGCGGTTGCCAGCAACTCGGGATTGCGGCGACCTCGCAGCGCCAGAATCCATAGCAGCGCATTCAGGCCGGCAATGACAGTCAGATGGAAGCCGTAGCTTACTGCGACGACGCTATCGAGCCGATACACGCCGTAAAGTCCATTCGTCACCGGAAGCATGACGATCGACAGCAGGAAGATCAGATTGAGGAAGACTTCGCCGCGGCTGCCTTCCGGCGCGAAGGTGAGCCGCCGATGATGGCTGAGCCAAAACACGCCGGCGACGATAAAGCTGATCATCAGCGCGATGACAGGTTGTGCGTAGGCACCGAAAAGGTCTATCCAGGCAGGCGCGTTCGCGAACCTGCTGGCCTTCGGCAGATCATAGGCGAGCAGCGTCATCGCAACGCCGAAGATGGTGTTGCTCAACGCCTCCAATCGGCGCATTTCGAAAAGACCGATCTGCTTCAACCTCGCTCCCCCCTCAAAGCCACCGGACACGCTTCGCGGAGCGGGGCCGCTTGAGACCCGGCCATGCTTTCAGCTGTAGGATTGTCGGACATAGATTGCCCCCTTGTGGGCACGCGTAGCGAGCGGCCACGCAGTTGCCATGCCACCCAAAAACGTCATGAAGTCGCGGCGCTGCATCTCCGACACTAGTCCTTCCAGACGGCATCTTAGCGGGTATCCTGAGTTCTCTGATAGGTGGAAACCTGCGGCCAGAGTAGATTGTGGATGCGTGGCTGATGTCCGAAGTGAGTCATTCGCGACGGGTCGAAAGCTTTCGCAGCTACGACAGCCAGATGGTCGATTGCATCGACGGCTGGTTCAACGAGCCGCCGCGGAAGCTGGCACCGCGCAAACGGCGTTCCCCGGATGCTGCGCAGCGCGCCGCGCTTCTCCCTCGCCCCGCGCTTGCGGGGAGAGGCGTAGGCGGCCTACGGCCGCCGTTCTTGAAGAAGGACGCCGATGCGGAGCATCGGCTATGGGTGAGGGGCTGTCCCGGCGAATTCTGAAGATGTGAGGACGCGGTGAGTCCCCCTCATCCGCCCGGCTTCGCTGCGCTTCGCCGGACGACCTCTCCCCGCA
>NZ_JBAVNZ010000060.1:0-10318 GCF_049691595.1 Bradyrhizobium sp.
ACCGCCGGCATCATCGGCTGGGTCGGACTGGTTGTGCCGCATCTTGCACGCTCGCTGGTCGGCCCTGATTTTGCGCGGCTGCTGCCGGCCGCGGCCATTCTCGGCGGCGGATATCTTCTGCTGATCGACACCCTGGCGCGCACCATGGCGCAGGTCGAGATTCCGCTCGGCATTCTGACCGCCGTGATCGGTACGCCGTTCTTCATCTGGCTGCTCGCCAGCGTGCAAAAGAACTGGTCATGATTCTCGAGGGCCGCGCGCTCACCATCGGCTATCAGGACCGCGTCGTCGGTGTCGGGCTCGATGTCCGGCTCGCGAAGGGCGAGGTGCTGGCGCTGTTGGGACCGAATGGCGGCGGCAAGACCACGCTGCTCAAGACGCTGCTCGGACTGTTGACGCCAAAGGCGGGCGAGGTGCGGCTCGATGGCGCGGCATTGACGTCCTACACGGTGCGGGAACGCGCCCGGCTGATCGCCTATGTGCCGCAAACCCACGTCGCAACCTTCGCGTTCTCCGTGGAAGCGGTGGTCCTGATGGGGCGCACGGCCTATGGCGATCTGTTTGCCCGTCCCACCCGGGAGGACCGCATGGTAGCCGCGGCGATGCTCGACCGCCTCGGTATAGCGGCGCTGGCGCAACGGCCCTACACCATGATCTCGGGCGGTGAACGCCAGTTGGTGTTGCTGGCGCGCGCGCTGGCCCAGCAGCCCAAATTCATCGTGCTGGACGAGCCGACCGCCAATCTCGACTTTGGAAACCAGGGCAAGGTCATGCGCGAGATCCGGGCGCTGGCGCGCTCCGGCCTCGGCATCCTCTTCACGACCCATGATCCCAATCATGCGCTGCGCGCCGCCGACCGGGCCTATCTGCTGCGCGGCGGCGACCGTCTCGCCGAAGGGCCTGTGAAGCAGATACTCACGCGCGAGCGGCTCGAAGCGCTGTATGGCGCACCCATTCTGGCGATAGGCGATGCGGCCGGCATGGCATTCATTCCGGGTTAGGGCGAGGTCCGGTGAGCTGTCTCAACGAATTCACCTGGCGCACCGCGGTGCTATTTCTGCAACAACAGCAGTAATTCGCGCACTGGTTGCAAAAATCGAACGACGACACCCTATGCCCTTGGTATGATCGAACCGGGGTCGAGTTCAACGGGTGCACGAATGAAAAATCCAAAACTGCTTTTGAACGCCATGGCAACGAGCGCGCTCCTCGGTATCGGCGCGGCATCTGCCGCCGATATGCCTGTAAAGGCATTTCCGATCGCCACCCCAACTGCTTCCTGGACCGGGTGCTACATCGGTGGAAATGCGGGTTGGATTGGCGGCGACAATCGTTATTCCCTTGCGCCGTCAGGTAGCTATCTCAATCCGCCAGGTCAGGCGGCTCCGCCAAATGTCGCGGGCACTGGAGCCTTCCTGATCGATGTCGCGGCGCTGAGCCACACTTATAACAGCCATCCGTCGGGAGGATTGATCGGCGGACAGGTTGGTTGCAATCAACAAAATGGCCGGTTTGTTTTCGGTGTTGAGGCCGACTGGCAATGGATCGGCCAAAGAACGACCGTCGATGCCGCCTATGCTGCTTTCCCAAGTCTCGGCAATCGTGGTTTCACCAATGCGGCCCACACGGAACATGTGTCCAGCCGTTTGGATTCGTTTGCTACTTTTCGGGGGCGCGCGGGTTTCGACTTCAATGGCGTCTTCCTTTACGGCACCGGCGGCTTGGCGGTGGCAGACGTCCATTCGGATACCAACGTCACGTTCGCTGCCGTGCCATTCCGGGGTAATCCGGTCTTCAACGGCGCGGTTCATATCGGTTCCGACTCTCAGATCAGGGTCGGATGGGTGGTCGGCGCTGGCGCCGAATACGCCTTCGCTCCCAACTGGTCGGTGAAGGCCGAGTATCTTTATGTCGATCTCGGGACGCAGTCGTTCAGATCGCCGCTGGTTGCGGCTGTCCCGCCCGCGGCCGTGGGTCCTGGCTACAACTGGAACAGCTCGGTTCGCGAACGAGACAATATCGTGCGGGTCGGCTTGAACTACAAATTGGATTGGGCCACGCCGGTCGTTGCGAAATACTGATTTCGCGTCAAGCCCACGCGAGGATATCGGAACCGGCGATTTCCCTTGCGACAAACGCGAAGCGTTTGCGCGGAGATCATGCTCAATAGAGAGACAAGATCATGGTCCGATTCAATCTGATCGGATCATGATCTAATCCGCCGCGCCGCCCCTCAGCAAATATTTGATCGTTGTCTCGAGCCGCGCCGGATCGTTGTTCCAGTCGCCGTAGATTTCCCAGGACGCCCGCGCGATGGTCCGGTTGTTCGCGGCGCACCAGGCATGGATGGCATCGTGGGCGTCGCCCAAGCGATCATAGGGACCGACATGAACGGTCCTTGCGACCTCGCCGGCCGGCGTCGTGACGCATTGCACGTTGCCCTGCCGTTCGAACCGGCGCGCCACCTGGACACCGAAGTCGACATTCATCGGCTCGCTCCGGCGTTCGGGGTGGTGATAGAGGAAAAAATTGTGGCCCGGGCGCAAAGCGCCATTCGCTTTCAGGAAGGCCCACACCTGATCGAGAGCAGGCTTCCATGCTACGGCGACACCGCCGATCGGCACTTTGGCCCGGACTGCCGCCAACAGCTCCGGCTGCGCGGCTTCCACCACAATTTCGTATGTCACCGATACGGTCCTTCCAGGTGGCAGCACCAGTCCACGGCATCAACCTGTCGCCACGGAAACCGGCCGCGCCAGCGGATCAGGCGGCTGCACTCGGCGGCGTTGTCTTCCGACAGACTTCATTGCAGTGGGCCGGGAAAACCGGGAATATCCAGGCCGGATTGTGAACCACCCGGAAGATGCCGGTCAAACAGGGAATGCACAATGGAATACGCTCCGAACGATCTCACATCCCGCGAGCGCTACAAGGTGCTGACCGGATTCGTCGTGCCGCGGCCGATCGCCTGGGTGACGACAATCGGGCCTGCCGGCGTGGTCAACGCCGCGCCGTACAGCTTCTTCAACGCGTTCTGCGAGGATCCGCCGCTCTGCATGTTCGCCGTCAACCTTCGGCCCGATGGCCGGGTCAAGGACACGCTGGTCAACATCCAGCGTACCGGAGAGTTCGTGGTCAACATCGCCGACGAGCCGTTGGCGCGGGCGATGCACGACTCCAGCGGCGACTTTCCGCCCGAAATCGGCGAGCCCGGCTATCTCGGCCTGAGGCTCGCGCCCTCGACGAAGGTCGCGGTGCCGCGACTGGCCGACGCGCCATGGGCGATGGAGTGCAAGACCTGGAAGACGATCGACGTGAACGGCAACCGGCAGCTCATTCTCGGCGAGGGTTTGAATTTCCACATCCGTGACGAATTGTGGGATCGCGACGCCATGCGCGTGCGCATGGACCGGTATCATCCGGTCGGCCGCATGTTCGCAGATCGCTACTGCCGGACCGACGACCGAATCGAGTTCCCGCCGGCCGAGGGGGCGCCTGGTGCCTAGAATGAAGCTTGTCGGGCGGAATGGGCAAGCGCGGCAAAGCCGGATCAAGCATCACGAAACCGGCGGCGCCGCTTCACTGTTGCTCGGGCGTCGGAAGCCCCTGACCATCGTCCGCCAGACACCGAATGATGTAGGCCGTCCAGTCTCTGGGCAGGATCTTGGCAACATCGGCCTTGCGACGGCATTCGAGCTGCTCGACCCGCTTGGCGCGATGCTTCTCCGCCGAGAGAGACGATTGCCTGATCCTTCGCAATGCGATCGGTGAGCCGTCGGATTCGAACTGCAGCTCGTACTTTTTGCCATTTTTATCCGTCGCGGCACAGGAAATGCTGGAAACCCGCCGCGTCGCGATGATCCCGAGCTGCTTGCAGATTCCATCCGACGATTCGACGAACGGCACGGGCAGGCCATCGACCTTCGGCCGGTCCTTGGAGTTCAGCAGCATCCGGTCGACTTGCAGCTCATATACGTTATCCTGTTCCCTCCGGCTATTTTCGCCCGAAAACGAGATGATATGGCTGGCGTCCGCCGGGTCATCGAGAACAATTGTAAAATTTGCGCGGCCTTGCTGGCTATGAAAATAGGCAACGGCCCGACATGCGAAATTGCGTCCGGCGATCTTGAGGGTGGTGCATTTCCCCGACATCAACGCGTACATGTCGATATCCGGTTCCTCGCGTTCGCTGTCGTTCGCGACAAGCGTGATGTGGGGCATGAACGTTGCTTGGCCGTCCGGCAAACCATCGGCGAGATGCGGCGCTACAAGATATCCAGCGGCATAACGCGCCATAGCTGCCGCCTCCCCATGCACCGAAAACCGGCCACCAGGGGATTGCTCGGCAACCGAAGGGGCTGCCAGGAAAAGATTTGCAACGGCGAAGATCCACCAGCGAAAGCGCATTATCATTCCCGGTTCGAAGACACAGCATCGAGAAACCGCCCTGTAGCATGAAATTGAAACCCGTGTTAACCGGCGTTTTGCCTCACGGTGGCCCCGGTCCGCCGGGTACCCGCTTGCAGCGGACTTTGATGGCGGCCATGTCACGGCCTGCGCGGTCAGTGATCCCGGTTGACTGGCGGATAGTATTGCGGGGCCTCTTTCCGGTCGTACATGCCATAGTCGCGCGATACCAGATACAACCGGGCCGACGTCATGGCACCCGTCAGCGAGCGCTGCTCGACCGCGTGAAGCCCGTCTGCAAGCGACCGGATCGGTGTCAGGATGATGTATTCGCGCTCGCGCGAGACGCTCGACAGCACTTCGCTTTCAGATCCGGCCTCGACCGGCGTCGTGGCGGTGGAAGCAAGCATAAACCGCTCTTGTTGCAATGCCGGGTCGTTGTAGCTGTTGGTGGTTTCGAAACGGCGCAGGCCACCGGCCCCGGGCAGCCACTCACAGAGCAGTTGGCCGATGCGCAGGCGGTAGTCCTCAAAATGCCGCTGTCGCCCGGCGATCTGCGCAACATGATGTTTTGCGTGCGTCCGCCAGCCGGCAAGACTTGCCTCGTCGCGCCAGTGAGAGTGCGAAAGCACGATGCGTGGCCGATCGAGGCTCTTGAATCGATCGATGAAAAGAAGGCCGGGGTTCTTGTCGAGTTCAGGCCGAAGACCGGCGGCGATGTCGAAATAGGCCTGCTCGTGGTCCGGCCGCGGCATGACTTCGAAGAACAACCCAATCATCCAAGGCTCCATGGGGCGCGTGAGCGCCCCACCAGTACCCGGAATCGGAGCTGAGTGATACGGCGCCTTGGAAGCCCGGTTGACGAACTTTCTTGCCGCGGCTGGGCGCGTCAGCGATGCGGCCGTGAAGCGGCAAGTCCGGGTTCCGGCACGGTTCGGCCCTCGCACGCCGCCTGACCTGAATGTGCAATAAGGCGGATGTTCGAGGGAGACGCCCTTGGCACATCAAAGGCCTTGGGCGGATCGCGCCGGCAGATGAAACCGGCGCGATCGGGAACGCGGTCAATTGTGCTTGTGGTAGCGGATCGCACCGCTCGCCGCGGCGAGTTGCGAGCGGAGGAACCCCTTCTCGGCAGGGCTGAGGCCGCCGCCGGTAGCTCTCAGGAACCGCGCCTCGCCCCTGATGAAGGCTTCCCGCGCCTCGAGCCCGATCGCCTCGACGGGCGTGAGCCTTCCGCTGGCAATGCCGTTGCCGATGCGGACCTGCTGGTGGTGCCAGATGTTGTTCAATGGGCCAGCGGACGCCGGCGCGGCGAAGAGAATCGCGAGCGCGGTCGCAGTGATGATCTTGAGTTTCATGTCAGTTCTCCCTCTTTGTCGATGCCGACCATCGGCCATCGCAAACAGGTAGACGCGGTGAGCAGGGATTTGGTTTTGCGATTTCGGATGTCGGCTGGTGCGGCAGAATTCGCTTCACTGACCGGCGACCGCGCGCAGCGTTGCGAAGGCGTTGACGCGCCCGGCACCGAACTGGTCATCGCGACCGGGGGTACCCAGATCGACGGCCGCGGCTGCGAGCGCGAGACGCGTGGTAGCGGCATCGAGCGTCGGGTAGCGTTCGATCATCAGCGCAATGATGCCGCTGACGTGCGCGGCTGCATAGGAGGTACCGGAGAGAAGCTGATGCGCATGATCGCCGGACGGCGCCAGCACGTCGACTCCCGGAGCGGCAACCGCAATATAGCTGCCGCGGTTGGCCTGCGAATACAGGCGGTCGGCGACGTCCGTCGCGGTGACCGCAATCACGCCGGGATATGCAGCCGGATAGGCCGGGGCGGCCTGCGGCCCGCCATTGCCGGCCGCAGCCACGCTGATCGCGCCGCTGGCGGCGGCCGCCTTGATGCTCTCCTCCAGCAATGAATCGCGAGGGCCGGCAAAGCTCATGTTGATCACGCGGGCATGCTTCGACAGCGCCCAGTCGATTCCGCGCACGACGTTGAAGCTGGTCGCAACCGCGAGGCCATGGCGCCCCGGCGCAAAAACGCGCACGTCGAGCAGCTTTGCTTCCGGAGCGATTCCGCGCACGATACCGTGAGCCGAGATGATCCCGGAAATTTCCGTGCCGTGCGGGTCGGCGCTCGCCGCGGACGCGCCGGCAAATGTGTCCACGACCGAGCCGATCAGATCGGGATGCGTGTTGTCGATACCGGAGTCGACGATCGCAATCAGCGCTCCGCTGCCAAGCGCGATCGCCTGCGCGCGGGCGACATCCAGCCTGACGAGGGCATATTGCAAGCCGTTGTCCGCCGCCGCGCTCCCCTGTTGTTGGTGGTAATAGTAGTTCGGTTGCAGGGCGAGGACGCGCGGGTCGGCTTGCAGCTCGCCCATCACCGTCGTCAGCGGCCTTCCGTCAGGCACCCGATAGCGCACGAGGCGGCGGCCGAGCGAATCGATGTTGCGCCGCTCAAGCGTTTGCAGGTCGTGGCTGCGGCCGACCGCGTCGTCAACCGCTTCCGGGGTTGCGCTCTTGACGCTGACAACGACTTCGTCCGGCACGTACACCGGCGAACCGCTCGGGCCTGGCGGCAATCGAGGCGCGGGGGCAGGTTGGGAAACGCCTGGCGGCGGCGACAGTCCCGCTCCGGTGAAGCCTGCCGGTGCGATCGACGGCCCGATCGGGATACGCGGGCTGCCGCACATGAAAATCCTGTCACCGAACCGTTGCCCCGCCTGTGGTCCGCATTCGCAACGTCCCTCGCGCATGCGTCCGGCGATACAAACGACATGGGCGGGGCGATTATTTTGCCCGTCGCTGCCGGATGGGGGCGAGGGGCTCCCGTCGCCGGGCCGCGGCGGCCGATGGTCGTTGCCTGCTCCGTCGCGACCTCGATGGCTTTCCGGCAAGTCGTCGGGCTGCCCGCCATGGCGACGCTCGCCGTGGTTTCTTTCGATCACGCGCCGTAGCACGTTGCCGCCGGGATTGCCGTGGCGGGCCATGAAGGGGCCCGACATCCGCCGAGCCGGGAAAGCCTCGGCCTCGCCGCTCCCGCCGACGGCCAGCAGCAGGGACGCCAGGACGGACACGGCGGCAGGGCCGATCCATCCGGGACGGCGCGACTTGGCGATACCAGTTCCACGGCAGCACAGGGTCCGAAAAAACATCGCGAGCTCCCTTCATGCAGCAACGACACCGGCAGCTGTCGACTCAAGGCAGGCGTGTCACAAACGCCACCACGTCGCCCTGCGCCCTCAGGTCGGCGATCGCCTGATCGCGCTCGACTTCGTTCATGCTGCTCGGGCCGAGCCGCACCGTAAACAATCCGCCGCTCCTGGGGCCGTCGACAATGGCCATGCCGAGCCTCGCGAGCAGGTCCGTGACCGCCGATGTCGTGGCGCCATCGGCAAAGCGCACGACCACCATGGTTCCGGACCCGGTGGCCTCGCGGCCACCGGATGCCGCCGTAAAGGTCGGGAAGTACTGCGTCGCGACCAGCGTCGCGATGGCGGTGCCCTGCACGACGATAACCAGCGCGGCGGCGGCGCCGATCCAGCCCCGCATCGGCGACTCCGGCATTTCGAAGAGGCGTTTGATCCTGTCCCACAGCCGCTCGTCGGGACCGGTCGTCCGCACGGGCATCATCGCGATGGTGGCCGCCACGCGTTGGAAACTGCGCGCCGGGCGGGCCGCGAACGCCTGGTTGGCCGTGACAGCGCTGGCGCGCTCTTCGCGGATCAGTGAGAGCAGGTTCGAGGCCTCCGGACGTTGGCTGATATGCACGTCGATCCGCTCGGCATCGGCACGATCGAGCCGTCCGGTGACGTAAAACGGCAGCAGCAGCTCGATTTCTTCATCTCTGGAATGCGGGGTGATTGCGTTGCTCATGGCCATCCTCGATCCACGCCGGCGTCCTTCAGCAGTTCCGAAAGCCGCTTTCGCGCATTGAACATTCTGGTCTTGACCGTGCCTTCCGGTATGCCCACGACGGCGCTTGCCTCGGCGACCGACAATTCGTGATAGTAGACGAGGTCGACGATCTCGCGATACTCGACCGGAAGCGCATCGATGCACCGACGAAGCAACCGGCTCTTGTCGTTCTTTTGCGCGGCTGTCTCCGGATCGTCCGCGTCGTCGCGGAGGGCTGCCGTCCGTTCGTCATCCGATGGTTCCTCGCGCCGCTTCCTGAGCGCGCTGATGGCGCGGTTGTGGGCGATCGACAGCAGCCAGGTATTGACCGAGGACCGCGCCTCGTAGCCGCGCGCATGCCGCCAGACATCGACGAACACCTCGTTGGTGAGGTCCTCGGCCGCGGCCTCGTCGCGGACGATCCGTGCGATGAAACGAAAGATGCGGGCCTGATACCGCACATAGAGGGCCTCCAGCGCGATGGCGTCGGCGCCGGCTATTCGCGCGATGAGTTGATCGTCCGAAACAGGCCCGTCCATGGCAGCACGGCACCCGGACTTGCCGGGCAGTAAGACGTATCGGCGTTGCATCTGGTTCATGGCACCTCATCCAGGTTTTCCTGCCGGTCCCCGCGGCGCGTTTCCGATCGACAGGTCAGGACATGCCAATGAAGTGGATCAAAGCGCATGCCCGACCGGCAACGACGCCTCCTTCAATGCAGGCGTGCGCCGCGATCGCCGTGACAGGCGAACAGCTCGGCGACATGCCGCGCGCTCATGAGCACGCGGTGGCGCCGCCGCGACTCGCGGGAGCGGTAGAGATCAAGACCGAAGGGTCGGTCGGTAAGTCGTTCGTTGCGCGGCATGGCCTCGCGGTGCGCGCTTCCTCGTGATTCCTGCAGCATGGCTGGGGTTCCGGTCATGGCACCCTCCTGTCGGTTGGCTCATCGCAGTCACCTTTGATGGCCCGCAGCATGCGCCGCCTGCACGGAGGCGGCTGTGACGCCAATCACATTCGCAGTGCAAACGAGGCGGCAGGTGCGACGGGCAGCCGGCATTCCCCGCCCGGTGTTTTCACGGGATTTCATGCACGACTCGGGTGCATCGCGCCGCGGGGCGCGAACGCACGTCATGAGAGCGTCATTTGCGATGATCGGGAGAGAGTCCCGAACCAGCTATCCCAGCCGCTGATCGCGGGCGTCTTCCGTCGTCTCGCTGGCGGCTTTGGCCGCGGCTTTCGCCGCGCCCTTGCGGCTGGAAATCTCGACCGCCTTGCGCCCGGAAATTTCGTGCCCGGCGTCGTCGGGCATTTGCCAGAAGAACCAGGCGGAAACCGCCGAGATGATTGCGACCACGATGAAGGCCGGGCCAAACACGTCCGCCGTCAGCTCATCGGCGTGACGCCACATCATGGTGGATTCCACCGAGAACGCGCCGACCGCGACGCCGGCGGAAATCGCCAGTTGCTGGTTGACGCTGACCAGCGTGGTGGCGCGGCTCATCTGCGCCGGTTCGACCTCGGCATAGGCGACGGTGTTGATCGCGGTGAACTGCAGCGAGCGGAAGAATCCGCCGACCAGCAGGATGATCATGATCAGGAGCAGCGGTGTCGTCACGGTGAACAGCGCGCAGGCGGCCAGGAAGACCGAGCTGACGACGGCGTTGACGGTCATCAAGTTGCGGAAGCCGAAGGTGCGGATGATCCGCGCGGCAAGCGTCTTCATGCCCATGGCGCCGACGGCGGAGGCAAAGGTCACGAGGCCGGACTGGAACGGCGAGAGGCCGAAGCCGACCTGCATCAGCAGCGGCAGCAGGAACGGCAGCGCGCCGATGCCGAGCCGGAACAGGAATCCGCCGATAATGCTGGCCCGCATCGTCGGCAAGCGCAGCAGCGCGAAATCCAGCACCGGCGATCCCGTTCGCCTGGCATGGATCAGGTAAAGCGTCATCGAGATCGAGCCGACCCCGACCAGGGCCGCGACGACCGTCCACGGCAGCAAATTGAGGCC
>NZ_JBAVNZ010000061.1:0-5962 GCF_049691595.1 Bradyrhizobium sp.
GCATTTTGGCGGTGGCGCGCATTTTGGCGGTGGTGGGCATTTCGGCCGTGCGCACATCGGCGGTTCGCACATCGGCGGTGGGCATTTCGGCCGTGCGCATTTCGGTGGCGGGCGCCATATCCGCAGCAGGTCGTTTGCGCGGCCGGGTTTCAGCCGCAATCGCAGTTTCGCGGTCCGAAGCACAAGATCCAATGCGCTGAACTCCCGCGCGCTTGCCCGTACGATGCGCAACACAACTGCGCTGCGCAATCCCGGCTTTCGCGCCCGGATCGCCGCCAGCGCGGCGACCGCCGGATGGCACCACGGCCGGGGCGGAAACGGATGGTGGCGACACCGTAATGGCGGATATGGATGGATCGGGCCGCTGTTCTGGCCGTTCGCTTATTTTGACATTTATGACTATGCGGTCTGGGGCGGCGGCTTTGGCGCGCCGTTCTGGGGCTATGGCTATGATGACATCTACGCCGGCATGTTCTCGCCCTACGGCTATGATGATCTTGCGTTCTATTTGCCGCCACGTGCCTCGTCGGCACCCGGCAGCCCCGATGCAGCGCCCGACCGGCTGATCCAAATGTGCGGTGACGACAGCGGCGATATTGTCGGCCTGCCGATCGACCTCATTCGGCAGGCCGTTGAGCCGACTGAGGCGCAACGTGCCGCGCTCGACGATCTCGCCCGCGTATCCGTCACCGCCGCGCAGAACATCAAGGCAGCCTGCCCGACAAAGCTATCGCTGACGGCGCCGGGCCGGCTGGCATCCATGGAGCAACGCATCGAGGCGATGCTCGCGGCGGTCGCAACGGTACAGCCATCGCTGGATAAGTTCTACAGCCTCCTTAACGATGAACAGAAGGCGCGGCTCACTGCGCTTGGTGAGAACCAGCGCCGGAAAATCGCCGCAAGGAGGGGCAACAGACCGGTTGTTCAGAGTTGCGACGTTGCGCAACCGGCCGAGCTGAAATGGCCGGCCGAAGAAATCGAAGCGAGGCTGCGCCCGGACGACGCCCAGCGTGCGCGTCTTGCCGCGCTCCAGGACGCGAGCGCGAGGGCGGCGGACATGCTGAAGACCGCGTGCCAGCCCGACGATGCGGTCACGCCACCGGCACGGATCGCGGCCGCGGGCAAACGGCTCGATGTCATGCTGCAAGCGGTCAGGCTGGTGCGCGCGGCGCTCGGCGATTTCTACGGAACGCTGAGCGACGAGCAGAAGGCCCAATTCGAAGCGATCGGTCCGCGGCGAACTGCGTTGTCGGATCAGCCCGACAGGGCGCGGAGACATTCCCGCAGACACCGCGCTTTCAGCTTTTGATGGCCAGCCTGTTCACTGCCAGCCTCGGGTCTGACGCTCAACCCCGGTAGAGCCCCTTGTCGCGCGCCTGACGGATCGCCAGCGCCGCCGGCATGTCGAGCATCGGCGTCGACAGTCCAGCGGCCCGCGCAAATGCCGCGGGCGCACGCACCAGCACGTCGATCTCCATCGGCCGACCGAGTTCGTAGTCCTGCAGGATCGAAGGCTTGTGGTCGGGCGCGGGGCCGGTGCGGGTAGCGCGCTTGACGTCAGGAAAACAGCTTCGGGCGATGCTGTTGGCCTCGTCGAGCAGGCGCGGCACCACGTCGCGCAAGTCCGGGTCGTCCCTCACGCCCCGGGCGGTCTGCCCGGTCAACAGGCACAGCACCGACATCGACATGTTGGTCAACAGCTTGGTCCAGATCGTTTCCCGGATCCGCGCGACCGGCGGCGAGGCGATCGAGGCCTCGTTGAGCGCGTCGCGCAGCCGCGCGATCCGCTCGCTCGGACGGTCGTCGCATTCGCCGACCAGCAGCATGTTCCGGTCGGGGGAGAGATTGGCAACGACGCCTGGCGCGCCGATTTCGTTGGAGGAAAAGATCACGCCGCCGACGATCCGCTCCCGCGAAATCGCGGCGCGCAGCCGGCCGCCGGGATCGAGAAAGCCGAGATCGGGCGGCGGCGGATGATCAGCCGGCAGGCCGAGATCGTACCACCAGGGAATGCCGTTCTGGGCAAACACGATTCCGGTATCGTCGCGCAGCAGCGGCGGCAAGCCGGTCGCGAGCGCGGCGATCCCGGTCGCCTTCAGCGTGCTGACGACAAAATCCTGCGGGCCGAGGTTGGCCGGATCGTCGGATGCCCTGACCTTCGTCCTGAATTCGGCATCGCCGACCCGAAGCGCCAGGCCTTTGGCCTTTACGGCTTCAAGATGCGGCCCGCGCATCACGCAGGACACGTCGTGTCCGGCGAGCGCCAGCCGCACCGCCAAATGGCTGCCGACGGCGCCCGCGCCGAAAATGCATATGCGCATGGGTGGAGGGGGTCCAGCTGGAGGGTCCGACGGTGGGAACGATCTGTCGATGAGGCGATGTGGCTGAAGCCCTCCTGAAAACCAAGGCCTGTGGCTATGGGTCCCGGCGTTCGCCGGGACGACCAGAATTGATCACGCGTTGCCCCGATCTTCGCGGAACAGATCGAGCTTCTGCTGCACCGGGCGGTCGGAGAAGCTGAACAGCACCGCATCCTCGTCGGCCTCGTGGGTGACCCAGTGCCAGCTCGGCACCACGAACAGGTCGCGCGGGCCCCACTCGAAGGTCTGTTCGCCGATCCGCGAGCGTCCCTTGCCTTCGATCGCGGCGAACACGGTGGCGTCGGTCGCGCGGTAGCGCGCGGTCTTGAATCCCTTCGGCAATAGCTGGATGAAGGTGCCGATGGTCGGCATCGCGAAATCGCCGGTCTCGGGATTGGAAAATTTCAGCTTCAGCCCGTGGCAGGCGTCCCACGCGCCGCTGGCCCTGGCCTGTTCCAGCGCCTCGCGGGTATGGCTATAGGGATAGTTGAAGATCGGCGAGGTTTTTGAGCTGCGCCGCTGGTCGACCGGCAACAGATTGTGGCCGTAACGGGCAAAACTGTCGCCGGGGGGTTTTGTGATCTTCTGCTGGTCCTCGTCCGATCCCTCCGCGAAGGAGGCATCGAAGAACTGCACCATCGGGATATCGAGCCCGTCGAGCCAGAACATCGGCTCCGAGGTCTCGTTGGAATGGTCGTGCCAGGTCATCGACGGCGTGATCACGAAGTCGCCGGGCGCCATCGCGGTGCGCTCGCCGTCGACGGCGGTGAACGCGCCCTTGCCCTCGAGCACGAAGCGCAGCGCCGACTGGCTGTGCCGGTGCGCCGGCGCGATGTCGCCGGGGACCACCATCTGCACGCCGGCAAACAGCGAGGTCGTGATCTTGGACTGGCCGCGCAGGCCGGGGTTTTCCAGCACCAGCACCCGCCGCTCGGCTTCCTTGGCGGTGATCAGCCGGCCGGCCTCCGTCATGTAGTCGCGGATCGAATCGAATTTCCACAGATGCGGCCGGCACGCGCTTTTCGGCTCCGGCGTGATGAGGTCGCCCATCACGTTCCAAAGTGCTGCGAGATTTTCACTGTCGATCTTCCGGTAGAACGCCTCGCGTTCCGGGGTCTTCTGCACGGCTTCCATGGTCGGCCTCCCGTTATCGTCGTCGCCGGATTTAATTGACAGTATACTCACAATGTGGCTAGCGTCAATGAAACCGGCCGGGGCGCCAACGATAGAATCACGGGGAGGGTCCGATGAAGCTGCACGGCTATTTCCGCAGCAGCGCGTCCTACCGGGTCAGGATCGCGCTGAACCTGAAGGGTCTCCGCGCCGAGCACCTGCCGCACCACCTTCGCAAGGGCGAACAAAACGCCCCGACCTATCTCGCGATCAACCCGCAGGGGCTGGTGCCGGCGCTGGAGAATGATGCGGGCGCGATCCTCACCCAGTCGCTCGCCATCATCGAATGGCTGGATGAGACCCATCCCGAGCCGCCGCTCTTGCCGAAAGATCCACTGCGGCGCGCCAAAGTCCGCGCCTTCGCCATGGCGCTCGCCTGC
Source organism: Bradyrhizobium sp. (assembly GCF_049691595.1). Lineage (GTDB taxonomy): Bacteria > Pseudomonadota > Alphaproteobacteria > Rhizobiales > Xanthobacteraceae > Bradyrhizobium. The sequence goes on from NZ_JBAVNZ010000061.1 coordinate 3,914, forward strand.
GACACCCACCCGGTGCAGAATCTGAAAGTGCTGGCCCGGCTGCGGCAGCTTGGCGTGCCTGAGGAAAAGGTGACGGAATGGGCGGCCTGGGCCAATCGCGAGGGGCTCGCGGCTTGCGATGCGTTGATCACGCGCGAGCCCGGCCCGTTTTGCTTCGGCGCCGCACCGACGCTGGCCGATCTCTGCCTGGTCCCGCAGCTCTTCAATGCGCGGCGTTTTGGCGTCGATCTCGCAGCCTATCCGCGGCTGATGCAGGCCGAAGCCGCCGCCAAAGCGATGAAGGCGTTCACTGAAGCCGCGCCGGACCAACAGCCCGATGCCGAGTAAGCCCGCGCCGATCACGATGGATGCGGTCTACACCGCGCCCGGCTATCTGTTTCGCCGGATGCAGCAGATCGCGGTCGCGATCTTTGTCGAGGAATGCAAGGCATACGACCTGACGCCGGTGCAATATGCGGCGCTGGTCGCGATTCACACCCATCCCGGCATCGATGCGACGCGGCTATCGGCGGTGATCGCCTTCGACCGCTCCACGCTCGGCAATGTGATCGAGCGGCTGGAGGCCAAACATTATATCGAGCGCAAGCCGGCGCGGGAGGACAAGCGGGTCAAGCTGCTCTATCTCACCAGATCGGGCGCAAAACTGCTGCGCGACATCATGCCCTCGGTCGGGCGGGCGCAGGCGCGGATGCTGCGGCCGCTGAAAGCGGCGGACCGCAACACGCTGCTGGCGCTGATGACCCGGCTCGTCGATCTCAACAACGAGGCTTCGCGGGTGCCGTTGCGCGCCGAAGACGCGCTCGAACATCTGGGAAAGTCCAACTGATGGCATCGGCCGACGATCGTCCCGTCCTGATCGCCGGCGGCGGTATCGGCGGTCTTGCCGCGGCGCTGGGCCTCGCGCAAAAAGGCATCCGCTCGATCCTGCTGGAAAAGGCCGCGGCGCTGGGCGAGATCGGCGCCGGCATCCAGCTTGGCCCGAACGCGTTTCATGCCTTCGACTATCTCGGCGTCGGCGAGGCCGCACGCGGCATGGCCGTCTACATCGACCAGCTCCGGCTGATGGATGCGCTGACCGCCGAGGAGATCACCCATATCGATTTGCGCGAGGCGTTCCGCGCGCGCTTCGGCAACCCCTATGCGGTGGTGCATCGCGGCGACCTGCATGGCGTGTTCCTGCGCGCCTGCGAGCGACACGAATTGATCGAGCTGCGCGTCAGCAGCGAGGTGTCCGGCTACGACCAGGACGGATCGTCGGTGACGGCGCGGCTCGCCAATGGTGCGCGCGTCACCGGGCGGCTCCTGATCGGCGCCGACGGCCTGTGGTCCAACATCCGCAGGCAGGTCATCGCGGACGGGCCGCCGCGCGTGTCCGGCCACACCACCTATCGCTCGGTGATCCCGACCGAAGAGATGCCGGAGGATCTGCGCTGGAACGCCGCGACGCTGTGGGCCGGGCCGAAATGCCACATCGTGCATTACCCGCTGTCGGGCTGGAAGGTGTTCAACCTGGTCGTCACCTGTCACAATGACGCGCCCGAGCCGGTCGCCGGCAAGCTGGTCGCCGACGACGAGGTCATGCAGGGTTTTGCGCACGTGCATGAGCGCGCCAAAGACATCATCCGTCACGGCAGGAACTGGCGGCTGTGGGTGTTGTGCGACCGCGATCCCAGTGAGCGCTGGGTCGACGGCCGCGTCGCGCTGCTCGGCGATGCCGCGCATCCGATGCTGCAATATTTCGCGCAAGGCGCCTGCCAGGCGATGGAGGACGCGGTGTGCCTGTCGCACATGCTGTCGCACCACGATGATGACGCGGCCGCGCTGGAAAAATACCGCGCCCGGCGTTTTCCGCGCACCGCGCGCGTGCAACTGCAATCCCGTGCCATCGGCGAGCATATCTATCACCCATCGGGCGAACACGCCCGCTTCCGCAACGCCATCATGCGCGCGACGACGTCGGAGCAGTATTACGGCCATCTCGCCTGGCTCTATGGCGGCACGGGGCTGGCGGGCTGATCTTACCTCCCCCGCTTGCGGGGGAGGTCGACG
>NZ_JBAVNZ010000062.1:0-1537 GCF_049691595.1 Bradyrhizobium sp.
GTGATGAAATAGATGTAGGCGTTGGGATCGGTCTCCCAGCCCTTGCACTTCAGGATGCGGCCGGGCTGGCCGCCGCCGGAATCGTTGCCGGCGCGCGGCACCGCGTCGCCGAACGGAATGCCTTCGCCGTACTGGCTGTATTCCGTCAGCGGGCCATGGGCGAGGCGCTGCTGGTCGCGCAGTTTTACGCGCGCGAGGTTCAAGACGCCGTCCTGCATCGCCGCAGTGACCTTCTGTCCCTGGCCGGTGCTGGTGCGCTGGTACAGCGCGGCGACGATGCCGAGCGCGAGATGCAGCCCGGTGCCGCTGTCGCCGATCTGCGCGCCGGTGACGAGCGGAAGCCCGTCGCGGAAGCCGGTGGTCGAGGCCGAACCGCCGGTGCACTGCGCGACGTTCTCATACACCTTGCAGTCTTCGTAGGGTCCGGGACCAAACCCCTTGATCGACGCCACGATCATCTTCGGATTGATGCTGTGGATCTTCTCCCAGGGAAAGCCCATGCGGTCGAGCACGCCGGGGCCGAAATTCTCAACCAGCACGTCGCAGCTCCTGATCAAAGCGGTCAGGACTTCCTTGCCCTTGGGGTTCTTGGTGTCGAGCGTGATCGAGCGCTTGTTGTGGTTGAGCATCGTGAAATACAGGCTGTCGACATTGGGGATGTCCTGCAGCTGCCCGCGGGTGATGTCGCCGACGCCGGGACGCTCGACCTTGATCACGTCGGCGCCGAACCAGGCCAGCAATTGCGTGCAGGTCGGCCCCGACTGGACGTGGGTGAAATCGAGAATACGAACGCCCGTGAGCGCCTTTGTCATCATCTTGCTCCGTATTGTGTCTGTCCTGCGCGCGCAGGGGGTATGGGTTGAGGCTTGGCTATTTCTTGCGAAGCACGCTTTGCGGATTGAGGTTGCCGATGCGGCCGCTCTCGGAGCCTGCCGCCGGATCGATCACCGCGTTGATCAGGGTCGGCTTGCCGGAATCCATCGCGGCGTTGACCGCGCGCTTCAGTTCATCCGGCGTCGTCGCGTTGACGCCGACGCCGCCGAACGCCTCCATCATCTTGTCGTAGCGCGAGCCCTTGACGAACACCGTCGTCGCGACGTCCGATCCGCCGGACGGATTGACGTCGGTGCCGCGATAGATGCCGTCATTGTTGAAGACGACGACGCAGACCGGAAGATGGTAGCGGCAGATCGTCTCCACCTCCATGCCGGAGAAGCCGAAGGCGCTGTCGCCTTCGATCGCCAGCACCGGCTTGCCGGTCTCGATCGCAGCCGCAATTGCATAGCCCATGCCGATGCCCATCACGCCCCAGGTGCCGACGTCGAGCCGCTTGCGCGGCTGGTACATGTCGATGACGCCGCGCGCGAGGTCGAGCGTGTTGGCGCCTTCGTTGACGAGGATGGCGTCCGGCCGCTCCTTGACGATGGTGCGCAGCACGCCGAGCGCGCCGTGATAATCCATCGGCGAATTGTTGTTCATCAGGCGCGGCGCCATTTTGGCAATGTTGTCGTCGCGCTTGGTCTCCACCGCATTGAGC
>NZ_JBAVNZ010000063.1:0-8198 GCF_049691595.1 Bradyrhizobium sp.
AGTCTGGGATATGCCACGGCGTCAATCAGCTACCATGAAAACGCCGCGGGAACGGGCGGGACGCTGTCGATTTCAGATGGCGTGCAGACTGTCGATCTGGCTCTGCTGGGGCATTACTCGGCCGACAACTTCAGTTTCGCTCCCGACCACGCTCACGGTACGCTCGTTGCCTATGTGCCTCACGACCTGACCGTGTGACGGAGACGGTTGCGCGACTCCTGGCGCACCCGAACGATTTCGATCTGATCCAGTCGAAGCTTTTCCGCGAGACCGCGGGTCGAGCGGGGTCCGGAATCAGGCCAGTCAAACGCCTTGTCCACACCCCATGCCGGGCGTGATCAATCCGCCTTGGGGTGGTATCATGAGCACATGAAGCGGCTGAGGATATGGCGACGTTGGTTCGCGCGGAAGTTTGGCTATGCGCGGCTGGCGTGTCTTGCGCTGCTGGTCGGCTTCGCCGCGCTGCGGATGCTCGATCCGGCCCCGGTCGAGGAGATCAGGGTCAGGACCTTCGATACGTTCCAGCGCTTCGATCCGCGCGTGAAAACCGCACGGCCGGTCACCATCGTCGACATCGACGAAAAGAGCCTGTCCGAACTCGGCCAGTTTCCGTGGCCGCGGACGCAGATCGCGGACATCATCACCAACCTGACCCGGCTCGGCGCGGTCGTGATCGCCTTCGACGTCGTGTTCTCGGAGCCCGACCGGCTCAATCCGGACGCCGCGGCCGATACCTTCCGCAGCCTCGATAGCGATACCAAGGCGAAGTTGCGCGCGCTGCCGAGCAACGACCAGGTGCTTGCCGATGCCATCGCCAAATCCCGCGTCGTGCTGGGCGAGTCGGGGCTGCCGTTCGTGATTTCCGAGTTCGACAAGTCGCTGCCGCTGACCGGCCTGGCGATGCTGGGCGAGGAGCCGCAGCGCTTCATGTTCGATTTCCCCGGTCTGTTGCGCAACGTCCATGTGCTGGAAGCGGCGGCGGCGGGCCGCGGCCTGTTCACGATCCGGCCCGAACGCGACGGCATCGTCCGGCGCGTGCCGATGATCATGCAGGCCCAGGGCGCGACCATGCCGTCCTTGAGCTTCGAGATGCTGCGGGTCGCAACCGGCTCCGGCACGATCCTGATCAAGGCCGAAAAGGCCGGCATCAAGAGCCTCGGCCTCAACGGCCTTCAGCTCCCGACCGACAACAACGGCCAGCTCTGGATTCATTTTGCCCATAACGATCCCTCGATCTACGTTTCCGCCGTCGATGTATTGCAGGGGCGGGTTCCGCCCGACATGATTTCGGGCAAGCTGATCTTGATCGGCACCTCGGCGGTGGGACTGAACGACATCAAGACCACGCCGGTCTCGCCGGCGATGCCGGGCGTCGAGATCCACGCCCAGGTGCTGGAGAGCGCGCTGACCGGCGCCGTGATCTCGCAGCCGATCTACGGCATCGCGATCGAGTTCGGCACGGCGCTGTTGTTCGGGCTGCTGGTGATCGCGTTCGCGCCGCTGTTCGGGCCGGTCACGCTGGTCGCGCTCGGTGCGGTGTTCGCAACCGGGCTGGTCGGCACATCCTGGTACTTCTACGCCCAGCACCGGCAGCTGATCGATTTCACCTATCCCCTGATGTCGACCACGGTGATCTATCTCACCCTGGTCTTCTTCAGCTTCGTCCGGGAGCAGGCGCAGCGGAAACAGATTCGGTCGGCGTTCGCGCAATATATGTCGCCGACGCTGGTCGAACAGCTGGCGCAGTCGCCGGAAAAGCTCGTGCTCGGTGGTGAGGATCGCGAAATGACCATCATGTTCTCCGATGTCCGCGGCTTCACCGCGATCTCGGAAACCTACAAGCACGATCCGCAGGGCCTGACCGCGCTGATGAATCGTTTCCTGACGCCGCTGACCAATGCGATCCTGGCACGCAAGGGCTATATCGACAAATACATGGGCGACGCCATCATGGCGTTCTGGAACGCACCGCTCGACGATCCCGAACATCACATCAATGCCTGCGGGGCAGCGGTCGACATGCTCGAAAAGATCGGCGAACTCAACAAGCAGCGCGAACAAGAGGCGCAGGAGCGCGGACACGCCTTTATCCCGATCAATGTCGGTATCGGTTTGAACACCGGAACCTGCACCGTGGGCAACATGGGCTCCGATATAAAATTCAACTATTCGGTGCTGGGCGACGGCGTCAACCTCGCATCACGCCTGGAGGGACAAACCAAGGAATACGGATTCCCGATCATCATTGGTTCCAGCACCGCGCTTGCCGTGAAGGACAGGTTTGCGATCCTCGAGCTCGATTTCATCATGGTGAAGGGCAAGAAGGAGCCCGAGGTGATCTACGCGATCGCCGGCCGGCAGGACACCGCGCAATCCGGCCGCTTCCAGCGGCTGCGCAACCTGACCATCGAGATGCTCGGCTGTTATCGCCGCCGCGACTGGGACGGCGCGATCGAAGCCATCGCGCGGGGCCGCAACACCGATGAAGCCGATTCGCTCGAACTGCTCTACCAGCTCTACGAGACGCGGATCCGCGGCTATCAGAAAAATCCGCCGCCGGAAGACTGGAACGGGGCTTTTGCGCTGCTGACGAAATGACTCGTGAACCTTCCAGCTTGTGATGCGCGGGCAAAAGCGCGAAGCGCGTCTTCGCGCTGGATGACCGGCGCATCCATCGGGCTGCCGGTTTCATGCCCGCTGCCCGTTTGCGGAGCCGCTCTGCGCAATTGCCGCGCCAAAGCTCGCGGCGCTCGATACAATGGGCCCAGGCGGCGTGCTGCATGGCCATTCCGGGCTCCGGGCACAGCCGCGCACCGGCTTAAGGGAGCAGACCCGGCATGACAAAACCCAGTCCCAAGGAAGTCAAGGCCATCACCGACGTCGCCGGCGTTCCCGTGGACGCCGAAGTCGCCGCGCGCATCGCCAACTCCATCGGCCCGGCCTTCCAGGGCTTTGCCCCGGTCGCCGGCACCTTGCCGTTCGATCTGGAGCCGGCGGGCTTTCTGCTGGTGCAGGCCGCGAAGGTTTCGATATGAGCACCGAACCGGCCCTGATGTCGCTGGTAGCGGTCGCAAAGGCGATTGCAGAGAAGCGTATTTCGTCGCGTGAGGTGACGCGGTCCTGCCTCGACCGGATCGCGCAATGGCAGCCGCGCCTCAATGCCTTCATGGCGATCGAGGCGGACCAGGCGCTCGCGGCTGCCGACGCGGCCGACGCGGCTTTGGCGAAAGGCAGCAAGCGCGGCGCGCTGCATGGCGTGCCGCTGGCGCACAAGGACATGTATTACGAGGCCGGCAAGGTCGTCACCTGCGGCTCGCTGATCCGGCGCGACTTCGTGGCGGCGACGACCTCGACGGCGCTGCGGCGCCTGCAGGACGCCGGCACCATTCGGCTGGGCTCGCTGCAGATGGTGGAATTCGCCTACGGGCCGACCGGCCACAACGCGCATTACGGCGCGGTGCATAATCCATGGGCGATCGATCATATCACCGGCGGCTCGTCGTCGGGGTCGGGTTCCGCGGTCGCGGCGCGGCTGACCTTCGCGGCGCTGGGTTCGGATACCGGCGGATCGATCAGGATGCCCGCGCATTTCTGCGGCGTCACCGGATTGAAAACCACGGTTGGCCGTGTCAGCCGGGCCGGGGCGATGCCGCTGTCGCAATCGCTCGATACCGTCGGCCCGCTGGCGCAGACCGCGGAGGATTGTGCGCTGCTATTGGGATTGATGGCCGGCGCCGACCCCGAAGATCCGACCGCGTCTTCGCTGCCCGTGCCGGACTACATGGCGGCGACCAGCGGCTCGCTGAAAGGCCTCAAGGTCGGCGTGCCGACCGCGTTCTATGTCGACGACCTCGATCCCGAGGTGGCGCGGATTCTCGACGAGACGATCGCGGTTCTCGGCAAAGAGGGCGCCGAGATCGTCCGGGTCGAACTGCCGGACCAGCGCCAGCTCACCGCGGCCTGCCAGTTGGTGCTCGCGGCCGAAGCCGCCGCGTTCCACAAAAGATGGATGATCGAGCGGCCGCAGGATTACGGCCCGCAGGTCTTGATGCGGCTGCAGAATGGTCTCGCCATTCCCGCGGTGTCGTATCTGGAGGCGATGCGCTGGCGCGGGCCGGCGCTATCGGCCTATCTGGCCGCCGTCGCCGGCACCGACGCGGTGCTGGCGCCGGTCGCGCCGGTTCCGGCGCCGACCATTGCCGAGAGCGATGTCGGCAACAGCCCCGACGCCGAAGCCGTGATCCAGCGGCTCACGCGCTTCACCCGCCCGGTCAACTATCTCGGATTGCCGTCGCTTGCCGTCCCCTCGGGCTTTACCCGCGGCGGTCTCCCGGTCGGCATGCAGTTGATCGGCCGCTCGTTCGACGAAGCGATGCTGATGCGGATCGGCGCCGCGTTCCAGCGCGCGACCGATTTCCACAGCCGGGTGCCCGAACCAGCATGACCAGCTTCGTCGAAAATCCGCGACCTCAATGTTTCGCTTCACCGGCGAGCGCACAGTGCATGCCGTCGACGATTTCAGCCAGTCGCCCGGTGAGGGCGGGGTACCCGGCCTGCTCGGCGAATCCGGCTCGGGAAAAAGCGTGACCTTGCGGGCGCGCCGATGCGGCTGTTGCCGAAGAAGCGGACGCAGATCTCGAGCCCAATGTGCAGATCGCGCCCGACCGGATCGCGCGATGCATTCTGGCGGAGCCAGGCGCCGCAATGGCGGTGACGTCGGGAATCTAGCGGGCGCGGCTGACGGCCTCGGTGATCCATCGCCGGACCGCGCCGATCCGGCGGTCGCGCGTCTGCTCGGTGCGGGACACCAGATAGATCGTTTCGCTGTGCGCCGCCTCGAACTCAAAGGGGGCGACCAGTTTCCTGCCGTATCCCGGCCGCGCCTTGATCAGCGGCGCCATCGCGAGCGTGACGCCAAGCCCGTGCTCGGCGGCCTCCAGCATCGCAGGCACACTGTCGAGCCAGAGATGACCGCGCGGGGTTATGTCTGGAATGCCGGCCTCCTTGAGCCAGGCCGGCCATGCCCGCGGTTGCGTCGTCAAATGGATCAGGACCTGTCGGGACAGATCTTGCGGGCGGCGCAAGCCGGCCTTGATCAGCGCCGGCGCGCAGACCGGCATGCCCCGCACTTGCACCAGCGGCTCGAATTTCAGTCCGGTCGCATGCTCGCGGCCATAGCGGATGGCAACATCGACGCGCGAAGCGTTGAAGTCGGCATATTGATGGGTGGCTTCGATGCGCAAGGTCAGTCCGGGGTTATGCCGCTTGAAATCCGGCAGCGCCGGGATCAGCACCGTGCTGGTGAAAAACGGCAACGCGCTGATCCAGAGTTCGCTGCCGCTGTCGCGGCGATGGCGCAGCATGTCGCGGCTGGCCTCCCGCAGGGACGCCAGCGCGACCGAGACCTTTGCGAGATAGCGTTCTCCATCGGCGGTCAACCGCACCGAGCGCGTGCCGCGGACGAAAAGTTTGACGCCGAACTGCGCCTCCAGTCCACGGATCTGATGGCTGATCGCCGATGGGCTGAGCGACAGGTCGCGCGCGGCGCGGCGGAAGCTCAAATGCGACGCCGCGCGCTCGAAGGCGAGCAGCGCCGTCAAGGGCGGAATCGATTGCCGCGAGGATTCTGATAGATGAATTTCATTCATCTGAAGTGAGGAAATCCCTTTTGCCTCAGGCGCTATCTTGCTCCAAGCTAGCCCATCGCGCAATCCTGCTCACCCCTGGATATTCTCTTGGCAATCTTCGAACCGCTTGGCGCCCCCCATCACTGGAAGCCCTCGGAGCTCGCGGCCGGGCCGTTCGCCGGGCTTCAGGGCGGGGCGATCGCAAGCCTGCTGACGGCTGAGGTCGAAGCTCTGGCCGCGACGCGGAAATGGGGCACCGCCATCTCGGCGACGGCCTGGTTCCTGCGGCCGACGCCGATGACGGATTTGCGCACGCAGCTTTCCGTCCTGAGCGAAGGCGGCCGCGTCAGCGTCGTCGACAACACGCTTTGGCCGGCGAACGAGCCCCAGCCTTGCGCCACGGTGAGGGTGACGCTGTCGCGCGAACGCGCGGTCGAGTTGCCGGGCCTTGCCGATGAAGGCAGCGACCTCGCCGATCCCGCGCAATTTCCGGTGCGCACCCGAAAGGCCGCCCATGGCCGGCCCTGGTTCATGGATGCCATGGAAGCGCGCGAGGGCAATGGCGTCGCCTGGTTCCGGCTTCATCATTCGATCATCGCAGGGGCCGGGCCGCTGTCGGCGGTGCTTGGCCCGGCCGACTGGACCCACGGCATCGCACGGCCTTTCCAGGATGTCGTGGCGGACCCCAATCCGAACCTGACGGTCCAGCTGTTCAGGCAACCCAGGGGAGAATGGGTCGGCGTCCGCGCGCAGACCCGATGGCAGCCCGCGGCCGGATTGGGAGCAGGAAGCGGCGTGCTGCTCGACGCGCACGGCGAGATCGGCCGGGTGTCGATGTCCGTGATTCTGGTGCCGTTTCCGAGGCCGGAATCGGCTTCAAAACCCATGGCGGCTGCGGGCGAAAGCCGCCCCTCCGCCTGATCCGGGGCGGGGCCGCTTTGTGCGAAGAAAACCCGTCAAAACAAAAGATTAACGCCTCATTCAGGTATGCCCCCCGCCCAGGCGCCGGCCGTGAACCGCATGCCTGTTAACGCGACTTAAATGGACGGTGTCCACAAACATCGGTAAAACAGCCATGTTCCTTATTTCCATTTGAAGAGATCAGAACTGATGGCAGCCGCTCCCGGTGTCCGGCGTTCCGAACTCGGTGACGCGCTGCGCGCCTGCCGCGAGGCCTTTATCGGCGTCGGGCTGATGAGCTGCATGATCAATCTGCTGTACCTGACCGGCTCGGTTTTCATGCTGGAGATCTACGACCGGGTGCTGCCGAGCCGGAGCGTGCCGACCCTGGTCGGTCTGGTCGTCATCGCCGGCGGGCTGTACATCGCCCAGGGCGCGCTCGACCTGCTCCGCGGGCGTATCCTCGGGCGGATCGGAACCTCGCTCGACGAGGCCATCAATGGCCGCGTGTTCGACACCGTCGTGCGGCTGCCGCTGGTGGCAGGCGCGCGCAACGAGGGCCTGCAGCCGCTGCGCGATCTCGACAACGTGCGCTCCTTCCTCGGTAGCCAGGGACCGGGCGCGTTCTTCGACCTGCCCTGGCTGCCGTTCTACATAGCGATCTGTTTTGCGTTCCACTGGCTGCTCGGCGTCACCGCGCTGGCCGGCGCCGTCATTCTCGTCACCCTGACCGTGATCACCGAGTTCATGTCGCGCGCCCCCGCCCGCGAGGCCATGACGCTGGCGGCGCGGCGCAACGATCTGGCCGCCTCCAGCCGGCGCAACGCCGAGGTGCTGGTCGCGATGGGCATGGCGGGGCGGCTGAACGCGCGCTGGAGCGAGGCCAACGAAACCTATCTGGCGGGCAATCAGCGCGCCAGCGATGTGGCGGGGGGCCTCGGCGCGGTCGCAAAGGTGCTGCGCATGATGCTGCAATCCGCGGTGCTCGCGGTCGGCGCCTATCTGGTGATCCATCAGGAAGCCACCGCCGGCATCATCATCGCGGGGTCGATCCTGAGCGCGCGGGCGCTGGCGCCGGTCGATCTGGCGATCGCCCACTGGAAAGGCTTTGTCGCCGCGCGCCAGAGCTGGCACCGCCTCAGCCGGCTGCTGCTTGCGATGCCGGCGCCGAATGCGCAGACGCTGCTGCAGGCCCCCGCCAGGCGGCTGTCGGTCGAGGGCGTCAGCATGGTGGCGCCCGGCGACCAGCGGATGATCGTGCAGGATGTCAGCTTCGCGGCCGAGGCCGGCAGCGGCGTCGGCGTGATCGGACCGAGCGGATCGGGCAAGTCATCGCTGGTGCGCGCGCTGGTCGGCGTCTGGACGCCGGCCCGCGGCAAGGTGCGGCTCGACGGCGCGGCGCTCGATCAGTGGTCGTCGGACGCGCTCGGCCGCCATATCGGCTATCTGCCGCAGGACGTCGAATTGTTCGGCGGCTCGGTGGCGCAGAACATTTGCCGGTTCGACCCCGGCGCCAGGTCCGAGGACATCATCGCGGCGGCGCAAGAGGCCGGCGTTCACGAGATGATCATCAAGATGCGCGAGGGCTACGACACTCAGATCGGCGAGCAGGGCACCGCGCTGTCGGCCGGCCAGGCGCAACGCGTGGCGCTGGCGCGGGCGCTGTACGGC
>NZ_JBAVNZ010000064.1:0-14125 GCF_049691595.1 Bradyrhizobium sp.
CGATGGCGCCGCGCCGCTCGCCGAGCCGATCCGCACCCGTCGGCACCCGCCGCCCGGCGCACCCTGGACCGTGGCGGTCAGCCGCTCGCATGGCGACGCCAGGACCGAAGCCTTTATTTCCGGCAGATCCGGGGCCATCCGGATCGAACTCGGCTCGGCGGTCAAATTCGGCCGGGTGGCGGAGGGCGCCGTCGATATCTATCCCCGGCTGTCGCCCACCTGCGAATGGGATATCGCGGCCGGCCACGCCGTCGTCAACGCGGCCGGTGGCAAGATCACGGATTCAAAGGGCGCCCCTCTGTATTTCGGCACCGGACGCCAGGACTTCATCGTGCCGGAATTCATCGCCTGGGGCGATCCGTCGGCTGTTTCCTGACTTTACTGCGAGAGGTTCTGCTGCAACCCCGGCCAGCGCGCATTGGCGTCTTCCAGAAAGCGCGATGGATCGGTGGCAAAGGCATCGCGGTTCTCTTCGCGGCCAAACAGATAGAGCCGCTGTCCGATCACCAGCCAGAACCGCGGATTGCCCGCATAGGTCACCCCGCGCCCGAGATCGACCGGGTCATAGCCGCCGAACTGAGGACCATAGATTTCCGGATGGGCGACAAACGAAGCGCGGTTGCCCTCGTTGCGGAAACGCCAGACCACGCCGGCTTCGGAGGCCTCGAAATCCGGCAGGCCCTGGATGGCGAGCGATTCGGAGAAGTAGGCGACGGGGTCGTACCCCTCGATGGCAAGGCCGGAATAGCGATTCACGACCACCCGCTCAGTGGTCGCCGCCCGGCCAGCCGAATCAAGGCAGGCCGGCGCTAAAAAGCCCGCCAATAGGGCGAAAAAGGCCAATACCCGCCGCCGAGCGTATCTTTCCTGCCGTTGTGCCGTCATAGTTGGTGCGGATAACATCCGAGTCGAGGGGACTTTGAACGTCAAACTAGCGCCGCGCTTGTTGGCGTCGGGTTAAGGCGGCGGCCAGAATTTCGATATCCGGGGGTTCTTTGATGATTTCCGCATCACGCCTTGCCGCGGTGGCGCTCGCCGCGCTGATGTACTGGACCGTGCCCGCCTCGGCGCAGCAGCCAGCACCGATACCGCCGCCGCAACACGAGCCCGGTCCCAGCACCTACGGGCCGGACGAACTGGTCTCCGCCGGGCACAAATTCTTTGGCAACGTATCGCGCGGGCTGGCGTCGGTCATCGAACGCGCGGTCAGCGAATGGGGCCTGCCCAATGGCTACGTGCTTGGCGAGGAAGGCAGCGGCGCCTTCGTTGCCGGCTTGAGGTACGGCGAAGGCACGCTTTATACCAAGAATGCCGGCGATCTCCGGGTCTACTGGCAGGGCCCCTCGGTCGGCTTCGACTGGGGCGGCGACGGCGCGCGCACCATGACGCTGGTCTACAATCTGCCTGCCACGCAGGCGATCTACCAGCGCTTCGTCGGTATCGACGGCTCGGCCTATATCATCGGCGGTTTCGGCATGACCGCGCTGACCGCCAACAACATTGTGCTGGTGCCGATCCGCTCCGGCATCGGCCTGAGGCTCGGCGCCAATATCGGCTATCTCAAATACACCCCCTACGCGACCTGGAACCCGTTCTGAAGCAGTTGGCGGCCTTGGGTGTCGCCGACCCGGACCGCTTCGGGTCAGCGATTCACATTAACGCGGCGTTGGGCTGGCTTTTTGCCGGTCCGCCATGGCATTGTGATCGATAAATTCCCTCTCGCGCGTGTGGAGTGACCATCCATGATCGAACCGATCATGTATCTGGCGATCGGTTTTCTGGTCTCGATGCTGTTTGGCCTGATGATCGTGCCGCTGGTGCATAACCGCGCGGTGCGGCTGACGACACGGCGTCTGGAGGCGGCCACGCCGCTGTCGATGGCCGAAATCCAGGCCGACAAGGACCAGCTGCGCGCGGAATTCGCGATGTCGGCGCGCCGGCTCGAGATGAACGTCGAGCAGCTCCGCAACAAGACCACCAGCCAGCTCGCCGAACTCGGCAAGAAATCCGACGCCATCAACCGCATGAAGATCGAGCTCGGCGAAAAGAACGCCACCATCTTCTCGCTGGAAGCGCGCGAGAAGGCGATCAAGGAACAGCTGCGCGCCACCGAGGAGGAATTCGCCGCCAAGACCGAAATGCTGCACAGCGCCGCGCAGGCGCTGACCGACAAGCAGGCGGAGCTCGCCCGGATCAACCACGAATTGTCCGACCGTTCGATGATGGCGGAAAGCCGCGAGGTCGAACTGGCCGCGGTACGCACGCAGATCGAGCAGTTGAAGGGCCGCCTTGGCGATGCGGAAGACGAATTCGCGGCGACGCAGGCGCGGCTGGCGCAGGAGCGCAGCGATTCCGACAAAGCCACGCATGAGCTGAACGAGGCGCGCAGCCGGGTCGAGAATTTGAGCCAGCGCGTCACCGATCTCGACCGGCAATTGATCGTCCAGGTCAAGGAAGCCGAGATGCTCGGCAACCGCGTCGACGATCTGGAAACACGGCTGGCGACCCAAGGCAAGATGCTGGCCGAGCGCGAATTCGAGAATAATCAGCTCAGGCAGGCCAACGAGGCCGCCGAGCGCAGCGCGAAGGAATTGCGGGGCGAGCTCGCCGCCTTGAGCGGCGGCGGCCATTCGCCGATCATCGAGAAGCTGCGGGCGGAGAAGGCCGCGCTGGAGCAACAGCTGCGCGTCGCGCGCGACGAGCGCGCCAAACTGCAGCGCGACATCAACGCGATCCAGCAGCAGGCCGAGAGTTCCTGGGCCACCGAGCGGATGGAAAATGCGCTGTTGCGCGAGCGCATCAACGACATCGCCGCCGAAGTGGCAAAGCTCGCGATGCAGCTCGAAGGGCCGAATTCGCCGATCGAGGCCATGCTGGCCGCGGAACCGGAGCTGCCGGCGAGGCCCGCGCCCAAACCGGCCAATGGCGCGGCCACGGGTGGCATCCCCGAGGGCGGCGGCACCCTCGCCGAACGCATCCGCGCACTGCAATCGCACGCCTCCCGCGCCCGCCAGCAGGGCGCGCAATAGCTCCAGCCCGGCCCGCTTTGGCTTGACACCGTGGCCCCGCACTTCGTAAATCGCGGACTCTAAGGAAAGTGTATTTTTTTCGATCGGGCGTCGTCTCGGCCTTCGATCGCGCGCAAAAATCCCGGACGCATAGCTCAGCGGGAGAGCGTTCCCTTCACACGGGAGAGGTCCAAGGTTCGATCCCTTGTGCGTCCACCAGCTTTGATCTGCCGACTGCCTGAATAGCTGCGATCAATTTGCTCGAAGCGATTGCCGGACCAGCCGCCGATGACCCCGCAAAAACTCGTCATGACGATCACCGCCCTCACCGGCGGCGCGATCGGGCTGTTCGCGCCGGTTGGCGTCGTCAAATGGCTGATGCGAAGCGAACCGGAAGATGCCGGAATATTGACGCTGTTCTTCTTTCCGGTCTGGTGCCTGCTGGTGGTGCTGGGCCTGCTGCTCGGGCGCAGGCTCGGGCTGCTCATGACCGGCGGCAAGCGGGCCTTGCGGCGATAACGGCTTCAGGCGGTCAACAGCTTGCGCTCTTCGGCCGGCACGCGCGCTTCGGCAGGCGCTGCGATCTGGTTTTCTTCGGCGACGATGATGGTGACGTTCCATCCCTCGCTGGCCCACACCCGCGCCTTGGCGACCGCAAGCAGGGCACTGGTCCTGTCGATTTTCACCGTCTCGTTTTCCCGTTCCGCCACGATCCTGTACACCATGAACTCCCCCACGCCACACAACTTGCGGATGATCGGGGGCGGCTTTGACCGCAATTCGCCGACAACGTGTCTAATTGGCGGCAGCGCCAAGGGAATTGGAGGGCAAGCGGCCGGGCCATTTGTCAAACCGCGGGCCGTGAGCTTAGCCGGCGCCCAAACCCGTATCCTTCAGCCGTGCCGCGAACCAGGCGGACAGCGCCTGGTCGATGCGACCGCCGACATAGACGTCCGACAAGGTCACCTGCCGCTTTCCAAGAATCAGAAACACGCCGATCTGCCAGGCGAACCACAGATGCGGATCGGTCAAGCCACGCAGCTTGTGGCGGTCATGTTCGACCGGCTGGTGATTGATCCCCTTGCGCACCTCGACCGCGAGCAGGTTTTCCGGAACGGCGCGGCGATGCACGACGATATCGGGAAACACCGATTTGCCGAGTTCATCGTCGGTCGAGACGATCGATCCCGTCGGCATTCTCAACACCCGCTCGCCGAGCCGGTTGTAGTCGCAATCGACGTCCCAGCCCGGAAACTGCCTTTCCAGATGCACCGCCAGCCGGTGCGTCAGCGCGCGTTCGCCGAGGTCCTTTTCCAGGAGGTAGGTCTCGCGAGCGTAAAACTCCCTGATAGCATCGACGACCTTGTCCAGTTCCGCCTGCATGTCGCCTCCGACTGATGCACGGCGACGGCCGCCCTTACATCTGCACTTCGATCAGCCGCGGCCCCGGCTCGGCGATGGCTTCCGCCAGCGCCTTGTTGAAATCGTCGACATCGGCGACCGCGCGGCCCGGCACGCCCATGCCCCTGGCGAGCGCGACGAAATCGAGGGTCGGACGATCTATCTTCAGCATGTCGAGCGCGCGCTGTCCGGGCTCGCCGGCGCCGACGCCGTCGAATTCGCCACGCAGGATCTGATAGATCCGATTGGCGAACACCATCGTGACGACGTTGAGGCCTTCGCGCGCCTGGGTCCACAAGGATTGCATCGTGTACATGGCGCTGCCGTCGCCGACCATGCAGATCACCTTGCGGTCCGGGCAGGCGACCGCGGCGCCGGTCGCGACCGGCGTCGAGAATCCGATCGAACCGCCCATGTTCTGCAGCCAGTCGTGCGGCGCGGCGGCCGCGGTCGGCGGAAAGAAGCCGCGGCCGGTGGTGATGGATTCATCGACCACGATGGCATTTTCCGGAATCGCCATCGCCAGCGCCTGCGCGATCGAGGCATGGGTCAGCGCGCCGGTCGGCTTTGCGATCGCAACCATCTTTTGCGGTTGGGTGTCCTGCGGCCTGGCGCCGAGCGCGCTCGCCAGCGCTTCGAGCGCCGCGACCGAATTTTCCGCGCCCGTGGTCATGCGATGGACCTCGCAGCCCGCGGGCTTCAACATGCTCGGCTTGTTCGGATAGGCGAAGAACGCGACGGGATCGTTGGCCTCGACCAGCACGATGTGCCTGAAATCCTTCAGGATCGGCAGCGCCTGCTCGATCACATAGGGGATGCGGTCGATCGCGAACCGGCCCTTGCCGCGCGCCATGCGCGGATTGTAGGTCTGGCCCATCACCTTGCAGCCGGTCTTGCCTGATATCTGCGCCGCCAGCGCCAGCCCCTGTTCGGTGAGTGCGCTGCCGGTCATCAGCAGCAGCGTCTGCGCGCCGCCGCGCAAAACCCTGGCCGCATTGTCCACGGCCTGCGTGGAATAATTGGCGCGCTGGCTTTCGGCCGCGACCTGGGCGATGCCGTCGGCCTCGTTCCAGGCGGTGTCGGCGGGAAGGATCAGGGTTGCGATCTGCGGCGGCGCGCTCCTGGCGGCGGCGATCGCGGCGGCGCCGTCGGCGGCGACGGATTTGGCATCCGGCGAGGTCCGCACCCAGGCCGACATCGGCCGCGCCAGGCCCTCGATGTCGGAGGTCAGCGGCGCGTTATATCCGATGTGATAGGTCGCGTGCTGGCCGACGATGTTGACGATGCCGGAATTGGCCTTTTTGGCGTTGTGCAGATTGGCAAGCCCGTTGGCGAGGCCGGGTCCGAGATGCAGCAAAGTGGAGGCCGGCGTGCCCTTCATGCGGAAATAGCCGTCGGCGGCCCCGGTCACCACGCCCTCGAACAGGCCGAGCACGCAGCGCATGCCTTCGACCCGATCGAGCGCGGCGACGAAATGCATCTCCGAGGTGCCGGGATTGGCGAAACAGACGTCGACGCCGCCTGCGACCAAGGTCCGCACCAGACTTTCCGCGCCGTTCATGATCCAGCTCCCGTTCCCGATTTTCCTTGAGGCCAAGTCAAGATCAATCATTCTTCATGCGTTTCGTCAAAGGTTTAGCCAAACATCGCTGCCATGCCCGCGGTGTGTAGCCTTTCTTAGCCGCGGCGTTTGAAAACCGCATCATTCACGGGCTCGTTGCTTGCGAAACCGCGGCAATTATGGCCTGTCTCTCCGCGTGTTTGATTTTCGCGGGGAAGAGAAATGATTCGGGCTTCTGCTTTGCTGTTCGCGGCACTGACCATGCTGGCGGGCGCCGGCCACGCGCAGGCCGAGAGCTTCGATTCGCGCGACATCATGGGCGGCGGTCCGAATTTCTTCAGCAGCGGCGGCGGCGCGAGCCCGATCGCGCGCACGACCGTGAGCTATCCGGCCGAT
This sequence comes from Bradyrhizobium sp., assembly GCF_049691595.1. Lineage (GTDB taxonomy): Bacteria > Pseudomonadota > Alphaproteobacteria > Rhizobiales > Xanthobacteraceae > Bradyrhizobium. Next base: position 6,367 of record NZ_JBAVNZ010000064.1, read on the forward strand.
TACGCGCCCGGCACCGTCGTCGTGAACACCGCCGAACGGCGGCTCTATCTCGTGCTTGGAAACGGCCAGGCGTTGCGTTACGGCATCGGCGTCGGCCGCGACGGCTTCCGCTGGAGCGGAACCCACCGCATATCAGCTAAAAAGGAATGGCCGAGCTGGACCCCGCCGTCGCAGATGCTGGCGCGGCGGCCCGATTTGCCGCGTCACATGGCCGGCGGCGTCGACAATCCGCTCGGCGCGCGCGCGATGTATCTCGGCTCGACGCTCTACCGCATCCATGGCTCGAACGAGCCGGAGACGATCGGACAGGCGGTGTCGTCCGGGTGCTTCCGCATGACCAATGACGACGTGACCGACCTCTATGGGCGCGTATCCGTCGGCACTCCTGTCATTGTGAAGAATTAGGGCGCGTCGAGACCACGAAACCCGACACCGCCATGGGCGCAGGCAGCGGATCAAAGCTTGCGCACACGCACAGATTGCGGCAGCGTCGTCGTCATGCACAGCCATAGCCGATCACGGGTTTTACGGACCTTCGCGGTCACCTTGACCGCGATCGCGCTCGACCTCGTTGCGCTGCCCGCCATCGCCGAAAATCCTGCCATCGCATCGCGACAGCGCAGCGAGAAGAAGATCTTCACCGATGGCGAGATCATCGAGGGTTTCATGAAGACCGCCTTCGGCGCCGAATATCATCTCGCCGGAAAGGTCGACCGCATCCGGAAGTACGATGCGCCGGTGCGGGTGTTCGCCGATGGCACGCGCGCGGACCGCATGGCGCAGCTTGCGAAAATCGTGGCCGACATCGCCGCAAGGGTTCAGCATCTCGACATCGCCATGGCTGCGAGCAGCGACGAGGCCAATGTGCTGGTCAAGCTGGTGCGCGACCGCGATCTCAATCGCACCATCGCGACATTCTACGGCAGCGAACGCGCGCGCGAGATCCGCTCATCGCTCGACCCGCAATGCCTGAGCGGCTTTCGCAAGAACGAGAAATTCGAAATCGAGCATTCCGACGTGATCCTGACCGTCGACAATGGCGACTTCGTCTTCTTCGACTGTGCCTATGAGGAACTGCTGCAATCGCTGGGGCCGATCAACGATACCTCGTCGGTGCCATGGACCATGTTCAACGACAATGTTTCGATGGGCTTTTTCGACGTCTACGACCAGTACATCCTGAATCTGCTCTACGATCCCAGGATCAAGGCCGGCATGACCATGCAGCAAGTCAAGGCGGTGCTGCCCGATGTGCTCGCCGACGTGCGCGCCTGGGTCCGCAGGGTCAACAATCTCGCCGAGTGAACAAGCCCTTGCGCGGCGGTTTGGGTCGAATCGGCTCGCGTGCAAGTTCAGGTTGCTTCACCTCTCCCCGCGTGCGGAGCGAGGCAGAAGCGCATCTGTCAATCCTGCGGCGGCTCGGGGCGCGGGTTTTCGGGCGCCGGCGGCGGCAACCCGTTGGCCGGCTGACTGGCCGACGCCAGTCGATCCATGATGATTGCAAGCGCGTGCTCGAGTTCCGGATCGTCGATCCTGAAAAGCGCTTTCACGAAGCGGAGATGGCGTCGCGTCCTTGCCATGTCGTTGTCCGGAAACGGAGCCGATGGATCGGATGGTTTTGTCATGGACGTCCGCTATCCCAGGTTAAAAAAGACGATCGGCGAAGCGTTCGAGGCTCATTCGCGGCAGACGATCCCGTCTTCCGCCGCGGAGAAATTCAGGATCTGGCTGGCGCACGCCGCGGGCTGCAGCATGCCGAGCATGGCTGAGGGCGAGTCCAGATGCGTCACGCGCACGGACGCAATGCACTCGCGCAGCGCCGCTTCCTGATCGGCGGACGAGATATTGCTGCCGGTCGGGTAAAGCGCGAGCACCGGCGCCGCGATCTTGTCGAGATACGGCTTTGCGTTGACGGCGCCGGCAAAATTGACCATCGCGGCGACGACTTCGACATCGGCCTTGCCGACTTCCCTGGCGTACCAATCCATGAACGCGGGATCGAAACCGGCGGGAAACCGCGCCAGCGTGTTCGATTTACGCACCCAGCCTTCGACGCCGAGCGCCCGGATTGCCTCAACCCAGCTCGGATATCCGACCGCATAGGCGTTTCGGATCCAGTCGTTGGCCCAGACCGCCGGCGCAAGAACCGACAGCGTTCGGACCCGCCGCGGCCGCTCGGCCGCGAAGATCAACGTGATCGCACCGCCGATCGCTTCGCCCACCAGATGAAAGTTCTCGGCTCCGGCATGATCGGCAACAGCCTCGATATCCCCGATATAGGCATCGATAGAAATGGCGTTGGCCGGATCGGCAAGCGGCAGCGACTTGCCGAGACCGCGCAGGTCCGGACAAATCACGCGGTAGAAACGGGCCAGATAAGGGATCATGCCGAACCAGAAATCGCCGGAGCGTGCGAATCCGTGGATCAGAATCATGGTGTTGGCCTTGCGCCAGCGGTCGGTGTAGTCGTGAACTGCGTAGTGCAAATTGGCGCCGTCGCTGCCTTTGACGGTCGGCATCCGCTGCCCCGTCAGTTCTGCTTCAAACGGAGCTCTCTTGCGAGCTGCTCCATCTGGATGAATTCACCCTGGGCATATTTGAGCGCGTCCTCCGCGCTGATCGCCCAGACCTCCTCGCCGCGTTTCTCGGCCATCGCCCTGAATTCGGGACTCATGGCGGCTTTGGTCAGCACGTCGCGCAGCTTCTCGAAACGATCCTGCGGTATGTCGCGCGGCGCGATGACGGCCCGCCACAGCAGCGTCTGGGCTTGCGCCATCTTCACATCTTCGAGACTCTCGACATTGGGAAGTGCGGCAAATCTGCGCGCCGTCGTCAGCAGCAGGCATTTCGCCTTCCCGTCGGCGACAAAGGGGGCGATGGTGGCGATGGCGCCGCCGTAGATGTCGATCGTTCCCGCGATGAGCGCGGTCACCGTCTGGTCGGCCCCGGAAAAAGGAATGATCCGCTGGCGGATGCCGGCCAGATCGAAAATTCGCGCGGTGGAGAACTGGACGAAACCACCGACGCCGTCCGAGCCGTAGGTGTATTTGTCGGGATTGTCGCGCAACAAGGCGAGAAATTCGACGGCATTCTTCGCCGGAAAATCCGGCTTGACGCATAGCACGCCGGCCGCCTGCGTGATCATGGCGACGACCCGGTAGTCGCCCGGCTGGAAGCTTGCCGCCGCGACATGCGGGGCCATGGTGATGGCCCCGCTCGGCACGCCGCCGATCGTGTAGCCATCGGGCTCCGATCGGGTGACATAGCTGACGCCGATGGTCCCGCTGGCGCCGGGCTTGTTCAGGATCACGATGGACTGGCCGAGCAAGGGAGCGGCGGCCTGCGCCAGCGACCGCATGATCGTGTCGGTGCTGCTGCCGGGGCCGGCGGGCACCACCAGCTGAACAGGCCGCTCGGGATAATTGTCGGCCGAAGCCGGAGCGAGCGCGCCTGCCAGCAAGGCAGCAACCGCAGCTCCGGCAGCGATCCGGGCAAAGCCGCCGCGACAGCGGCCAAGCAGTGGACGTGGCATCATTTTCGTCAGTCTCTCCGTTGCGGCCCTCGCAAATCGGTACTGCGGTCGGGTCATTGGCCAGCGACAACGCAGAGTTTTGCTGGCAAAAAATTGTGACTTACAGGGGTATTTCCTGTCTAATGAGTTCTTGGTAAGGTGGTATAAGCTTTTCAAATGAATGATCTCCCGCGTATCCAGGCCCTGCGCTGTTTCATTACGGTGGCCCGCGAAGGCACCGTTTCGCGCGCAGCCGCCCTGTTGAATCTTACCCAGCCTGCGGTCAGTCTGCAGCTCAAGGGGCTGGAAGCAAGTACCGGCCTGCAGCTTTTTAACCGCACGCCGGGCGGGTTTACCCTGACCGAAGCGGGCGCCGCCCTGCTTCCGCTGGCGCACAAGGCGGTATCCGCATCCTCCGATTTCCGAGCGATGGCGGACTCGCTGAAGCAATCGATCCGGGGAACGCTCCGCGTCGGCACGATCCTGGATCCGGAGTTTACCCGCCTCGGGCCATTCGTGCGAAGCCTGACCGAGTCGTCGAAGAAGACAGAGGTTTTCCTTCGCCACGGCATGACCGATATCGTGCTGGGCCAGATCGGCAAGGGCGAACTCGACGTCGGATATTACATCGACGCGACACCGCCGAAATCCCTCGCCGCCCCGGCTCTTTCGGAGCGCAAGATCGAAGGCGGAAAATTCCTGCTCGCGCCGCTGATGAGTTTTGATTATCGCGTGATTGCGCCGTCGGAATGGCGCCACAAGGTCATGGGCAAGGATTGGGCGGACCTCGCCTCCCTGCCGTGGCTTGCGACGCCGCCGGCCTCGGCGCATCGGCGGCTTCTCGATGACATCTTCCGGCAGTTCGGCGCGTTGCCAAAGCGCGTTGCGTTTGCCGACCAGGAAGAAGCCATGATCGATTTCGTCGAATCCGGCGTCTGCCTCAGCCTTGCCCGCGACCGCGTTCTCGAACAACGCCATATGCGCAAGCGAAACTACATCATCGCCGACAAGGTTATGTTGACCTGCGACCTCAGCTTTGCCTGCCTGACATCGCGGCGTCATGAGCCGGCGATTTCGCAGGCGTTCGCCGCCATGAAGACGGTTTGGGACGTGCTGCCGGTCACCGCGGCGTCCGTGCCGGCGTCCGCGGCAGGCTCGCACAAGACCGCCGAAAGATAGCAAGACGAAACAAGCCATCAAGGTCTTGGATTCGGATCGCAGATCGATTTCAAGGCCCGCCATTCCTCGGGCGTCAGCAGCGGCGGCCCGCTGGCCGGCCGGTCCTCGCGGCTCATCCGCGCCAGGCGGTCCTCGGTCAACGGATGGCTTGAGACGATGGACAGGCCGCTGTCGCCTTCCTTTCCGGTGACGCGAAACATCAACTCGCCCATCGGTTGCGCCGGCCGGCCGAGCCGGTGCATGGCATCGATGGCGAAGCTATCGGCATTTTGCTCGGCATCGCGTGAATAGGACGCCGTCACAAGCGTACGGGAAGTAAAGATCAGCGCCCCTGAGCCGGTGACGTCGCCCAACAGCAAGCCGATCAGAAACGACGTGCCGCCGTCGTGAATCAAGCCGCGCAGGCTGTCGCGATTTCTGAGATGACCGAGTTCATGGGCCAGGACGCCCGCAATTTCGTCGGCATTCTCCGCCTTGGCCAGCAATCCGTCGAACAGATAGACCTTGCCGCCCGGCAGCGCGAAGGCGTTGGGGATCGGCGTCGACAGCACGCCGGATTGCACCGATGGATCCAACCCCGCGGATTCGCGAATGGCATTGACGAGCTTGGCGAAGGCCTGCTGGCCGGCCGCATGATCGCAAACCTTGCCGCCAAACAGCATCTTCACCTGTCCCTCCGCAACTTCGCCAAGCCGCCGTTCGAAGGCCTCGGGCACCAGCGGCGTCAGGCGATCGGCGGCGAGCGGAACGCCAAACAGCACGACGGCGATAATCGACGCCGTGGCCGCGAGCGACCAGCCGACGATGGCCGCAACCCCGCGGCGACCGGGCAGGTCCTCATCAAGCCTGGCGCAGCGGGACACCAGCTCGGCCGCGACTGCCGGGTCGCGCAGCTCGAGCCGCGCCAGCGGCGATGCCGTGAGGCAGCTCAGCCGCAGCGTGCCGACAGGGCTGTCGGCGCGGCGGATATCGGCATAGGCCCACGCCGCAAGCGTTTGCCCATCCTCGTTGATTTCCATCGTATCGGCGAAGCCCAGCGTGACCGCACGCCGCTTGTTCGACATCCCGTCGAAGTAAACCGCCGAACCGCCCGGCCGATTCATCGGCTAGAATCCGGCGACATCGAGTCCGTCGGCAAAACCTTCGCCCAGCGCATTGGCCAATTCTCCCCTCGCTGAAACATTCGCCGCCGCCTCGATGTTGTGCACGATCGTCGATGCCAGCACCCTGACCCAGAGATCGCGCATCAGATAGACCCGCATCACCACGTTGACCGTCAGCACGAACGCGAGGTAGCCGATGGCTGCCAGCGCCAGTAGTGGAATACTCTTCAGAAACGCTTGCGACGCAAAGAACTTGTCGAACGGCGTTGCGCTCATGCTCGCGATCAGAAACGCAGACAAGGCCAGATAGGCTGCGAATGCCAGCGCCAGCACGACGATCCAGCCGGTCACCTTCCAGTACAGACCGATCAGTTGGCTACGCCCCAAGGTCGATTCCAGGCGCACGTCGCCGAACCGGATGCCCGACAGCCACCAGCGCCATTCCACCGCCTTGAACGCGCCGTAGACGAACGGCGCGAGCGGAAACACATAGATGGCGACAGGCGCCAGCAGCCACAGCCACCAGCCGCGCTTGAAGAATTCCGCGCCGCGCCCCTCAAAACTTCCCTGCAGGTCGCCGTAATAGGAGTGCTCCATCTTGTAGCGCTCGAGCGCCGCCTCTCGCCATGGCAGGATCAGGCCGAGCGTGAATATCATCGCCACGCCCCAGAGCGCCGCGCGCCCCGCATAGGCCCACCCCGAACCGTCCATCCAGAACCGCACGCCGCGCCACACCGTCCGCGTCAGGCGATAGCGCCGCGCGCGGTAGATCGCGAACTGCCCGAACAGGAAGAAGAAGGCGACCAGGGGAATACTGGCAAACGCCTGGACGCGCTCGGCTTCGAGGCCGGCGAGGAAGTAGGCGAGGTACACCGGCACGAGGATTGCGAGTGCCACCAGAAATCCGATCAGCAGCTCCTTGCCCCGGCCGGTATATTCGGCCGCGTCGCCGTCGATCGCCGTATTCGACCACAGATGACGGCGGATGTCGGTGACAAGCCAAAACCGGTAGAAGCCGAGGGTGACGAGTTCGAGCCCGGCGCCGCGCCTGACCAGGTGGAAGAAACCGCCGCGACCGCCGGAAAACGCCACCGGCATCGGTGGCGGAGTTTGGGGCACAGCACTCATCTGGTTCATGGATCAACTCCAACGAGCAAGCCTATCCAGACTAAACCGCAAAATTCGGCTTTAATGCGGTCCGGTTCGATTTCAAGAAAATTTCTCGAACAGCTCCCGGCCGATCAGCATGCGGCGGATTTCGCTGGTGCCGGCGCCGATCTCGTAGAGCTTGGCGTCGCGCAGCAATCTTCCGGTCGGATAGTCGTTGATATAGCCGTTGCCGCCGAGCAACTGGATGGCGTCGAGCGCGCATTGCGTCGCCTTTTCCGCCGCATAGAGAATGGCGCCGGCGGCATCCTCGCGCGTGGTCTCGCCGCGGTCGCAGGCTTTCGCCACCGCATAGACATAGGCGCGCGACGCATTCATCGTGGTGTACATGTCGGCGATCTTGCCCTGCACCAGCTGGAAGGTGCCGATCGGCTGGCCGAACTGCTGGCGCTCGTGCACATAGGGCATCACCACGTCCATGCAGGCCTGCATGATGCCGATCGGGCCCGCGGCCAGCACGGCCCGCTCATAGTCGAGGCCGGACATCAGCACATTGACGCCGCGGCCGACCTCGCTCAGCACGTTTTCCTCCGGCACTTCGCAATCCTCGAACACCAGTTCGCAGGTATCGGAGCCGCGCATGCCGAGCTTGTCGAGTTTTTGCGCGGTGGAAAATCCCTTCATGCCCTTTTCGATGATGAAGGCGGTCATGCCGCGCGGACCGGCGTTGAGATCGGTCTTGGCGTAGACCACCAGCGTATCGGCGACGGGGCCGTTGGTGATCCACATCTTGTTGCCGTTCAGGATAAAACGGTCGCCCTTCTTGTCGGCGCGGGTCTTCATCGAGACCACGTCGCTG
>NZ_JBAVNZ010000065.1:0-4073 GCF_049691595.1 Bradyrhizobium sp.
ACATCCGCGACAGTCCGAGCGACGCCGCCAGCAGTCCGGGCGCTTCCGGCGCCAGGTCGAGCCGTCCGGTGTCGGCGGCGCGTACCATGGTGGCGAGCCGCAGCAAGGGCGGCGTGGCGAGGCCGAATTCCTCGATCATGACGTCGAAGGTGCAGAGCTCGCCGCGGTGGCTCCAGAACACGTTTTCGATATCGAAGGGCGTGGCGTTGAAGCGCTCGCCGACGGCTGTGACCTCGGAAGGCGCCACGAACAGGAACACCGCGCCGGGATCGACGAACCGGCGGATCAGCCAGGGGCAGGCGACGCGATCGATCTTCGGCCGCGCCCGGGTCACCCAGACGGTGCGCCCCCGCGCATCGCGTGCCGGCAATCTGGCCGCGTTGACCAGCGGAAGTTTGGCGTCCTTCCAGCCTTCAAACCCGCCTTCAAGGGTCTCGGCGGTGACGTCGGCATGCCGCAGCCAGGCGGCGGTGCCCTGCGCCAGTTTCTGGCCGCGCTGACAGACGACGATCGCCGGCCGGCCGGAAAATTCCCTGGCCCAGTCGGCGGCGTCCTGGTGGCTGCGCCTGATCGCGCCGGGCAAAAGCCGCTGGTCGGCGGCAAAATCCTCGTCGGTACGGACGTCGATCAGGACCGGCGTCCTTGCGGTGCCGATCAGACGGGAAAGTTTTTCGGACGATATCGAAGTGGGGGATGACATGGTTGCGCCCTCGTGAAGCAGAACGGGACGCGATGCTTGGGCTTGTCGCCTCATGGGGAGATCGCAGGGTCCCCATACCGCCATTACAGCGAAACCCGCGCGGGCTGTCAATCCGCCAGCCGAGGCATGCGCCAGCCGGGGCCAGGGCCACTTCCGGGCTAATCCGTCCATCGTGGAGAGTTTCGCGCGAAGCTGCCGTCACTTGCGCTGGATCAATCATCGGCGGGCCCGCCAAGCAAAAAATGCTTCTTGTGCCGACCGTTGGACCGACTCCGATCGGCCGATGCGACGGATGGAAGGAGGCGCTGCGATGACCTCAAGACAGCTTGCAGGATTGATAGGACCCACATTGGTTGCGCTAGGCGCCACCGAGGCGCTCAACATTCGCTCCTTCGAGAACCAGATTGCACCGGTCGTCTATCTCAACGGAACGATCCTGTTCGTCGTTGGCCTTGCGCTGGTCCGCGCGCACAATCGCTGGGCATGGGGATGGCCGACCCTCATTACCGTCACCGGTTGGGTGCTCCTGCTGGGTGGTCTCTATCGCATGATCGCGCCGGAGGCACCGCAAGCCCATGGCAGCCCCGAGAGCTACGCGATGTTCGCGGTTATCGTCGCGATCGGCCTGTTCTTGAGCTTCAAGGGATACGGCTCGGAAACCGCTCGGACGGGCGTCCCGAACTAGCGTTGCTGCGCAATCCAGATGTTGAAGATCGCTCCAGCCTTACCGGGACAATGGCGTCAGCTGGCGGGTTTCGCCATTCTGGCGCTTGTCGCGGCCGCCGCCGCCCGGGCGCTTGATCTCCGGGGCGTCGGCTCGTTCTTTGAACCTTATTTCGCCGGCTTCAGTTCCGCTTCGGTATTCGGCGCGACGGCTGTAATCGGCGTCATTTCTCTGAGAGTTCTTCAGGCCAGTGGTTGGTTCGGCACGCGTCAACGAGGTGACCCGATCGGCGTTGGCGTCGCGGCCGTGCTCGCCACGCTGTTTGCGATATCGGTCGTCACCGTCGACCGCTTCGTTGGCATCAAAGTCATCAATGTGCCGATGCCGTGGTCGCTTCTGTTCTATCCGACGGTCGCACTTGTCGTGGAGGTTTTCTTCCACACAATGCCGCTTGCACTCATGTTCGCGAGCCTGAGGTCGATTGCGCGCTCCGACTCTGATCGCGTCGGCTGGGTGTGCATCATCGTTGTGTCGCTTCTGGAGCCCGCATATCAGCTGCGGTTCGAACTGGCCGGCCGATCGCTTTCCTGGCTTGACACCTACGTCTGGACCCACGTGTGGGCGATCAATCTCGTCCAGCTATACCTTCTCCGCCGCTTCGGTTTCGCGTCGATGTACGGGATGCGGCTCGTGTATTACTTCGATTGGCACATCGTTTGGGGGTATTTGCGATGACGGCTCCAGCCCGTAGGATAGGTCACCTTCGTGAAACAGCATTGATGCGTATCGTTTCCCACGCGCCGTCAACCCGTTCTCACATTGGCAGCTTGCGAACGTTCCGATTCCGATCTAGCCTGCGTCCACGGGGGCATGCAGGCTCCCCGTCAGACGGTCCTCCGTCCAAGCTCTGCGCACACTCGACGTGTCGAGGATGGCGCATGGATAGAGGTGGGCCCAGGCTTCGTTACCTCATCAGATCAGATCTGAGCGCTGCTCTCGTCGCGTGTACCCTCGCGTGGGCCGGATTGCCCGCGTCCGCGCAGACAGGAGCCACCATGATTGCCATCGATCGCATGACGCCAGGATCGCCTCCGGCCGGGTTCACCTTTGCGCGGACCGGACGGGGCGGAGAAGGCGAATGGACCGTTACGGCTGATCCAACCGCCGTCGCCGGGCGCGCGATCGAGCAGACCAGCACCGACCGCACCGATGACCGGTTTCCGCTCGCGATCCTTGAAAGCCTGTCGGTTGCCAACGTCAACGCGGAAATCCGCTTCAAGGCGGTCGCGGGCAAGATCGACCAGGCCGCCGGCATCGCCGTGCGGCTGCGGAACGCCGACAATTACTATGTGGTCCGCGCCAATGCGCTTGAGGACAATGTCCGGTTCTATCGCCTCGTCGATGGCCGGCGCGAACAATTGGGCGGCTCCAATCTGAAGGTCACGCCGAAAGAGTGGCATTCCCTCGCGCTGCGCGCCGAAGGCGAGCGCTTTACCGTCACTTATGACGGCAAAACGCTGTTCACCGTGACCGACAGGACTTTCGTGGAAGCCGGTGGCATTGCGCTCTGGACCAAGTCCGACAGCGTGACCCGATTCGACCGCGTGACGGTCACGCCCCTGCCATAGAAGATGATAAGCAAGCTTCGGAAAGCATGAATGACGGACGTCCCGGGCAAGCCACAGCGTTCGACCGAGGTCTCACTGATCTCGCTGCTGTATCTGGCGCGGGGGTTGCGCGGCTTCGGGGATGGCTTTGCCATCATCATCCTGCCCGCCTACATGACGGCGCTGGGTTACGACGCCATCGCGGTCGGCATCGTGGCGACGGCGTCACTGCTGGGCACGGCGCTGCTGACCCTGGTGGTCGGCTGGATGGCGCCGCGCCGCGACCTGCGCGCGCTTCTGATCTTCGGGGCGGGCCTGATGGCGGCGACCGGCCTCGCATTCCCCAATATCGAGCATTTCGTCCTGATAGCGCTGGTCGCGTTTGTCGGCACGATCAATCCGTCGGGCGGCGATCTCGGCGTCCTCGTTCCGCTGGAGCACGCGGTGCTGGCGCGCAGTGCGACGGACGAGACGCGCACCCAAATCTTTGCGCGCTACAGCCTGATCGGGGCGCTCTGCACGGCGGCAGGCTCGCTTGCCGCCTCCATGCCCGATCTGTTCGTCTCCGTGGGAAGCACGAAGCTCGGCGCATTCCGCCTGATGTTCTACGCCTACGCTGCGCTGGGCGTCTTGAGCGCGGCGCTCTATCGTCATGTCCCGCACGCGCGGACCGACGAGAAAGCACCGCAGGCGCCGCTCGGACCCTCGCGCGCGACGGTCTACAAGCTCGCCGCGCTGTTCAGCGTCGACGCCTTCGCCGGCGGCTTTGTCGCCCAATCTTTGCTGGTGCTCTGGCTGTTCCAGCGTTTTGACCTTTCGTTGTCGGCCGCGGGACTGTTCTTCTTCTGGTCGAGCACGCTGAGCGCCTTTTCCTATCCGGTGGCCGCCTGGATCGCCAGGCGCGTCGGCCTCGTCAATACCATGGTGTTCACGCACATTCCCTCCAGCGTGTTCCTGATCCTGGCAGCGTTTTCGTCCAACCTGTATGTGGCGCTCGGGTTGTTGCTGCTGCGCTCGGCGCTGTCGCAAATGGACGTGCCGACCCGCACCTCCTATGTCATGGCCGTGGTCACGCCGGCGGAACGGCCTGCCGCCGCCAGCG
>NZ_JBAVNZ010000066.1:0-15170 GCF_049691595.1 Bradyrhizobium sp.
CCCATAACCACAGGCATTTGTTGTTGAACAAGGGTATCAACCCTCACCTCCCAAAATCGAAAGGCCACGGCGTATGGGTCCCGGCGTTCGCCGGGACGACGGGCGGAGAATTGGGTGCGCTGAGAAAAATCAATGCCCCTCGAACGTCATCAGCGTTCGCACCGGCACGTCGAGCGCCCGCAGTTTCGCGGCGCCCCCGAGATCCGGCAGATCGATGATGAAGCAGGCCGCGACCACATTGGCGCCGATCTGGCGCAGCAGTTTCACCGCGCCCTCCGCGGTGCCGCCGGTGGCGATCAGATCGTCAACCAGGATGACGCGCTCGCCGGGGTGAACGGCGTCGGCGTGCATTTCCATTTCATCGAGGCCGTATTCCAGCGAGTAGGCGATGCTGACGGTGACGTGCGGCAGCTTGCCCTTCTTGCGGATCGGCACGAATCCGGCGGAGACCTGATGCGCCACCGCGCCGCCGAGGATAAAGCCGCGCGCCTCGATGCCGGCGACCTTGTCGATCTTCAATCCGGCCCAGGGCTGCACCAGTTCGTCGACCGCGCGGCGAAACGCGCGGGCGTCCGCCAACAGCGTGGTGATGTCGCGAAACAGGATGCCCTTTTTCGGGTAATCCGGAATGGTGCGGACGGTGGCCTTGAGATCGTGGTCAAACGTCATGGGTGCTTGTCTCGGTTCCTATTCGTCATTGCGAGCGCCGCGACCTGTCCCAACACCCAGCCTGAACGCATTCTCCACGATGCGCAATCCCACCTCGCCGCCGAGCGACATCAGCGATTCCGGGTGAAACTGCACGCCGCCGACCGGCAAGCTCTTGTGCTCGATCGCCATCGCGACGCCGTCCTCGGTGGTCGCCGTCACCGACAGCACATCGGGCACGCTGCCGCGTTCGACAAACAGCGAGTGATAGCGGCCGATCACGATTTCATTGGGCAGGTTGTGCATCAGCCGCCCGCCACGCACCTGGATCCGCGATGGCCGGCCATGCGCAGGCTGGCTGAGCTGGCCGAGCTGGCCGCCGAAATATTCGCCGATCGCCTGCACGCCGAGGCAGACGCCGAAGATCGGCAGTTTCTTGTCGAGCGCGCTGCCGATCGTCCTGGCGATCCCGAAATCCTCCGGCCGCCCCGGACCGGGCGAGAGCACCAGCAAATCCCAGTTCTTCTGCTTCAGCATGTGCTGGGCGTGGACGTGCCGGACCACGGTGACCTCGGCGCCGACCTGCCGGAAATAATCCGCCAGCATGTGCACGAAACTGTCATCGTGATCGATCAGCAGCACCTTCTTGCCGGAGCCGGTCGCATCCGGCGCAAAACTCGACAACGGTTTTGGCGGATCGCCGCGCAGCGCCTGGAACAGCGCCGCCGCCTTGACCTGGCACTCGCGGTCCTCGGCGGCGGGATCGGAGTCGAACAGGCAGGTTGCGCCGACGCGAACCTCGGCCATGCCGTCCTTCATCCGGATGGTGCGGATGGTCAGCCCGGTATTGATGCTGCCGTCGAAATTCACGACGCCGATCGCGCCGGCATACCAGCGCCGGGACGAGCGCTCATTGTCCTCGACGAACTGCATCGCCCATAATTTCGGCGCGCCGGTCACCGTCACCGCCCAGGCGTGGGTGAGGAAGGCGTCGAGCGAATCAAAGCCCGGTCGCAGAATGCCTTCGACGTGGTCGACGGTGTGAAACAGTTTTGAGTAGGTCTCGATCTGGCGCCGCGCCAGCACCTTGATGGTGCCGGGCACGCAGACCCGCGCCTTGTCGTTGCGGTCGACGTCGGTGCACATGTTGAGTTCGAATTCATCCTTCTCCGAATTCAGCAATTGCCGGATCTGCTCGGCATCGCCGATCGCATCGACGCCACGCGCGATCGTGCCCGAGATCGGGCAGGTCTCGACCCGCCGTCCGTCGGAACGGACGAACATTTCCGGCGAGGCGGAGACCAGGAATTCGCCCTCACCGAGATTCATCAGCGCGCCATAGGGCGACGGATTGATCCGGCACAGCCGCTGGAACACTTCCGCCGGCGTTCGCGCGCAGGGCTCGGCGAACAGTTGTCCGGGCACCGCCTCGAACAGATCGCCGCGCGCGAACGCGGCGCGCGCGGTCTCAACCGTCGCCTGGTATTCGCCGGGCGCGTGGTCGGCAAATCCCTGCCGCGGCGTTTTGCCGTAGACGCTTTCGGCGGTGTCGCGCACAACGCCCTCCGTGGTCTTGCCCTTCCAGGCAAAATCGTAAGCGAGCATCACGCCGCGGCCGGTGGCGCGGTCATAGGCCAAAAGGCGATCCGGGACATACAGCACGATGTCGCGCTGGTCGGCCTCGCGGGCGCGCTTCTGCACGAGGTCCTCGATCTGGAACACCAGGTCGTAGGCGAAGGCGCCGAACAGACCGAGCAGCGGATCGTCATTGGCGGAGAATGCCGCCACCAGATCGCGCACCAGCGACATCACACTGGCACGGCGGGTGCGCTGGTCTTCCTCGATGGGCGCTGCGCCGCGGATGACATGGCCGGCGAGCCTCGTTGCGCTTTTCTCCGAAACCACCACGCAGGGCTCGCGCAGCACGTCGCCAAGAAAGGCGATCAGCACCTCGCCGCGCGGGTTGAGCGCGGCAAGCGAAAAATCGGAGCCCGCGGTTTCCAGGCTCAGCGGCGGATCGGCGAAGCCGAGGTCAAAGCTCTCGTAGCGGCCCGGCACCGTGGTGCCCGAGGACAGCACCACGCCGCGGCGGCGATCGAGCAGGTCGATCAGGTCATCGAGCCGGCTGGCGCCGCCGGTGAAATGCTCGACCATCCGCGTGATGGCGAGACCGCCACGGGTGCGATATTCGCTTCTGGCCGGCAGGGAGAAGACGGTCCTGTTCATGTGATCCTCTTACGAGACTTAGCGAGGGAGCGCCACACAGGACGAGCGAAGGGACCGTCGCACTGCGATGGCGACCTTCGACGATTCTGGAAAATGAAATCGCACCGGCCACCTGCTAGAAGGTGGGCCACCAGAGACGGGATCGGCGGATGACGGTGTTCATGGGGGCTAAACACCATCCGCCGGGGACGATGTCAAGGGAGGCTTCCGGCCTCTGTACCGGGCCTTTGGCCCGCCTTTAGGGGTTCGAAAGGACGAAAATGCGCGTAGAATTTGCCGCAGGCAGCGGCAAATATGAAGCGCTGCGAGCCGACATGAGGCGGAGGCGCCGGATGGCATTGCTGGGACTGGGATATGCCGGGTTCGGATCGGCCGATCTGGACGACTGGCGGCAGTTCGCGACCGGACTGGTCGGCCTGCAGGCGGTGGAGCGCGGCAATTCGCTGCTCGCCTTCCGGATGGACGACCGCAAGCAGCGCATCGTCATCGACCGCGCGATGCCGGAGGGCGCGCGCTTTTTCGGCTGGGAGGTCGCCGACGCGGACGCACTGGATGAGCTCGCAGCCAGGCTGGAAGAAGCCGGCGTCGCGGTCACCGCCGGGCCGCAGGCCTTGGCCGACGCACGCCGCGTGCTTGGCCTGATTTCGTTCCACGACCCCGCCGGCAATCGGCTCGAGGCATTTTACGGCGCCGAGATCGACGACACGCCGTTTCGCCCCGGACGTTCGATCTCGGGATTCCGCACCGGCCCGCTCGGACTCGGACATGCGGTGCTGAGCGTCGAACACATCGATCCCATGATGGCGTTCTATGTCGACGTGCTCGGCTTCGGGCTCTCTGACTACATGCAAAAGCCGTTTCGCGCCTATTTCTTTCACGTCAACGCGCGGCACCACAGCCTCGCGCTGATCGAGACCGGCCGGAACGGCATGCATCATTTGATGGTGGAGCTGTTTTCGCTCGACGATGTCGGCCAGTCCTACGACGTCGCGCTGAGTGAGCCCGATCGCGTCAGCGTCACGCTTGGCCGTCACACCAACGACCTCATGACGTCGTTCTATGCCAGGAGCCCGTCATCCTTCATGATCGAATGCGGCTGGGGCGGCCGCGAGATCGAGCCAAAAACCTGGCAGCCGTTCGAACTTAGGGATGGCCCGAGCCTGTGGGGTCACGAACGCCTCTGGCTGCCGCCCGCCGACCGCGAGGTCGCGCGCGAGATGCGGATGCGCGCCGCCGCCGAAGGCCGCCGCGCGCCGGTGCAGGTGATGGAAGGCAATTACAGGCTGATGTCGGGCACCTGCGCGTGGTGGGATGAGGTGAGTAAGGCCGGCTGAGGCAATTACGCCGACGCGCGCGGGCGCGCTCGGTCTATCCCCGTCATTGCGAGCGAAGCGAAGCAATCCATGCCGGCACGCGAGAGAAGAATGGATTTCTTCGTCGCTTCGCTCCTCGCAACGACGAAGGAAATAGCTCGCCTCACCCCAGCTGCTTCCGGAAAAACTCCGTCGCCCGGCCCCAGGCGAGCTCCGCGGCGGCGCGATCGTGCACGGCCATGCGCTGCTCGTTGACGAAGGCGTGCTCGGCGTCATAGCGGAACAGCTCCAGCGACTTGCCGGCGGCCTTCATCGCCTTCTCGAACGCATCGACCGCCGCCGGCGTGCACCAGTCGTCCTTGTTGGCGAAATGGGCCTGCAGCGGGATTTTCACGTCCGCGGGCTTTGCCGCCTGCTCGGGCGGAATGCCGTAGAACACCACGCCCGCGGTCAGCTCCGGAATTTTCGTGGCACCGATGATGGTGACGGCGCCGCCCAGGCAAAAACCGGTGAGGCCCACCTTGGCGCCATTACGGCCGAGATATTGCGCGGCGCCGCGCACGGTCTGGGTGGTGGCGTCGATGAAATCCAGCGAGTTCATCTCTTTGCCGGCGGCATCGGTGTCGTGATACGGCACCACCTTGCCGTTGTAGAGATCGGGCGCCAGCGCGTCGAAGCCGGCCACCGCAAAACGGTCGCACAGCCCCTTGATCTGGTCGGAGAGCCCCCACCACTCCTGGATCACGACCACGCCCGGCGCGTTGCCGCGCGCCGCATTGGCGAGATAGCCGCTGGCGTCCTTGCCGTCCGGGCGCTTGAAGGTGATGTGGGTGCCCATGGATTCCTCCGGGAATTATTTGTGTTGATTGGCGGCTATTTTGTCCGCCCTGCGGCCGGGACGCAATCGGGACTTACGTCATTCCGGAATGGTGCGTCGGCACCATATCCGGAATCTCGAGATTCTCCGATGTGCAATTGCACATCGTAGTTCGATGCTGTCGCATCGAACCCGGAATGACGGCAAAACCAACCCAACAAAAAAGCCCCCGCGAGGGCTTTTCCGAATCTGCATTGCCGTCGAACAGGCTCAATGCGCGTCGGCCCAGACCTTCTTCTTGGTAAAATACATCAGTCCGGCGAACAGGATCAGGATAACGAAGGCCTGGAACCCGAGCCGCTTCCGCGCTTCCATGTGCGGCTCGGCGGCCCACATCAGGAAGGTGGTGACGTCCCTGGCGTATTGCGCGACCGTTGCCGGCGCGCCGTCGTCGAACGTCACCTGACCGTCGCTGAGCGGCTTCGGCATCTTGATGGCGTGGCCGGGAAAGTATTTGTTGTAATAGGAGCCATCGGGGATCGTGACGCCGGCCGGCGGCTTGTCTTCATATCCCAGCAGCAGGCCGTTGACGTAGTTGGGCCCCTGCTCCTGGAACTGGGTGAAGAAGTCGATCAGGAACAGCGGAAAACCGCGCTCGTAGGAACGCGCCTTGGTAATCAGCGACAGGTCCGGCGGGTATGCGCCGCCATTGGCCGCGCGCGCGGCCTGCTCGTTCGGGAATGGCGGGGGGAAATAGTCCGCCGGCCGGCCGGGCCGCTCGAACATCTCACCCTGGTCGTTCGGGCCATCCTTGATCTTGTAGTCGGCTGCGAACGCGGCTACCTGCGCCACCGAATAGCCGGGGCCGCCGGCGTCCGCAAGATTGCGGAACGCGACGTAGGACAGGCTGTGACAGGCCGCGCAGACTTCCTTGTAGACCTTCAGGCCGCGCTGCATCGCGCCGCGGTCAAACTTGCCGAAAGGGCCAGAGAACGACCATTTCGCCGATGGCGGGGATTCCTGATGGTCTTCGGCGCGGGCGTTTTGCGCGCCGCCGACCAACAGCCCGCCCGCAACCATCAGCGCGATAACAGCGGAAACCATCGCCCTGGCGCCGTTTTTCGCCAGCACGTCGTCGGCAATCGATTTCGGCACCGTCCGCGGCTTCTCGATCCGGCTCAACAGCGGCAGCAGGATCAGGAAATAGGCGAAATAGCAGAAGGTGAGAATGCGCCCGGCGATGACATAGATGCCTTCCGGCGGCTTCGCACCGAGATAGCCGAGCAGGATGCAGACGATGACGAAGATCCAGAAGAACTGTTTCGCCAGCGGACGGTATTTCGAGGAGCGGGTCTTGGCGTTGTCGAGCCAGGGCAGGAACGCCAGGATGAGGATCGCGCCAAACATCGCGACGACGCCGGCGAGCTTGTTCGGGATCGAGCGCAGGATCGCGTAGAATGGCAGGTAATACCATTCCGGCACGATGTGCGCGGGCGTCACGCCGGGATTGGCGGGCATGTAATTGGCGGCGTCGCCGAGATAGTTCGGCATGTAGAAGATGAACCAGGCGAAGAAGATCAGGAAGCAGGAGACGCCGAACAGGTCCTTGATGGTCGCGTAGGGTGTGAACGGCAGGGTGTCCTTTTCGCTCTTCGCCTCGACGCCGGCCGGATTGTTCTGGCCCGCGACATGCAGCGCCCAGACGTGCAGCACGACCACGCCCGCAATCACGAATGGCAGCAGGTAATGCAGCGAGAAGAAGCGGTTCAGCGTCGGATTGCCGATCGAATAGCCGCCCCACAACAGCGTGACGATGCTATCGCCGAAATAGGGCACGGCCGAAAACAGATTGGTGATGACGGTGGCGCCCCAGAAGCTCATCTGGCCCCACGGCAGCACGTAGCCCATGAAGCCGGTCGCCATCATCAGGAGGTAGATGATGACGCCGAGGATCCAGAGCACCTCGCGCGGCTCCTTGTATGACCCGTAATACAGGCCGCGGAACATGTGGATGTAGACCGCGAGGAAGAACATCGAGGCGCCGGAAGCGTGCATGTTGCGCAACAGCCAGCCGTAATTGACGTCGCGGACGATCAGCTCGACCGATTTGAAGGCGAGATCGGCATGCGGCGTATAGTGCATCGCCAGCACCACGCCGGTCAGGATCTGCAGGGCCAGCATCAGCGAAAGGATGGCGCCGAAGGTCCACCAATAGTTCAGGTTGCGTGGCGTCGGATAGGCCACGAACGAGGAATGCATGAGACCCATGATCGGGAGGCGCCGTTCGATCCACTTCAAGGCGGGATTGGTCGGCTGGAAATCGGATGGTCCGCTCATTGATGCGATCCTGAGGAAGAAAGACGACGCGATCGGCTGAAGTCCCGGATGGTCCGGGCTTAGCCGATCTGGATTTTGGTGTCGGAAACGAACTGGTAGGGCGGCACCGGCAGGTTGGCGGGCGCGGGTCCCTGACGGATACGGCCAGAGGAGTCGTATTGCGAGCCGTGGCAGGGGCAGAAGAAGCCGTCGTAATTGCCCTCATGGGCGATCGGGATACAGCCGAGATGGGTGCAGATGCCGATCACGACCAGCCACTGGTCGTGGCCCGGCTTGACCCGGGCCTCGTCGGACTGCGGATCGGGCAGGCTCGAGACCGGCACGGCGCGGGCCTCCTCGATCTGCTTCTTGGTGCGATGGCTGATATAGATCGGCTTGCCGCGCCAGAACACCTTGATGTCCTGCCCTGCCGCGATCGGCGCCAAGTCGACCTCGACCGGCGCTCCGGCCGCGATCGTCGCGGCGTCCGGGTTCATTTGGGAGACCAACGGCCAGACCGTGGCCAAGCTGCCGACGGCGGCGACGGCTCCGGTTGCAACAAAAAGGAAATCACGGCGTGTCGGATGGTCCGCCGAAGACGCTGTCGTCACGATTCCAAGCCCTTTCTCATCCGCAGCCGGTGGAACCGCCCCGGACGCGCAACCGCGGCCGAGGGTGGCTGCCGGCGCCCGCGGCCCCCGCGGCGGCAGAAAAACCGCCTCTCCCGCACCCAATCCGGCGGAACGAGCGGTCCAGAATCGTTCTATTGGCACCCTTGCCGGACGAGCGCAAGCCCGCTATCGGCTCGCAAGCGTGCAATGCACTAAATCCGCGCCTCACGACGATTTATTCGGACAATCATCAGGACTTCACAAGCCGCCACGCCATGCAGATTGCGCTGTTTCAGCCGGACATCCCGCAGAACACCGGGACTATCCTTCGCCTCTGTGCGTGCCTCGACGTGGCCGCCCACATTATCGAGCCGGCCGGATTTCCGGTATCGGACCGGCAGTTTCGTCGGGCCGGCCTGGACTATCTCGACCACGTCGCCGTCACGCGGCACGATTCATGGTCAAAATTCGCGCAATGGCGTAACGAAATGGGTTACCGGCTGATCCTGTTCACGACCAGGGCCGTGAGTTCCTATCTGGACTACAGCTATGAGGCCAACGACATCCTGCTGTTCGGGCGCGAATCCGCCGGTGTCACCGGCGAAGTCGCAGCCAGTGCCGATGCGCGGCTGGTGATCCCGATCAAGCCGGGTTTGCGCTCGCTCAATGTCGCGATGTCGGCGGCCATGGCACTGGGCGAGGCGTTGCGGCAAACCGGTTCGGTTGCTTGAGCATGAACCGGAAAAGTGGGAACCAGTTTTCCGGAAGGCATGCCCTCGGGCTCGACCCGAGGGATCATGCTCCGACAACAGGGATGAGGATGCGTTGAATTACGCGGTCAAGGAAATCTTTCTGACCTTGCAGGGGGAAGGCGCCCATGCCGGCCGCGCGGCGGTGTTTTGCCGGTTCTCCGGCTGCAACCTGTGGAGCGGCCGGGAGCAGGATCGCAGCACCGCGACCTGCCAGTTTTGCGACACCGATTTTGTCGGCACCGACGGCACGCTGGGCGGCCGCTACGCCGCGGCGGACGAACTCGCCGACACCATGGCTGCGCAATGGACGGGCGCGAAGGCCGACCGCTATGCGGTGCTGACCGGCGGCGAGCCGCTGCTGCAGGTGGACGCGCCGCTGATCGAGGCGCTGCATGCACGAGGTTTCAGCATCGGGGTCGAGACCAACGGCACCATCGTTCCGCCCGACGGCCTGGACTGGATTTGCGTCAGCCCGAAAGCCGGCGCGGACCTCGCGGTGCGGAAAGGTCACGAGTTGAAGCTGGTCTATCCGCAGGCGAACGCTGCGCCGGAGAATTTTGCCGATCTGTCCTTCGAGCGTTTCTCGCTGCAGCCGATGGACGGCCCGGATGTGATCGCAAACACCGCGCGTGCGGTCGAGTATTGCCTGCGGCATCCGCAATGGCGGCTCAGCTTGCAGACGCACAAGACACTCGGCATCAGATAGGACGCTGGACTTCAAGATGTGGGAATTGACGAAATCGTTCCGCTTCGAGGCGGCACACACGCTTTCGGGAACGACCTTTGGCGCGGCGAGCGAGGAAATCCACGGCCACTCGTTCCGCACCGAGGTCACCGTGCGCGGCACGCCCGATCCCGAAACCGGGATGGTGCTCGACCTCGGCCTGCTCGAACGCAGCATGGCCGAGGTGCAGAAGCTGCTCGACCACAAGCTCCTGAACAAGGTCGAGGCGCTGGGTCAGCCGACGCTCGAGAACCTGTCGCGCTTCATCTGGGAACGGCTGCAGCAGGCCGGCAGGATCACGAGGGTCAGCGTTCACCGCGACAGTTGCAACGAGAGCTGCACCTATTATGGCCCGCAAGGTTAGATCATATGGATATGTCCGTGATCGAGGATCGCAAGGCGCGCGCGAGGTGCTGGTTCGAACGCTTGCGCGACGACATCTGCGCGGCGTTCGAACAACTGGAAGACGATGCGCCGGGCTCGCTCTATCCCGCAGGCGCGGGGCGTTTCGTGCGCACGCCCTGGGACCGCACCGACCACAGCGGCAAGCCCGGCGGCGGCGGCGTGATGTCCGTCATGCACGGGCGCCTGTTCGAAAAAGTCGGCGTGCACTGCTCGACGGTGCATGGCGAATTCGCCCCTGAATTCCGCGCCCAGGTTCAGGGCGCGGGCGAAGATCCGCGGTTCTGGGCGTCCGGCATTTCGGTGATTGCCCATCTGCGCAACCCGCACGTTCCCGCCGTCCATATGAACACGCGCTTCGTGGTGACGACGAAGGCCTGGTTCGGCGGCGGATCGGATCTGACGCCGGTGCTGGACCGGCGGCGGACCCAGCAGGATGCCGACGCAATCGCCTTTCATGCGGCGATGCGGGCCGCATGCGGCGGGCATAACGGCGTCGCCGACTACGACAGGTACAGGAAATGGTGCGACGATTATTTTTACCTGCCGCATCGGAAGGAGGCCCGCGGTATCGGCGGCATCTTTTACGATCACCACGATTCCGGCGACTGGGAGGCCGACTTCGCCTTCACGCGGGAGGTCGGCCGCATGTTTCTGAAAATCTATCCCGAACTGGTGCGAGGCAATTTCAGTACGCCCTGGACACGAGAGGATCGCGAGGAGCAACTCGTGCGTCGCGGCCGCTATGTCGAGTTCAACCTGCTCTATGACCGCGGCACCACCTTCGGGCTGAAGACCGGCGGCAATGTGGAATCGATCCTGTCGTCGCTGCCGCCGGAAGTGAAATGGCCGTGACAGGGTGCCGTTCCGACGTCGTCCGTTGATGTTCAGCACGGGCTGTTCCACCAGGCCAAATTCACCTGGTAGAGAGGATTGACGGTGATCAGCCTGTCATGACAGATCGATACCTTGTCGAATTACGTCAGTCAGCGCGGAGGGAAGAGATCATGGAACTGAAACCCGGCGATGTCGTCATCCTGAAATCGGGCGGGCATCCGGTCACGGTGGCGGAGGTCCACGAGAACACCGTCGAGTGCCTGTGGATGGGCGCAGATGGCGATCTGTTTCGCGAAACGCTTCCGATAGCCGTCCTCGAACCTGCCGAACCCGACGACTCGGATGACGACGAAGACGGTGACGACGAGGACGACGAGGACGAAGACAGGAAGAGCAAGGTTGCGTGAACTCCGCTTGCGGTGCCGCCGGATGCCACGCGGCATCGCCTTCCCGGGCATCGGCGGAATATCGGCAAAACCGAGCGGGATAATTACAGCCGGTGGTCGCGGGTAAAACGCGCGACGGCCCGGTCGGCGATTGCAGCGGTCACGGCCCGGTCGAGCGGAAAATCCGCGGCGAGCCAGGCGTCTTCGGCGAGCGTCAGCACATGGCCGAGCGCCGGGCCTTCGGCAATGCCGCGCGCGACAAAATCAGCCGCCTTCAACGGGAATTTCGGCGCCCGCCAGCGCTGCGGCAGTGTGGCAAGTTCGCGCCAATAGGCCGTGTCGTGGCTCGCCCCTGCCCGCGCCCAGGCCAGCATCAGCCGGTCGCGATAGGCATCCTCGCCAAGCCGATAGAGCCGCCGCCGCGCCCTCGCCTCATCCATCCCGGCCATCCGCCACCAGCGATGCCCCATGGAATCCAGCGCCCTGGTCTCGGCATTGCTGAGCCGCAGGCGCGCCGCAACGCGCCTTGCGTCTTCGGTGACGGCAACCGTGAGCGCACCGAGCCGGCGGACCGCGCTCGGCGCGAGCCCAAGTTCACGTTCCGCCGCGATCATCGCCGCAAACGGTCCCATATAGGCGACGCCGCCGAAGATCGGCAGCAGCAAGCCGCCGTCGGCCATCGCGGTGACCGCAACCGCGGCCCCCTCCGCGATCACGAGCTTGAGCATCTCCATGCGCACGCGTTCCGCCGACAGGCCCGCCAGTCCCGCGCGGCCGCCGATGCAGGCGAGATAGCCGGCGCGGTCGGGATCTCCGGTTCCATAGGCGGCATGAATGCGAAAAAACCTGAGGATGCGTAAGTAGTCTTCGGCAATGCGCTGGCCGGGATCGCCGATGAAGCGCACGCGTCTGGCGGCGATGTCGTCGAGCCCGCCGACGTGATCGTGCACGACGCCGTCGGCATCGACCGACAAGCCGTTGATGGTGAAGTCGCGCCGCTCCGCATCGCGAACCCAGTCGCGCCCGAACGCGACCTTGGCCTTGCGGCCGAAGGCCTCGGTATCCTCGCGCAAGGTCGTCACTTCGAACGGATGACCATCGAGCACCAGCGTCACGGTGCCGTGGTCGATGCCGGTCGGCACGCTCTTGATGCTTGCCGCCCTGGCGCGGCGGATCACCTCGTCAGGTATCGCGGTGGTGGCGATATCGATATCGCCGACCGGGATCTTGAGGAGCGCATTGCGGACGGCGCCGCCGACCACGCGCGCTTCCTCGCCGCCGCCGTTGAGCAATGCCAGCACGCGGGCGGCCGGACCGGAGGTGAGCCAGGGCGTGTCGGCCAGCACACACGTCTCGCTCATTTCTCGGCTCCGGGAACCAGTCTGCCGTTCTCGATATGGGCGGGAACGTAGGTCGAATTCGGCGGCGCGCCGGAAAAATGCGCGAGCAGCAGGAAGCTGACGATGACCAGCAGCAGCGAGCCCAGCACCAGTTTGGCGACCAGATGCACCGGCCAGGAAGACTGTGCCAGCACGCCGGAACGCGTGGCGATCAGGAACAGGGCATAGACCGCGAACGGGATCAGGAAAATTCCGAACTCGGTCAATACCGGGCGGATCATGACAGATAGATCCGCTCGTACAACAAGCGAAGGATTCCCGCGGTCGCGCCCCAGATATAGCGCTCGGCGAACGGCATCGCGTAATAGGAACGCTCCATGCCGCGGAATTCCTTGCTGTGGATCTGGTGGTTTGCCGGATTCATCAGGAACTGTAGCGGCACCTCGAACGCGTCGTCGACCTCGCCCTGGTTGATCGTCAGCTTGAAGCCCGGCTTGACCCGCGCCACGGTCGGCAGGATGCGAAATCCGAATCCGGTGCCGTAGAGATCGAGATAGCCGATCGGCTCGATGAACTCGCGCTTCAGGCCGACTTCCTCGTCAGCTTCGCGCATGGCGGTATCGAGCGGCGAGGCGTCGGTGGCATCGATCTTGCCGCCGGGGAAGGAAATCTGGCCGGCATGTTCGTTGAGATGCGCCGCGCGCTGCGTCAGCAGCACGGTCGGTTGCGGATGATCCACCACCGGGATCAACACCGCGGCGGGCCGCACCGGCTGTTCGCGCGCGATGATCTCCAGCATGCGGTCGGTGCCCTGATCGCCGCTCTTCGGAATGATGTTGGGATCGACCAGGCCGGCGGGAACGTCGAAATTCAGCCGCGCCCGGCTGCGCGCGAAAAACTCCGCCGAGCTGACCGCGACCGGCTCCGTCTTCAGCATCGGCTCGTTCAAAGCGCGTCCCTCACCTGCTTCGCATCCGCCATCGCGAAGAACGCGCCGCCGGATTCGACCCCGAACACGGGTTGACCATCGACCACCCGCTCCTCGCCCATGTCAACCAGATCGTAATAGAGCGCGCGGGTGACCTTGGCCCACAGATCGGCGCGGACATGGAGATAGGGCGTGAGACCACCGTCGGCCGAGGCCTCGAACCGCAGGCGGTGCCCGGTGTCGCATTCGACCCAGTCGTCGACATTGGTGCGGAAACGCAAGCGCCGGCCGCGGTCATCCTGTTCCGCTTGCATCTCGACCGCCAGGAACGGCGCGTCGTCGACGCGGATGCCGACCTTCTCGACCGGGGTCACGAGAAAGTGCTTGCCGTCCTCGCGCTTGAGGATGGTTGAAAACAGCCGGACCAGCGCCGGCCGCCCGATTGGTGTTCCCATGTAGAACCACGTACCGTCGGTGCCGATTCGCATGTCGAGGTCGCCGCAAAACGGCGGATTCCACAGATGTACCGGAGGCAACCCGCGTCTGGCGGGGTTGGTGTTTGCCGCGTTGGTGGCCGCAGCGGTCAGGCCTTCCAGATCCTTGCCTTCAAGGCCCGGTTTGCCGGTCTGCCCTTCGTTCGCCATTGTTTACCTTGACGGTTTGCCAGCCTCAATCTGGCACGATTGGTGCACGTATCCTCAAGATGCAAGCGGGTCATGATTCTCGCCACATCGTGATCCCGTTCATACCCCTAAATACCGCTAATGTGGGGATAGTTTAATTCAACGAATACATGGCCTTCGTGCACGTTTAGCATGAGGCTCATGGCATGACGGCGCAATCGGCGGCGGCATGAAACGGTTAAGCACGCGGTTAAGGAGAAGAACATGGCTGGCGCAGACAGTGTCGAAAAGCTTGAGGGCGTGATCGTCCGCTCGGCCGAACAGGTCGCCGGGCAAATCCGCGCCGCCAGGGAAGCGATCTCCACCGTCATCTTCGGCCAGGACCGGGTGATCGAAAATACCCTGGTGACGATCCTGTCCGGCGGACATGCGCTGCTGATCGGCGTGCCCGGTCTCGCCAAGACCAAGCTCGTCGAAACGCTCGGCATCACGCTCGGGCTGGACGCCAAGCGCATCCAGTTCACTCCGGACCTGATGCCGTCGGACATTCTCGGCGCCGAAGTGCTGGACGAGAGCGCTTCCGGCAAGCGCTCGTTCCGCTTCATCGCCGGTCCCGTCTTCGCGCAGCTCCTGATGGCTGACGAAATCAACCGCGCCAGCCCGCGCACCCAGTCGGCGCTGCTGCAGGCCATGCAGGAACAGCACATCACGGTCGCGGGCGCGCGCCATGATCTGCCGAAACCGTTCCACGTGCTGGCGACGCAAAACCCGCTGGAGCAGGAAGGCACCTATCCGCTGCCGGAAGCCCAGCTCGACCGCTTCCTGATGGAGATTGATGTCGATTATCCCGACCGCGACGCCGAACGGCGCATCCTGTTCGAAACCACCGGCGCCGAGGAGACGCTCGCCAAGGCGGCGATGAACGCCGAGATCCTGATCACCGCGCAAAGGCTGGTGCGGCGCCTGCCGGTCGGCGATTCCGTGGTCGAGGCCATCCTCTCGCTGGTGCGCTCGGCGCGTCCCGGCCCCGAAGGCGGCGAGGCCGGCAAGCTGATCGCCTGGGGTCCAGGTCCGCGCGCCAGCCAGTCGCTGATGCTGGCGGTGCGCGCCAAGGCGCTGCTCGACGGCCGCCTCGCGCCCTCGATCGACGACGTGCTCGACCTCGCCGAGCCCGTTCTCAAGCACCGCATGGCGCTGACCTTCTCCGCGCGCGCGGAGGGCCGCACCATTCCCGACGTGATCAGGCA
>NZ_JBAVNZ010000067.1:0-13224 GCF_049691595.1 Bradyrhizobium sp.
CAAAAACCACAGGGAGGACCTCGATTGGCGTCGGTTGATTTGCGTGGCCTGACCAGGCGATTTGGAACGCTCGCGGTGGTCGATGACGTCTCGCTGCGGATCGACCACGGGCAGCTCGTCTGCCTCCTGGGGCCATCGGGCTGCGGCAAGACCACGACACTGCGGCTGATCGCGGGCTTCCTCGAGCCGTCCGCCGGCGAGATTCGCGTCGGCGATCGCCTCGTATCCTCGAAGGCGCGCACCTTGCCGCCCGAGGCGCGCAACATGTCGATGATTTTTCAGAGCTACGCGCTGTGGCCGCATATGACAGTCACCGAGAACATCGTCTACGGGCTGCGGCTGCGCAAAATCGACCGCGAGACGATCGGCAAGAAACTGGCGGCGATCCTGACGACCACAAAACTGGAAGCGCTGGCGCAGCGCTATCCCGGCGAACTGTCCGGCGGGCAGCAGCAGCGCGTGGCGCTGGCGCGGGCGCTGATCGTCGAGCCGGAGACACTCCTGCTCGACGAGCCCTTGTCCAATCTCGACGCCAACCTGCGCGAAGAGATGCGGTTCGAAATTCGCCGGCTGCACGACCAATACCGCTACACCACGGTTTACGTCACCCATGATCAATCCGAGGCGATGACCACCGCCGACCTGATCGCGGTGATGAATGCGGGCAGGATCGACCAGTTCGGGACGCCCGAAGACATCTATGCCCGGCCGGAATCCGAATTCGTCGCGCGTTTCATCGGCGCCAGCAATGTGATCAAGGCTAACGCGCTGGACGCAGATCACGTTTCGTTTGCCGGCGCGACCTTGCAGGTGGTCGGCGCAAGACTTAACCCTGGCCAGAGCGCCGCGGTCGCGATCCGCCAGCACGACATCCAGCTTTCGACGCAGGCGCCGGCATCGCCGGCGAACGCGATCAAGGCCACGGTCACGCGCCAGGTCTATCTCGGCGCCAGCCGCGACTACATGGTCGAAGCGTCCGACGGCACGGCGATGCGCGTCATCACGCCGACCGAAACCGCCGTTGCCAAAGGCAGCGAGGTCTGGCTCACGCTGCCGCCCGAACACTGCCGGGCGCTGAGCCGGTGACAAGACAGGCGGAACCCGCGATGAAGCGCCAACTTTCCCGACGCGATGTGCTCAAGAGCTCGACGGCGCTGGCGCTTGGCAGCGTGTTTGCGTCCTCGGTTCGCGCCGAGGCCCCGCCGCCGGCGGCGATCACGCCGCAACTGATCGAAGCCGCGAAAAAGGAAGCCAGGGTGATCCTGTATTCGTCGATGGATCTTCCGGTCGGCGAAAAGCTCGGCAAGGCGTTCGAGGCGGCCTATCCCGGCATCTCGGTGCAGATCGAGCGCTCCGGCTCGGAGCGTCTGTTTCAAAGGCTGGACCAGGAATTTGCCTCTGGCATCCGCGCCGCCGATATCGTCAACAGCTCGGACGCGTCGCACTTCATCACCTGGAAGCGAAACGGCTGGCTGGCGCCATTCGTCCCGGAGGACGTGGCAAAATACTTTCCGGCCGAATATCGCGATCCCGACGGCCTGTTCGCCACCACGCGGATCTGGCTGTCGTCGATCGCCTACAACACCAATCTGGTGAAACCCGAGGACGCGCCAAAAAGCTTTGCCGACCTGCTCGATCCCAAATGGGCGGGCAAGATGGTCAAGGGCCATCCGGCCTATAGCGGCACCATCATGACCGCGACCTTCCAGACCGTGCGCGAGCTCGGCTGGGACTACATGGAGAAACTTGCCAAGCAACGCGTGATGCAGGTGCAGTCGTCGACCGACCCGCCGAAGAAACTGGCGCTCGGCGAGCGCGCGGTGATGGCCGATGGCAACGAATATGGCATCGTGCTGCTGAAGGAAGCCGGGCAGCCGGTCGAGCCGGTCTATCCGGCCGAGGGCACTCCGACGATCTCGGGGCCGACCGGCATTTTTGCCAGCGCGCCGCACCCGAATGCCGCAAGACTGCTCCAGGCCTGGCTGCACAGCCGCGAGACCCAGCAATTCTTCATCGATTTCACCGCGCAATATTCGGTCCACGCGCAGGTGCGGTCGAAGCCGGGACGCCGCAGGATTTCCGACATCAAGCTGATGCAGGAGGATCCGGTTGGAGTCGAAGCGATGACCGAAGAGATCAAGACGCGCTATGCGAAGTTGTTTCGGGTGTGACGGTGCGTTCGCTTAACCAAAGTCGTCATTCCGGGCCTGCGCCAAGAGGCGCATCCCGGAATGACGTCGAGAGAGATTTCGTATGACCCTCGGCATCGACGCTTCCAAAACCCGCATCGATTGGACCAGACCGGTGCTGTGGCTGTTTGCGGCCGCTCTGGTGGCGCTGATCGTGCTGCCGCTGTCGTGGCTCGCGGTCTATGCCTTCACCGATCGCACGCGGCATCCGACGCTGCGGAATTTCATCACCCTGTTCACCGACCCGGATTTCCTCGATCCGCTGTTGACGACTGCGATCATCGCCACCACCTCCGCGGTGGTTTGCTGCTTCGTCGCGGCGCCGATCGGGTGGCTGGTGTCGCGCACCGATATGCCCGGGCGGCAGTTGATCCGGGCGCTGGTGACCGCCTCGTTCGTGACCCCGCCCTTTCTCGGCGCGGTCGCCTGGGAATTGCTGGCGGCGCCCAACAGCGGGCTGTTGAACCAGTTCTATCGCTTCGTGAGCGGCGCGGAAGCCGATGCGCATCTGTTCAACGTCTATTCGCTGCCCGGTTTGATTTTCGTGATTTCCTGCTACACGTTCCCGTTCGTGTTCGTGCTGGTCGCCAACGCGCTCGACAACATGCCGGGCGAACTCGAGGACGCGTCCGCCATCCTTGGTGGCAAGGCCTGGACCACGGCCCGGCGTGTCACCATTCCGCTGGCGCTGCCGGCGCTGGTCGCCGGCAGCCTGATCGCGTTCCTGCAAGCCATGACGCTGTTCGGCTCGCCGGCGATCCTGGCGCTGCCGGCCGGCTTCCACACCATGACCACCAAAATCTGGAGCCTGTTCCAGTATCCGCCGAAGCTGGAACTGGCCGCCGCCGCCGCGGTGCCGCTCTTGCTTTTGACCATCGTACTGCTGCAGGCCCAGAAGTTCATTCTCGGCCGCCGCGGCTATTCCGTGGTCGGCGGCAAATATGGCGCGCCGCGCCGCGTCGAAATGAAGGGCTGGCGCTGGGCGGCGCTGGCATTCTGCCTCGTGGTGCTGCTCAATCCGGTGTTCCTGCCCTATTTCGCGCTGCTCAACGCCGCGTTCTCGCCGAACGCGACGACGCTGGTGACGCCCGCGACGGCCACGCTGCACAACATCGTGTTCGTGTTCGCCGAACTGTCCTCGACCCAGCTGGCGCTGAGGAACACCGTGATCCTCGGCACCGCGACCGCGACCATCGGCACCATCCTCGCCCTCGTCATCGCCTATGTCACCACCCGCCGCGTCATCGCGGGCTCGCGTGTGCTCGGCTTCCTCGCCACCGCGCCGGTCGCGGTGCCCGGCATCGTGCTCGGCGTCGGCCTGTTCCTCAGCTACACGCGGCCGCCCTTCGTGCTGTACGGCACGCTGTGGATCCTGCTGATCGCATTCCTCACCATCAACCTGCCGTCGGCCTACCAGCAATTGCAGGCGGCGTTCGCCACCATCCATCCCGAACTGGAGGACGCCAGCCGCATTCTCGGCGCGACACGGCTGCAGTCGCTGCTCCGCATCACCGCGCCCTTGCTGCGCACCGGCGTGATCGCGACCTGGTGCTTCATCTTCATCGGCGTGATGCGCGAATTGTCGGCCGCGATCGTGCTGTTCACCTCGCAGACCAAGGTGCTCTCGGTGCTGATCTACGACCTCAACGAGAGCGGCGACCTCGCCGCGATTTCGGTGCTGGGCATTGCGATGCTGGTCATCACCTTCGCCGTGGTGCTCGCCGTCAACCAGATTCCGATGTTCGGCGGCAACGCCGCCGCGCGATTACGCAATGTTTAGCATCCTCTCGCCTCGAGGTGACGGCCTTTCTGCCAGGGAAGCTTCGAGCGGCACCTGCAACCGATCCGGCGGCGCCAGCGGCGCGGCGCGGTCAACCCATCTGGCAATCCGGGGATTCGAACCGATATAACGAGCGCGGCGACCCCCTCCGCCAATTGAACGAGGTTTGAGTGACACAATCCCTACGCAAGACCGGCTCACAGACAGCGCCGGTGGCCCCACGCCGTCCGCATTCGTTCACCACCCACGGCATCACGGTCGCGGACGATTATGCCTGGCTGAAGGACGCCAGGTGGCAGGAGGTACTGCGCGACCCGTCGATCCTGGATGCGGATATCCGAACCTATCTGGAGGCGGAAAACGATTACACCGAGAGCCTGCTCGGTCACACCGGAACCTTGCAGAAAAAACTGGTCAGGGAGATGCGCGGGCGGATCAAGGAGGATGATTCCAGCGTGCCCGCGCCGGACGGTCCTTTCGCTTACCTGCGCAAGTTCCGCGAGGGCGGCCAGCACGAGATGTACGGACGTTGCCCACGCGACGGCGGCGAAGCGAGCATCGTGCTCGATGGCGACGCGCTTGCCGCCAGCCATGACTACTTCAAGTTCGGCGGCAGCCGGCATTCACCGGACCACAGGCTGCAAGCCTGGAGCGCCGACACCAAGGGTTCGGAATATTTTTCGATCCGCGTGCGCGATTGGGGAACCTGCGCGGACCGCGACGACCTGGTCGAGGAAACCGATGGCGCGGTAGTGTGGAGTGCGGACGCCAAAAGCTTCTTCTATGTCAAGCTCGACGACAACCATCGCCCGATGCAGGTCTGGCGTCATCGCCTCGGCACCAGGCAGGCCGACGATGTCCTGGTCTACGAAGAACGGGATTCCGGCTGGTTCACCCACCTGCATGAGAGCTCCAGCGGAAGATTTTGCGTGATCGCCGGCGGCGACCACGAGACCTCGGAGCAGCGGCTGATCGACCTCGCCGATCCCGAGGCGCCGCCGCTTCTGGTCGCGGCGCGCCGCGAAGGCGTGCAATATTCGATCGCCGACCGCGGCGACGAGCTGTTCATCCTCACCAACGCCGACGGCGCGATCGATTTCAAGGTGATGACGGCGCCGCTGGCATCGCCCGAGCGGGCCAACTGGCGCCACCTGATCCCGCACCGCGAAGGCATCTATGTCCTCGATGTCGAGCTCTACGCCGGCCATATGGTGCGGCTGGAGCGCGCCAATGCGCTGCCCGCCATCATCATCCGCGATCTCACCTCCGGTGAAGAGCATGCCATCGCCTTCGACGAGGCGGCCTATTCGCTGGACACCATGGGCGGCTATGAGTTCGACACCACCAAACTGCGGTTTTCCTATTCGTCGATGACGACGCCGTCGGAAGTCTACGACTACGACATGGCGAGCCGGACGCGTGTGCTGCGCAAGCGGCAGGAAATCCCGTCCGGCCATGATCCCGCGGACTACGTCACCACCCGCATCATGGCGACCTCGCATGACGGCGCGTTGGTGCCGGTGTCGATCCTGCACGCCAAGGATCTCAAGCGCGACGGAACCGCGCCGCTTTTGCTCTACGGCTACGGCTCTTACGGCATGGCGATGCCGGCGTCGTTTGCCGCCAACCGGCTGTCGCTGGTCGACCGCGGTTTTGTTTACGCGATCGCGCATATCAGAGGGGGCGCGGACAAGGGCTGGGGCTGGTATCTTGACGGCAAGCGCGAGAACAAGACCAACAGCTTCGACGACTTCGCGGCATCCGCGCGCGCGCTGATCGAAGCCGGATACACCAGCGCCGGGCGCATCGTCGGCCATGGCGGCAGCGCCGGCGGCATGCTGATGGGCGCGGCGGCCAACCGCGCCGGCGAACTGTTCGCGGGCATCGTCGCCGAAGTACCGTTCGTTGACGTGCTCAACACCATGCTCGACGACAATTTGCCGCTGACGCCGCCGGAATGGCCGGAATGGGGTAACCCGATCGAGAGCGAGAAGGATTTTCGCACCATCCTGTCCTATTCGCCCTACGACAATGTCGCCGCCAAGGACTACCCGGCGATTCTGGCGATGGGCGGGTTGGCCGATCCCCGCGTCACCTATTGGGAGCCGGCGAAATGGATCGCGCGGCTGCGCGCGACCATGACCGGCGGCGGGCCGGTGCTGCTGCGTACTAATATGGGCGCCGGCCATGGCGGCGCGTCGGGCCGCTTCAACCGGCTCGACGAAGTCGCGATTGCCTACGCCTTCGCGCTGTGGGCCGCGGGAATGGCGGATAAGGGCGAGGCATGATGAGAGGCGGGGAGCGCGGCTGGATAGCTCACGCCCGTCATTGCCGGACCCGACCAGGCTCGACCCGGCCATCCGGGACGATTCCGGGGTTCCGCGCCGGATTTGACCAAGGCGATCCGGCCTCGCGCGGTATCCCACCCGATCCAGGCCTGTCAGCCCCGTAAGGTTGCTTCCAGACCCCGATGTGAAATGCCATTATTTCGTTTGGTCCGGCGCGCCGTCAGGACCGGAACCCGGGAACCGCTCAAGCAAAAATGACGCTCACCACCAGGCTTGCTCTCGCGATGATTGCGCTGGTCGCGATCGCGGTGTCCGCGGTCGGATGGTTCAGCTATCGCGGCCTGGAACAGGCGATTCTGCCGAGGGTGCTCGATCGCACCGAGATCCACGCGCAGCTCGTCGCAGCGGAGCTGCAATCCTACCTGACCGGAGCGGTTGCCGACATCGCCGGGCTCCGATCCAACCCGGCGTTGGCCGGATTGATCCGCGCACGTCTGGCTGGAGGTACCGACCCTGTCGATGGCATCAGCGAGAAGATGCTGAGTGAACGGATCGCGGGCCGCGTCGTGTCGGAATTTCGGGCCAAACCCGCTTATGCGGAGTTCCGCATTGTTGGCCTCGATGACGGTCAGCGCGAAATCCTCCGCGTCAACCGCTCCGGACCGGATGGCGCGGTTCGAGTCGTTCCGGAGCCGGAGCTGGAACCGAAGGGCTACCAGCCCTATTTCGACGACACCATAAGGTTGAACGCCGATCAAACCTACGTATCGCCGGTCGAGCTGGACGCCAGCGGCGAGGGCCTCGCGTCCGCGCCGGTTCCGACGCTGCGGATCGCGGCGCCGCTGCTGACGCCTGACGGCAACCGGCTGGGAATCGTGACCATCAAGGTCGATCTGCGCCCGGCCTTTGAACGCGTGAGAGCGTCAGCGCGACCGGGGGGAGCGATCTACCTTGTCAACAAACAAGGCGACTATCTCGTTCACCCGGAGCCTGCGCGCGAATTGGGGTCGCCGCCGGGCGCGCCGGCCAGCTGGCCGGCTGATTTTCCATACCTGGCCTCGCTCGCTGGAACGACACAAAGCACGACGCGTATTGCCCCGGATCAAACCGGTCGGCCCGGTGGAATCGCCCTCGCCCCGGCCGTTCTGGCGGGCAAGCAGTGGATCGGCGTCATCGAAACCGTCCCCAATGCCGTCATCCTGGCGCCGGCCGCGGCGATCCGCAACGCGACCCTGCTCGTCGGATTGCTCGCAGTGCTCGGCGCCGCCGCGCTGGCCGTGCTGATCGCGCGGTCGCTGACCAAGCCGATCGTTCAACTGACGGCGGCCGTCGAAGGCGCTGCCCGGGACTATTCCTCCACAATTCCTGTCGATGCGAGCGGCGAGACCGGGGTACTTGCGCGCACGTTTGCACGCATGAACCAGGAGGCAAATACCAGGGCCATCGCGCTCGAACGCGAAGTGCAGGAGCACCTGCACACGATCGCCGCGCGCGACCGCCTGGCGGAGCGCGAGCGCCTGTTCAGTGCCGCGGTGGAATCATCGAATGATCCGATCATCACCAAGTCGCTCGACGGCACGATAACCGGCTGGAACCCGGCCGCGGAACGCGTGTTCGGATACACCGCTGCGGAAGCGATCGGCAAAAACATCGCACTCATCGTGCCTCCCGACCGGCTGAGGGAGGTGCAGGACACCTTGCGTCGGATCGGCCGGGGCGAGCGCATTGAACACAACGAGACCGTGCGCCTGCGCAAGGATGGCACGCCGGTCGAAGTTTCGCTCAGCATATCCCCGATCAAGGCGCCCTCGGGAGCGACCATCGGCATATCGAAGACGGTTCGCGACATTACCGAAAGCAACAAGACTCAACTGGCGCTCCGGCAGCAGACCGAGGAGCGGCGCCGCATCTTCGAAACGTCGCAGGATCTGATCCTGGTGATGGACTCCCGGGGCTTCCTGGTCCAGATCAGCCCTAGCTGCGAAGCCGTACTGGGGTATCGGCCCGAGGAAGCGATCGGTCGCAGCGCGGTCGACTTCATCCACCCTGACGATCTGGAAAATTCCCGCCGGGAAATGCGCCTGGTGCGGCGCGGAGAGCCTTCGAAGATTTCCGATACGCGCTGCATCCACAAGGACGGGCGGACGGTCTGGCTGTCCTGGCTCGGAACGTGGTCCGAACCGGTCGAGCGATATTTCTTCGTCGGCCGCGACATGACCGAACGCCGGCAGGCCCAGGAAACGTTGCGCGAGAGCGAACAGCTCGCGCGCGGCATCATCGACACCGCGCTCGATGCCTTCGTCCAGGTCGACCAACGCGGCGCGATCCGTGACTGGAATTCGCAGGCCGAGACCATCTTCGGCTGGCCGCGCGAGGAAGCGCTTGGGAGTAACATTTTCGAACTGATCGCCCTAAATCCCGAGCAAGCGCCGCTCAGGACAGACCTGCAACGCTTCCTGGTCTCGGGGCTGGATCAGGTGCTCAGACGCCGCCGCGAAGTGGTGGTCAGGCGGCGGGACGGCAAGGAACTCACCGCGGAGCTCAGCGTCACCGCGCTGAAGACCCGCGACGGATTTGTGTTCAACGGGTTCCTGCGCGATCTCACCGACAAGCTCGCGGCGGAAGAACGGATCAGGCAGGCCGAGAAGATGGAGGCCGTCGGCCAGCTCACCGGCGGCATCGCGCATGACTTCAACAATATCCTGACGGTCATTACCGGGACGATCGAAATCCTCGCCGACGCCGTGAAAAACGAACCGCAACTCGCCGCGATCACGAAGATGATCGACGAGGCCGCCTCGCGCGGCGCGGATCTGATCCAGCATCTTCTTGCCTTTGCCCGCAAGCAGCCGCTCGAGCCGCGGGAAACCGACGTCAATGCGCTCGTCATCGATACCACGAAGCTGCTGCGGCGAACGCTCGGCGAGCATGTCGAGGTCGAACTGGTATTTGAGGACGAGGCATGTTTGGCGACCGTCGACCCCAACCAGCTTGCGACCGCCATCCTTAACCTTGCCCTCAACGCCCGCGACGCCATGCCCCGCGGCGGCAAACTTGTCATCGAGACGGCTTCGGCGGTGCTCGACGAAAGCTTCGCCGTGACACACAGCGAGGTGCGGCCGGGCCGCTACGCCATGATCGCGGTGAGCGATACCGGGACCGGCATCCCGGCGGCGATGCTCGAAAGGGTGTTCGATCCGTTCTTCACCTCGAAGGGCCCCGGCAAGGGAACCGGCCTCGGGCTGAGCATGGTCTACGGGTTCGTGAAGCAGTCCGCCGGCCACATCACGATCTACAGCGAGGAGGGCCAAGGGACCACGATCAAGATGTATCTGCCTCCGGCCGCGGGGGTATCATTGGCGACCGGCGCGGCCTTGATGCCGGCGGTGATAGGGGGGAACGAAACAATCCTCGTCGTTGAAGACGACAAGCTGGTGCGGGACTTCGTGCTGACCCAACTGCACTCGCTCGGCTACGTTACGCTGGATGCGGCAAACGCGGCGGAAGCCATGGCGATCGTCAATGCAGGTCGGGGATTCGATCTGCTCTTCACCGACGTGATCATGGCTGGCATCAATGGCCGCCAGCTTGCCAACCAAATCTCCCGTATCAAGCCTGGATTGAAGGTGCTGTTTACCTCAGGATATACGGAAAACGCGATCATCCATCACGGCCGGCTTGACGAAGGCGTGGTGTTGCTCGCCAAACCCTATCGCAAGTCGGATATGGCCATCATGATCCGGAAAGCGCTGGCCGAAGAGAGCCTGTTCGGTTCTGATTGAAGCAAACCGGGCCGGCTTGCAGTCCCCGGTTTTCTTCGCGCTGACCGGCGGCCGCCTCGCTCGAAACCGTTTCGAGCGCTGGCCGACGAGAGATCAGGCCTGGCGCGAGGCGCTCATCACGATGCGCACGAGATCGGCCGCGTTCCTGGCCCCGAGCTTCTTCATGATGTTGGCACGGTGATCCTCGATCGTACGCGGACTGATCCCAAGCTGCCGTCCCGCTTCCTTGTTGGACGCGCCGGAGGCGAATTGCTCCAGCACCTCGCGCTCGCGCCTGGTCAGCGGTTCGCGTCCGGGGAAATGCAGCGACGCAATCCGCGATGCCGGGGTCTCCGTCTGTCGGCGCGCATAGGCGCCGATCGCTTCATCCAGCCGGGCGACGATTTCACCGCCGCGGAACGGCTTTTCGATGAAATCGAGTGCTCCGTTCTTGATGGCGCTGACGGCCATGGCGATGTCGCCCTGGCCTGAAATCATGAAAATCGGCGCGGGATAATCCTCGCCGTGAAGCTCTTTCAAGATGTCGAGACCGGACTTGCCGGGAATGTGCACGTCGAGCAGGATGCACGATGGCGTCCTGGTCCTCGCCACGGCCAGCAGCGCGGCGCCGTCGGCAAAACAGACGACCTTGTAGCCACCCGCCGACAGGACCATGGAAAGGGTGTCGCGAACGGCGGCATCGTCGTCGACCACGAAGATCTCGCCGCGAGAGAGAGGCTTTTCAGCCATGAATCATCGTCCAAGCGTGGTGAAAAGGTGACGCGCAATCGCACAGCGGCACGCAAATCAATACGCAACCGGTACCCGCAACCGTATTCGTACGGGACGACGGCTTAACGCACAAGCAGTACTTGCATTGCCTAAAAGTAGGGTGCAGCGGAGGGTGACTCATGCAGAATGCGGCGTGCGGTCATATCGCGAATCAGCCCGAGGATCAAAGCGACGCTTGCCGTTCGATCGTTCCGGATCTCGTGCCCCGATCGATCAGGCCCGGGCGAGCCCGGAGCTGATCGGATCGGCTATCGACCGGGAACTATCGCTCGGCCGCCCGAAGGCGGGGGCGACACTGAAGGCCGGTGACTCGGATTGGCGCCGCGCTTTGTGTCCTGCTGGAACCCGACGCATCAAGGCGCAACCCGCATTGTTGGTTCCGGTCCCGGAACCGGCCGCCCGGCACGACTGCGTTCGGGAACTGGCGCCGTACGATGACCGATATGAGGCTTCTTCTCTTGCCGCTGCCTGCTGGCCGGCGGGATGTCATCAGGCATTCATGCGGCTATTTCCTGTTGACGACCCGCCCGGCCGCTTTTTCGCATTCTTGCCCCGCATGAACTGAATATCCATTTGGGTGCCGTTGACGCGAACCAGTTCGCACCGCCGATAGGCGAGGCCCGTTGACGACAGCAGGAGAAAAAACTCCTTCAGGTTGAGGCCCTGGATGGAACCTTCCAGAGTCAGCACGGCGTCGGTATCCGAGATGGCCCTGAGCTGGCAATCCCGGCGCCAGGTTCCATCGATGGCCATGATGCAGACATCATAGCCCCGACTGAATGTCACCCGCTCGGTTACCTTGCTGTCTTCCGCCATCAGCGTCCAGCCATCGCCGCGATCTTGGGCATCGCGGCTGCCGCCGTGGCGGGCGCGCCGCCGGGACGGTAGAGACCGCGCTTTTCAGGATACGGCTTGAAGGTGTCCGTCAAGCCAACGACCGTTTCCGCCGCGCCCAGCACCAGGAAACCATCTGCTTCCATCGACCTGGCGAGACGGTTGAAGATGTTGATCTTGGTGTCCTGATCGAAATAGATCAGAACGTTGCGACAAAAGATGACGTCGAAAACCCCGAGCTGGGAAAAGTCGTGCAGCAAATTCAACTGACGATGCTGGACCATGGCGCGAAGGTCGGCATTGATCTGCCAGAACTCTCCCGATTGCTTGAAATATTTGACGAGCAACTGAATCGGGAGGCCACGTTGAACCTCGAATTGACTGTAGATGCCCGCCTTGGATTTCTCGAGCACCTCCTGGGAGAGGTCGGTCGCGACGATTTCGACCCGCCATCCGGCGAGCGCAGCGCTCATTTCCTTCACGCACATCGCCAGCGAATATGGTTCCTGGCCGGTCGAGCCGGCAGCGCACCAGATCCGGACGCTCTTGCGGCCGGCCCGTGCCTTGAGAAGCTCGGGCATGATCGCATCGCGGAAGTGATCGAACGGCACCTTGTCACGAAAGAAGAAGGTCTCGTTGGTGGTCATGGCTTCGACCACCTGGGCGATCGTCGAAGCCGACCCGCCTTTCATTTTCTGCACCAGTTCGCTGATCCCGGCCAGGCCGCATTGGCGGGACAGCGGCAGCAACCGGCTTTCGATCAGATATTGCTTGTCTGCCGACAGATCGAGACCGGAACGGTCCTTCAGAAGTTTACGCAAGTACTCGTAATCGGGCAAATTCACGGGAGGCTCTCAGGGCAAAAGGATGAGATTTTAGACCAGCGTCGAGTCGGCAAGCTCGATCAGGCCGACTTCCGCGAACTTCGCGGCGACGATGTCCTTGTCGAACGGCTTCATGATGTATTCGTTGGCGCCGGCATGCAGCGCGCGGGAAATATGATCCATTCCGTTCTCGGTGGTGCAGAACACCACCTTGGGCGCATCGCCGCCGGGCATGCGGCGCAGATTGCCGAGGAATTCGTAGCCGTCCATGACCGGCATGTTCCAGTCGAGCAGCACCGCCTCGGGCAGGCCGCGCCGGCAGACCTCGAGCGCCTTCGCGCCGTCCTCGGCTTCGATGACCTGGAAATCGAGGCCTTCCAGGATACGGCGTGCGATTTTCCGGACGACGCCGGAGTCATCGACGACCAGACATGTTTTCATTGCTTAGCCTCCTTGCTGAACGGGCGGTGCGCGCCGATCGACGTCATGCTGCGAGCGCGGCCTTGGGCGCGATTTCGAGGACGCGATCGACATCGAGGACGACCATGAGCTGGCCGTCGAGTCTGTGGACGCCGCCGGCGAGCTTGGCCATTCGGGGATCGAGGTTGACGGGGTTTTCCTCGCAGCCGCTGTCGGCGAGCTTGAGGACCTCGCCGATCTGGTCGATCAGAAGCCCGTAGGATTCGCCGCGCAGGTCGACGCCGACCGCCATTGGCGGCTTGCCGTCGGCGTTTTTGGGCAGCCCGAGCCGGGCGC